>JAILDI010000003.1 GCA_024689525.1 Bacteroidales bacterium
TGTGCATGCGGCAAATGCCAAGCACAGGAAACCCAATGCCGCAAATACAACTCTGTTGATTGCCTTCATATCCATCACTTTTCTTTTTCTGCCATATAAACGTACCCTTTTCCGCAATGCGTCACTTCGGGCTCTCAAAAAAGAAGATTATTTCTATTCCACTCCACTTCGCCTAACAAACTATCATTTTAGAACTGAAGAAAACGAAGTTTGTTTGTCCAAATAAGTATAGAAATTGTTAAACGATTGATAATCCCGCCAGCCCCGTTTGACTTGCTGCCATCTTGTCAGAATTGTCGGTGCCGGACCGGGATTTGATACGGTTTGGACGTGACAATAAAAGGAGTTATTAATATGAAGACAAGTTCTAAAATCTGGCTGGCCGTGGCGGGAGCCCTCCTGGTAGCCCTGGGTGTTATCTGTATCTGCAGACCTGCAGCAACCCTTTTTACGACGGCATGGCTGATCGGGTGTTTCACGCTGGCGGCCGGTATCGCCAAACTGGTGTTCACCTTCCGCACGCAGATGTTCCTGCCCAACAGCGGCAGCCGTATGCTCAGCGCCATCCTTGAGATGATCCTGGGCATCATTTTCATCGGCAACAACATCTTCCTGGCTTTCTCCCTGCCGGTAATCTTCGCCATGTGGGTGCTCTTCGAGGGCGTCATCATCGCCGTGGACAGCTTCGACTACAAGAGGGTCGGATTCCCGGGATGGTGGGGTATCCTGCTGCTGGGCCTCGCGGGCGCCTTGCTGGGTGTGCTGGGCCTCAGGAATCCGGATGTGACCGCCGCAACGCTCTCCACGCTCATCGGCCTGGGCGTCATCGCCATGGGCGCCGCTTACCTGTTTGCCCTGCTGGGAATCAACAGGTTCGATCGCCGCGTGGAAGGGTTCCGGCGGGGAATAGGCATTGACGAACAATAGCCTTCGTCAGTCAAGGGCAGACGGCTTGGTTCAAGGGCGTAAGACGAAAAGGACGGATAGTTTTCTCATGCGATAAAGATATATATTGTGTCGAAAAGAATTGCTATTTTTGCCGAAATCATCTTTGGAAATGAAAGCGAAGTCCATTCTTATGCTCATGGTGGCCGCAGCGGGGTTGCTGGCGTGCTCCGGAAAGGAAACGAAGTATGTGATTACGGGAAAGAACGTTCCTCAGGACGGGGCAGCCGTGTATCTGGTGGACCGGTACCTGGCCGACGACGTTGACGGCACGGTCGTGTCCGGCGGCACTTTCGAGATGAAGGGGAAGGCCGCTAAAGATGCCTTCCTGTACGTCGAAGTCGAGGGTTCCGACTGGCAGTACCTGCTTTTCAATGACGGCGTTCCCGTCGAAATCAATTTCGCGGACAGTTCCGTCACCGGCTCGGCCCAGAATGTCAGACTGGCGGCGTGTGAAAAGCGGAACGCCGCGGTCTACGCCCGGCTGGACCGGCTCATCCGTGATTACCTTTCGCTGTCCAAGGAGGAGCAGAACGCCGCCGGGGATGCCTTTGCCGCCCGGTATGAGGACGTGCAACAGCAGCTTGTCGACACCAAAATAGCCATCATCGAGGAGAATATGGACAACCTCATCCCGGTCGCTTTCATCGAGGATGTCCTCGAGCTTGCAGGCCCCGACAAGTTCAAAGAGCTGGTTTATAGGGATGCCCCCTTTGCCAGGCATCCGTACGTGGCGGATCTCAGGGAGGGCCTGGAAGCGATGGCCGAAGAACAGCAGGCAGATAAAGTCAAGAGCGCCGTCATCGGGAAAAGATTCCTGGACCTGGAAGAGGCCGATGCCGAAGGCAACCTGCATCAGCTGAGCGAGTATGTGGGGCAGGGGAAATGGGTGCTGGTGGACTTCTGGGCCTCCTGGTGCAGCCCCTGCAAGGCCGAGATGCCCAACGTGCGCGAAGCCTACAAACAGTACCACGACAAGGGTTTTGAGATTGTCGGGCTTTCCTTCGACAGCGAAAAGGAGCCTTGGGAAAGGGCGGTCATCGAGTGGCAGATGCCCTGGACCCACCTCTCCGACCTGAAGGGCTGGAAGAGCGTGGCGGCGGGCGTCTATGCTGTCAATTCCATTCCCGACAACCTGCTGATCGACCCCGAAGGCATCGTCGTCGCCCGCGGCCTCCGCGGCGAAGCCCTGGCAAAAAAACTCGCCGAGGTCTTTCAATGAATTGTAACGCGCGTTACAGTAACGCGCGTTACAATGCAATGTCCTGGGTCCCGGGATCAGATCCGGGGCTTGTGGATGATCCGGAGGATCAGGGAGACGAAGTAGACGATGAGGCCGTAGAGGATCGGGATCAGGCTGACTTTGATGCCGCCGGCAATGATGTTGGCCGCGACGTCATTGTGGCCGGCGTGGTAGTC
>JAILDI010000045.1 GCA_024689525.1 Bacteroidales bacterium
TCGCTGCCGGGAAGGCCGGCAATCATATTCCGGGTGATGAGCGCCACCTCGTCCGGCGACATTGAGTCATAACGGGCCTTCGCTTTCGCAATCTCCTCCGGGGTATATTCGGCCTCGGCTCCGGGACGCTTCAGGATGAAAAGGTCGAAGGCCAGGAAGGCGGCCCGCTCGAAACGGAGAGCGCGGCTGCCGTCGGGCATTTCGTAGGAAAGATTCGTACGGGTCCAGTCCAGAACCGGCATAAAGTTGTATGTGATGCAGTGGATGTCGCACGCTGCCAGGTTGCGGATTGTCTGCTTGTAGTTTTCGATATACTCCAGATATCGGCCCTCACGGGTCTTGATATGCTCGTGAACCGGGACACTCTCAACGACGCTCCAGACAAGCCCTTTCTCAGCGCACTGAGCCTTTCTTTTCTCAATCTCTTCTATTGTCCAGACCTCTCCGTTGGGGATATGGTGCAGGGCGCTTACGATATCAGTTACTCCGGCCTGACGGATATTGTCCAATGTAACAGGGTCGCCGGGACCGTACCAGCGCCAGGATTGTCTCATTAAAATCATATGCTGAAAGTATTGAATCCGCCATCAACGACTGCAATGGTTCCCGTGACACCCTTTGCGGCATCGGATGCCAGATAATGCAGGGCACCCACCAACTCGTCGGGTTCAAGGAAACGTCCGAAAGGTGTATGGCCGAGTATTTTGTGGGAACGGTCGGTCAGAGAACCGTCCGGATTGGTCAACAGCGTGCGGTTCTGGTTGGTAAGCAGGAAGCCTGGTGCGATTGCATTTACACGGATGCCTTCACCGTATTTTATGGCGAGTTCTCCTGCGAGCCACTCAGTCCAGCTGGCCATTCCGGCCTTTGCGATGCCATATCCGGCCACGCGGGTCAGCGGGCGGAAGGACGACATCGAGCAGAAATTGATGATGCTGCCCTTCTTTTGGGCCACCATCGGCCTGATAAGAACCTTTGTAGGAATGACTGTCCCGAAGATATTTAGCTCGCATACCTTTTTCATCGCGTCGATGTCAAGGTCGGCAATGGTCTGGTCCGGCTGGACGTTGGCCGGCCCCATATTTCCGCCGGCGGCATTCAGGAGTATGTCGATGGTGCCGTAGGCCTTCAGGATATCGGCAAGATTCTGCTCCATCGCCTTCTCCTCCAGGACGTTGGTGGGAAGGAACATCGCCTCGCCTCCGTCGGCCTTGATTTCAGCCACCAGCTGTTGGCCCTTCTCGGCGGCTCTTTCCAGGTCCAGAAGAACGACTTTACAACCCTGGGATGCGAAATACTTGACGATTGTGGCTCCGAGCACACCGCAGGCGCCGGTCATAACCACTACTTTTCCTTTGAGATCAAAAAGATTATTCATAGTAAACATTTTATGCAGTCTTACAAAGGTACAAATAAAATCAACGAGAGTATATCATTATGTAATTCTTGAAAGAATTCATATATTTGCATATATTGTCATAATGGAAATGGAAACTGTCAATTCTCCTGTCAAGATTCTGCGGAAAGGATTCTCGTTCTTGTTGTTTGTGGCCTTTCTTTCAGGTTGTTCTGCCAATCAGCAAGCCGATTGTCCCGTAGTGCCGCGACCGGAGTTTGTCCAGGCCGGCGCTGAAATTTCCGATGAGCCAAAGGACACTGTCATACAGATAAAGCCGGAATTGGGTCCGGAGGCCTATACAATAAAAATAAGAGAAAAGACAGTCCGCATCTCTGCCGGTGATTCTGCCGGAGTTTTCTATGCATTCCGTACGATAAACCAGCTGAGAATGAATAGTGAGGCTTCAAGAAAGTGGACCATCAAGGATAAGCCCCGTTTTCGCTGGAGAGGATATATGCTTGACGAATCCAGACATTTCTTCGGAAAAGAATATGTCAAAGAGATACTGGATATGATGTCAGAGCTTAAGCTCAATATATTTCACTGGCATCTTACGGACGAGCCCGGCTGGAGAGTAGAAATTAAGGCTTATCCTGAACTGACCACAGTAGGAGCAAAGGGAAACTACAGCAATCCTGAGGCCCCGGCGCGATTCTATACAAGGGAAGAAATCCAAGAAATCGTAGATTACGCAGCGCAGAGGCATATCACTGTCGTTCCTGAGATAGATATGCCGGGCCACGCAACTTCATCAAACCGCGCTTATCCGCAATTCAACGGAGGCGGCTCCGAAAAACACCCTGATTTTACATTCAATCCCGGGAAGGAAGAAACATATTCTTATTTGACAGATATCCTCAGGGAAGTGGCCGGTCTTTTCCCGGGGCAGTATATTCATATCGGCGGGGATGAAGTTTCATTCGGCAGGGCAGCGTGGGAGAACGATCCAGACGTGCTCGCCCTGATGAAGAGAGAGTCGCTGGCCGATCTTGACGCAATGGAAGCCTATTTTATCAGACGAATGGCAGACAGCGTGAAGACCCTTGGCAAGACTCCTCTATGCTGGGATGATGTCCTCGAGGCGGGCCTTGGGCACGACGAAACCGGCATTACCTGGTGGAGACACGACCGTCTGGACCACCTTGCGAAGGCGCTTGAAGAAGGATGTTTTACGATTCTGTGTCCGAGAAAGCCGATGTATTTCGATTTTGTTCAGCACGATTCGCATACAACCGGCCGTCGTTGGGATGGCTTCTGCCCTTTGGAAGACGTTTATGCATTCCCGGACTCTCTTGAGATGCCGGATGGCTATATGCCGGCAGGTATGCAGGCAAATCTTTGGAGCGAACAGGTAAGCAGCATAAAAAGAGCCGAGTTTATGACTTTCCCAAGAATTATTGCTCTTGCCGAGGCGGCCTGGACCAGCGCCGAAAACAAAGATTTCACAGATTTTTCCGCCCGTCTGGAAACATTCTACACGCAGATGGACAATAAGGGAATATATTATTTCGACCACAGGAATCCAACTCATAATCCGGAGCCACCCGGTCCAGTAAAGGGCGTGGCCGCTGACTGATATGGCAAGAGGTAGAATCATAAGCTTGCTCCTTGCCGGCCTGCTGTTGACAGTGCCGGCTTTTATTGCGAGTTCTCAGCAGCAGGATCCAGAAAGAGGCTTGGTTTTCCGCAGTGACGGCGCCAATTTCAAGCTTCCGACATCTCTGGATCTATGCGGAGGCAAGCCACTGCGTCCCGGAAAGGGCGGTTTCAGGCTCGATTATTCCCTTCGCCTTACTCAAAATATTTACGGATATGTATGCCGCCTCATAGTGAATGACACACTGAGCGTGGACGTGATTTCAAATCTTGGCTGGAGCCACGGTGACAATATTCTGCTCGTTTCAGGGGGAAAAACCGTCGTGGCACTCTCAAATAAAGAGTTCAAGAATCTCGGCGAGGATTGGATGGACTTTTCGATAGATTTCGACGCCCGGCACGGAATGCTAGGTTTCCGTATTGATACCCTGTCGTTCGATGTCCCGGGAGAATTGCCTCCTGTCCGCAATCTTGAAATATTCTTTGGACGCACTCCAAAGGCGGGATTTGCTTCCATTGATGCCCCATCAATGATTTTGAGGGATGTAAGGCTCTATGATTCCGAAAGGCGACTGGCTGCAAGCTGGCCGATGTATCATCACGGAAATGGTTTCGTACTGGACAGCCTTCATTCCAGAAAGGCCCTGGTCGACGGAGGGGAGTGGCTGATAGATGAACACGTGTTATGGAAGAAGCTCTCATCCTTCCTTGTCGGGGGACAGCCAGCCCAAACTTGCCCGGCACCGGACGGCGGATCTTTGTACGTGGCTGGTACAAAGAATCTTTACAACTTTGATTTTAATACATTAGAGCTGCAAGAAACCCCGTATCTGTTCGGTAATCCATATAAATCCACATCAGATTGTCTTCTTCCGACGCAAGATGGCGAAGGACTCATTTCGTTCTCTGTATCAGAGAGAGACCTGGACTTGTATTCTTTCCGGAACAGGATCTGGTCTTCTGATGCTCAGAATACTCATCTATCCCTGTCACAGAACTCTCACGCGATGCTTCCTGACGGCCGCATCGTCCTTTTCGGAGGCTATGACGAATATCATTTCAGCGGCAGCCTGTTTGAGTATTCCCAAGACTTTGGGTGGACTGAGAAAGATTACTCAAAGGAGGTGAATCCCAGATACCTGAGCGGTTCAAGCCTGATAGGCGGCAATGATTTCTATATCTTAGGCGGTTATGGAAGTGAATCAGGCCGGCAGGCTGAATCCCCGGGAACTTACAATGATTTTTTCAAAATCGATCTTACCGCCGGACATGCAGAAAAAATATGCGATATCCGAAATCCGGACGGTCTTG
Organism: Bacteroidales bacterium; assembly: GCA_024689525.1. The sequence goes on from JAILDI010000045.1 coordinate 4,307, forward strand.
TCTTTGGATCCGGCCTTGTAAATGATTCCGATGCCTGGTATGCCCTTGGCTTCAACAACATGCTTCCCACCACAGAGGTTATTTTGTGTGCGATAGATACGGTCTCGGGTAAACTGACATATCTGGCGGACAGACTTCCATTCAATTTCAAGGATATAAGCTCTTTGTGCGGTCTTGTCCGTGATGCTGACAGAAATCAGCTGGTAGCATATACGGTATCCTCTTCCGGTCCTGAAATGTCAAAGGTCGATATTTACTCGATAGCCTATCCTCCTTATTCTTCATCGGCCATTTTCCAGGAAGACAAGAGAGCGGACACAAATACAGAATTGTATGCCATTATAGCGGCAATTGTCTTCTTCGTAATATCACTTGTAATATTATTCCTATGGAGAAGGAAAGTCCTGAGAGAGGACGATGAGTATATCCCGCCGGAAAGTCAGCCAAAAGGCAAAGGTCTGTATATGCTTGGAGGCTTCAGAGTTATAAATGAGGAAGGTGAAGATCTTTCTCGTGCATTCCCGCCCGGATCACGGAACCTGCTGTTATTCATTCTTCTTAATAAGATGATGGGTAATTCAAATACTACCTCGCGGCAGTTGGACGAGCAATTATGGGAAGAAGACAGCGAACTTGTCGCCAACAAACGCAATGTGGCCTTGAATCGTCTTCGCAGCCAATTGCGCAGCACCGGCTTCGGTTCTCTGGTTTTCGCATCAGGAGAATGGTCCGTGGAACTATCTGAAGATGTAGATACCGACCTGCCCAAAATGATTCGTCTGCTTAACGGTATAAACACCGGTGTCTCCCGGGATGAGAGGGCGGCAAGGGAATTTATTCGTCTGGGAAGGAACGGCTCTCTGCTCCAGAATATGTTCGCCCCCTGGCTTGATTCATTTAAGTCACAATATGACTCAAGTCTTGGCAGCGCAGCGGAAAAACTATACCATATAGTTAAGGGAAATCACTCACTTTCCCTTGGTGTTGCAGAAGTAATGCTTGCTTCTGATCCTCTGGACGAGAATGCGGTAGTAGTGAAGTGCCGGTCTCTTGTCGCGATGGGGCGCAGCGGCCACGCATTGTCTGCATATGAGGCTTATGTCTCTGAGTACGAGCGCTTAATGGGGGTCAGGCCAAATCTTCTCCTTGAGGACTGTGTACGAATAAAATAATAAATAAATCTCAATTTGTAATGCTAAAGTAATGGCATTATAATTATCCGTACTTATATTTGTGTCATCAAAATTGATGACATGAAACTATTACCGATAAAAGCATTGGTTTTTGCGGCACTGACCCTATTTGTGGCTTGCTGTGAGACCGGACCAGTGGATAAGGTTAACCCCAATATGGGAGGAATCAGTATGGTTACTGTTCCAGCCTGGCCCACGGTCTCTCTTCCTGCGGGAATGCTTCGCACTTATCCCGACCGGGCCGATTTTGCGGCTGCAACAATGGCGGGTTTCCCACTGAATTACGTAAACCATCGAGGAGAAGTATCTTTCCGCCTGTCTCCGTTTTGCGGGCAGGACTCACTTCGTCAGAAGCCCTGCTCTTTCACTTATGACAGGGAAGAAATTACTCCGTACAGCTATGACGTTGTATTGGACGAAGAAGACATTGCACTTCATTTCGCCCCCTCCTCGCAGTCAGGCCTTTTCGAAGTCGATTACAGAGATGTTTCAGAAGACGGCGTCACTCTAGCGGTTAGCACCTGCCGTGGAACCCTGCAGGACACGTCAGAAGGAATTGGAGGAGAGTTCCGTCTTATAAACAGCCCCACTGCACAGTTTGTCTATTTGGAGACTTCCCCTTCCCCTTCAAAGACAATTATCTGCGGGTCGGAAGCGAAGCTGTTTTTTGACGGAAAGCCTAATGTTTCACTCCGTTATGGTATCTCTTACATCAGCGTGGAACAGGCAGAAGCAAATCTTCGGAGAGAAATTCATGACTGGAATATGGCCAAGCTCAGGAAAGATGGCAGAAAGGCCTGGAACGAGGCTTTGGGCAAGATTAAAGTATATGGCGGCACTCCTGAGGATCAGGAAGTGTTCTACACATCTCTTTACAGAATCCTTGAGCGTCCGGTATGCGTAAGCGAAGACGGCAAGTATTACAGCCCGTATGATAATCAAGTACACAGTGACGAGGGTGTTCCCATGTACACAGACGACTGGATTTGGGATACATTCCGCGGGGCACATCCGCTGAGGATACTCACAGAGCCTGAAATGGAAGCGGCAATCCTCACTTCATATATCCGAATGGCTCAGCAAAGCGAGGAAGGTTGGCTGCCCAATTTCCCGGGCACTGACGGAGATTCACATCGCATGAACGGAAATCACGTCGTCGCATCTTTTGCTGATGCGGCGGCGAAATCACTTCCTGATGTGGATTATGATGCAGCTTACGATCTCTCAAAACTTACACTTACAGAGAAATCCCTGCTTCCCTGGACAAAAGTTCCGCTTACCGAGCTTGACCAATTCTATTTCGACAATGGTTGGTATCCCGCCTTGCCGGAGGGTGAAAAAGAAACATGCCCGCAGGTACATTCCTTTGAAAACCGTCAGGCAGTAGCTATCCAGCTCGCTTACGCCTATGATTCCTGGTGTGCATTACAGCTTGCATCCCGCACGGATAACACCGAGGATTCCGAATACTTCAGCAAGCATGCGGCCGACTGGAAAAATGTCTATAATCCTGAAACAGGATTTATGCATCCCCGCAGCGATTCAGGCGAATTCATGAAGCCCTTTGACTACATTTTCTCCGGAGGTCAGGGAGCCAGAGCATATTATACTGAGAATAATGCCTGGACCTACCGCTGGGCGGTTCCGCACGATATCCCCGGCTTGATTGAGACCATGGGCGGTCCTGAAAAATTTGAAAAGAATCTGGACGAAATGTTCCGTACGCCTCTCGGAAGAAGCAAATACAATTTCTTCTATCAATTACCGGATCAGACAGGAAATACCGGGCAGTTCAGTATGGGTAACGAGCCGGGTATGATGATTCCATACCTGTATAATTATACCGGCAGCCCTTGGAAGACGCAAAAGACAGTCCGCAAGATGCTGCAGAACTGGTTTAGAAGCGACCTTCAGGGCGTGCCCGGCGATGAAGACGGCGGCGGACTCTCCTCCTTTGTGGTTTTCTCAATGCTGGGATTCTACCCTGTCACTCCGGGCCTTCCCGAATATGAAATAGGAAGTCCTGTCTTTGAAAAGGCTGTAGTCTGTTTAGGAAATGGACGCAAGCTTGTTATCTCAGCGCGTAATGCGCCCTATAAATATATTGAATCAGTAACTATTAACGGAAAACCTGTTGAGGGACATTCGATATCGCACGAGTCGATTGCTTCCGGCGGCAAGCTGAATTTCGTAATGACCGACAAACCTGATAAGACGAAATGAAAACCAAGTATTTACTGTCAGTCTTATTAATGGCCTGTGTTGCTGCCGCCTGCAGCAAAGAGGCCGACGAGACAATCCCTGAAAATCATATCATCTTCGGGGATATTACCCGTACCATAAGATCTGCGGGTATGGACCCTGTCTCCTGTACAGAGTTTACTAAAGACAAGGAGCCGTGGCTGGAATTTGTCATATCCTGGGCCAGTACGCTTCAGATAGCATTGATTAACGAGCAGGAGTACATTGCCATTGCCATTCCTTCCACCCGTCTGGATGAAGAAATCGATCTGTCCACATTCTCGGCCGACAGCACCGCTTCGTGGAAAGTCTCATATTGGTGCGGTCCGATGTGGCAGTATCTTTCTACCACAGGAATTAAGAACCGTCTCGACTACAGGGATTTCCCCTGCCGGCTATTTGAACCCGGAAGCACTCTGAAAGTGAGCCATAAAGATGTTCTGACCTGGCAGATTGACCTGGATGCCCGTTTCGATGCAGAAGCCTTCGAACGAAACGAGGATTACTACATGAATATATACCATAAAGGTGAGATTATGGATCTCAAATGCCATTATCTGGGCAAACCGGAAGTGGTATATCTGCTTCCTCCGAATCTTCGCAAGCCTACATTTTAAACGTACTTGACAATGAAGAAGACTATAATACTCATCATCCTGACAGCACTTTCAGTAGGCGTTGTCCGCGCCCAGGAAACTGCGACCGGGCGTGTCACGGATACTAATGGCGAACCCGTGATCGGTGCCGGAGTTATCATTGCCGGTACTACCCGTGGAACCACCACCACCCAGGACGGAACCTATGTTCTTCCCGGTGTCAAGATCGGTGAGACCCTTGAGTTCTCATCTATCGGCTATACAACCAAGACGGAAAAATTCAACGGAGGAAAACTGGATGTAGTACTCGAGGAGGATGCGCTTATGATTGAAGCCACCGTCGTCGTAGGATACGGTGTCCAGAAAAAAGTCAATGTGACCGGCAGCGTGAGCGTTGTCAATTCTGATGTACTCGAGTCCCGTCCGGTAGCCAATGTTGCGCAGGCCCTCCAGGGTCAGGTCCCGGGCCTGTCATTCAGCACCGGCAACCTGGGTGGAGAACTTGACAACGCGATGTCAATGACCCTTCGCGGTACGGGAACCATCGGCTCCGGATCCAATGCGGCGCCCCTCATCCTTATCGACGGCGTCGAAAGCGACATCAATACTCTTAGCCCGGCCGATATCGAGAGCATCTCAGTCCTGAAAGATGCAGCCTCTGCGGCAGTTTACGGCGCAAAGGGTGCCTTCGGCGTCCTGCTGGTCACGACAAAAAGCGGCAAGAGCGGTAAGGCCAAAGTCTCATTCAACAGCAATGTCCGATTCGACTCGCCTATCAGCCTGCCGGAAATGGCCGGGGCATATGAATGGATGAATTACCTCAATGCGGCTCGCTTAAACAGCGGCGAGACCATCCTTTTCGGCGACGGTGCAATCGACCTGGTGAGGCAGTACGAAGCCGGAGAACTCGAGTCCGCCTCGATGATCCGTCCATCGGCCCAGAATTACCAGTGGATCGGCTACACAAACAGTTTTGCCGATACAGACTGGTACCGCGCTTACTTCGGAAGCAATGTCCCGTCATACGAGAACAACGTGAGCGTAAGCGGCGGAAATGACAAGGTAACATACCGCGTGAGCGGCACCTGGCTTGACCATAAGGGCCTTCTCAAAATTGGCTCAGACAAGATGACGCGATATAATCTGGATGGTAACCTTCAGGTACAGGTAACACCTTGGCTCAGGTTGAAGTACATAAGCAAATGGACTCGCTCCAGCTATGACCGTCCTTCCTACTTCCTTGAGAAGCAGGGCTTCCTCTTCCAGAATATTGCACGCCGCTGGCCCACAAACCCGGTCGTGGATTATTACGGCAACTGGTTCACCGAGATGGATGCCGTTTCGCTAGCGGAAGGCGGCAACGCCAATACCCGGAGAGACAAATTCACAAACCAGGTAGCCTTGGTGGCCGAGCCGCTCAAGGGTTGGCACATCAATGTTGAGGGCAACTCGGACATTACCTACATTGCACTTCACGAAGCCATCCTGCCTGTGTATAACTACAATGCCTTCAACCAGCCTTATGAGGTTGTCTGGGACCCGGGCTCCAGCAATTACTCCGCCGGAATGAGCAGAGTGATTGACAGGCGCAACTGGGAGGATTTCTTCAGCACGAATATTTATACCGATTATGCCTGGACACTGGGCGAAGGCCACAACTTTATGGTAATGGTCGGCTTTAACGCTGAAAAGCGCAAATATGACAAAATCAAGGCACAGGGTGACGGCCTTTCGGATTCTTCCGTGCCGTATTTGAACCAGGTTACATCCAACCCTCTCGTCAATCTCGATCGCGGAGAGACCTCGGAAGCCGAGACTGGCGTAGCCGGATTCTTCGGCAGAATCAATTATAATTATAAGGAAAGATACCTGCTGGAATTGAATGCCAGATATGACGGATCTTCCCGCTTCGTGGGCGAAAAGCGCTGGGCTCTTTTCCCTTCAGTTTCCGGAGGATGGAACATCGCAAATGAACCATTCTTCAGCGCAGCAAAGCGCTATGTGGATACATTCAAGCTGCGTGCATCCTGGGGACAGCTCGGCAATACCAACACCAACAGCTGGTATCCTTCATATCAGGCCATGACCCTGGGTAATAACAATGGACTTTGGCTGGTGAACGGTACTTATACCAACACGGCCTATATGCCGGGAATGGTTTCTTCCTCGCTTACCTGGGAAACCATTGAAAACTGGAACGTCGGCCTTGACCTGGTGGCCTTCAACGGCAAACTTCAAGGATCGTTCGACTTCTTCACGAGATATACTTACGATATGGTCGGCCCCGCCCCGCCGCTGCCCGCCGCACTCGGAACGGATGTTCCCAAGGTTAATAATGCCGACCTCCGCTCCCGCGGCTGGGAACTTGACATCTCTTGGCGAGACCATATCAAGGACTTCCATTACGGTGTAAGGCTGTCCCTTTCCGACGCGACCCAGAAAGTTCTTAATTACCCCAACGATACCAAGACCCTTCCGAATGCGGAACTCAACACTATTACCTATTATTCAGGAATGACGCTTGGAGAAATATGGGGATATGAGACGGAAGGAATTGCCAACTCTCAGGAGGAAATGGATGCCTGGCTGGAGCACAACCGTCCGGAGTGGGGCAGTACCTGGGGTGCAGGTGACATAATGTACCGCAGTATTGACGGCATCGACGGTGTGGATGACGGCAACAACACACTGGATAATCACGGTGACCTCAAAATTATCGGCAACACCACTCCCCGCTATGAATTCGGTATTACCCTCGATGCTTCCTGGAAAGGATTCGACTTCAGGGTGTTCCTGCAGGGTGTAGGAAAGAGAGATTTCTGGTGCGCAGTCGGTGACAATTACACCACCAGGGGTACTTATTTCTGGGGTGCATACGGAAATATTTGGGCATCTACCTGCTTCAGGCAGCATTTGGATTACTGGTCTGAAGACAATACCGATGCATATTATCCCCGTCCCAAGATTGGATGGGAACTGTATTCTGACAACCAGAAAGTACAGACCCGGTATCTCCAGGACGCCTCTTACCTTAGAGTCAAGAACGTGCAGGTGGGATATACTCTGCCGTCTAAATGGACGCAATTCCTGAAGATGTCTTCTATGAGAGTCTATTTCTCAGGAGACAACCTCCTTACTTTTACACGCCTTACCAAAATATTCGACCCGGAAGTATTAAGCGGTACTTACGGTTCAGGAAAGGCATATCCGCTTATGAAGAACTTTTCGTTCGGCGTTAATGTCAACTTCTAGAAAATGGAAAAAATGAAAAAGGAACTCTTCATACTTTGTACGGTGATACTCCTGTCCGGAGCGACTTCCTGTAATGATTTTCTCAACATGGAGCCGGTGTCTGACCTTACGCCCGAAAAATACTTCAACAACGCGAATGACCTTGCCACATATACTGTGACCTACTACAAGCAGTTCTTCCCGAACTACACTTCAGTAGCCGGCAACGGTCCTATCGGCGAGGACAAGGATACAGACAACTACATCCTTTCACCCATAGCGGAATCGACAATCCAGCTTTATGCTCCAAGTTCGATTTACTGGACTGTGGACAGCGAGCAGGAACTCACGGACGCCTTCAAGAAAATCCGCGTGTGCAACTACTTCTTCCAGCAGGTCCTTCCAAAATATGAGGCCGGTACTCTCACCGGTGACGATGTGGAACATTACATCGGCGAGATGTACTTCATGCGCGCATACGTCTATTTCAAGAATCTGGTGGATTATGGCGACTTCCCGATTGTAACTACCGTCCTTGGTGACAATCTCGAAGAACTTACCGAAGCCTCAAAGCGTTTCCCCCGCAATGAGGTGGCGAGGTTCATCCTTTCCGATTTGGACAAAGCTATCGACTTGCTGGACAATACTAATATATACGACGCCGGCAAGGTGCGAATTACAAAGGATCTGGCCTTGTTGCTGAAGAGCCGTGTGGCTCTTTTCGAAGGGTCTTTCGAGACCTATCACGCAGATACCCCGCGTGTCCCCGGAGCTGCAGGATGGCCAGGAGAAGAAAAAGATTATAATCTTGGCAAGACCTTCGACATTCCCGCAGAGGTGGAATGGTTCCTCGGTCAGGCTATGGATGCTGCGCTCAAGGTTGTGGAGGATACCGACTGGACTCTGACGAGCAACAATCATAAAATCAACCCAGACGTGGGCAGTGACTATGTGGGCAACGAATATTTCGATATGTTTGCCAAGCCGGACCTCAGTTCTTATCCCGAAGTGCTCTTCTGGTGTGACTGCGATCTCTCGCTGAATGTAAGTAACAGTATATCCGGCTTTGTGCACCAGGGCTACAATGACGGCGCTACTAAGGGCTTTGTGGATTCCTACCTGATGGCCAACGGCCTGCCCATTTATGCGCCGGGCTCAGGTTACGGTTCCGATGCCCATATTGAAACCCAGTTCGCCGGCCGAGATGAGCGTCTTCGCCTGTTCGTCTTCTCCGACAGTACGGCTCTGGCTACGAATGATTCAATAACATACTTCCGTAAACCGGAACTCTTCTCTTCAAGCGTAACGGACAAAACCGGCTTCAGAATCCGCAAGTTCTTATGCTACGACAAAGAGCAGAACGCAATCAGCAACGGCAACCGCCCCGGCGTTAACGGAATCGTCCTGGCGAGAAGTGTTGAGGCTTGGCTCAATTACATTGAGGCCGATTATATGCTGCACGGGTCTCTCGATGCAAATTCTCAGACTATGTGGAAGGAAATCCGCAAGCGTGCCGGAGTGGATGAGAACTATCAGAAAACCATCAACGCCACTAACTTATCCAAGGAAAAGGACTGGGCGAAATACTCCGGTTCCAAGCTTGTCGATGAAACCCTGTTCAATATCCGCCGCGAAAGGCGTAATGAATTCATCGGCGAAGGTATGAGAAAGCGCGACCTCCTGCGCTGGCGCTCATATGACGCTATGTTCGACGGCAATATGGGCAAATATATCGTTGAGGGAGTCAATTTCTGGCAGGAACTTTACCTCCAGTATGACAAAACCAAGTACGTTGAGGGCGGAACCAAGAATGAGTGGGGCAATGTTTCCACATCCGATGACAGTAAATTCATCCGTCCGTACAGGGTGCGTTACAAGAACAACGTACTTTATAACGGCTGGACTTGGCACAAAGCATATTATCTGAAACCACTTGGAGAACGCGACCTCACAATCGTCTCTCCTGACAACAGTATAGAAAACTCGGTATCCTATCAGAATCCCTGGTGGCCTGAAAATGCCGGAACCGGTGCCTATCAATAGTATATAGTTATGAGAACAAGAACAGTAAAACTTATCTTTATCCTTATTGCATTAGGCCTGTGCTCTTGCAAGAAATCCTCTTATGACAAGCCTGCAGTCAGCAACAAGGACCCTCTTGAGAATGACGAGGCCTGGGAACTTGCCTGGAGTGACGATTTCGACAAGGGAACAGTCAACCTGGCCGACTGGTCATACCAGAAACGCCAGTATGACGAATGTAATATGTATCTGACCGACCGCAGCGAATTATATGCGGCCGGGGACGGGTATCTTGGACTGCGGGGAATGGTAAATAACATTGACCCCAAGGATACTGCCAGCTACCTATGCGGCGGAATTGAATCCAAAGGCAAAGTCACATTCGGCCCGGGCATGGTGGAAGTCCGCGCCAGAATCACAGGTCCGGAAGGCCCCGGAGCCTATGGTGCGTGGCCGGCAATCTGGATGCTCCCTGATGATGAAAAATCCACAATACTTAAACCCGGAGGAGCAGAGATAGACATTATTGAGCGCTATGCTTTCAACAGTTTTGTCAATCAGACTGTTCACACCTATTTTACATATGTCCTGGGATATACAAGCCCGGAAAACACGGGAAAGGGTGATATCCTGAATGGCGACTGGAACGTCTACGGAGTTGAAATCGGCAATGACGCCGTGACATTTTATGTAAATGGCGTTTCTACCTTCAAATATCCACGTATAGAAACAGACTTTGAAGGACAGTATCCCTTTGATGAAATTGAATGGTATCTTATTATGGATATGCAGCTCGGCGGCATGGACGGCGGAATGGGTGCCGGTCCTATAATAGACGGTACCCTGCCCGTCCAGATGGACATCGACTGGGTCCGATATTATGTCAGAAAATAATAACACTTAAATAAAACAAACTATGAGAATCAATTCTAAATTATTTCTTGGCATAGCCGCGGTAGCGACTCTGTCTATTATGACGGTTGGATGTAATAAAGATCCGGAGACCAACGATAATGGCGGTGGCAAGACATCATCGAAAGATCTCTCAATCGTGGTAAATCCTGATGCTTCTTATGCGTGGACCGCGAATGACGCAGTGAACGTATTCCAGGCCGAGGACGGAACCTCCACTTATGTCTCCGACGGCAAATTCACCATTGCTTCAAAGGACCTTTCCTCCAATACATTCACCGGAACCTTGAAGGAAGTGCTCGACGAAAGCAAGTCTTATCGTTGGTATGTTGTTTATCCCTATTCATCATCTTCTTCCACTCCCACAGAAGCAAGGATAAGCATTCCTACTTCTCAGGTACAGGAAGGAAATGACAACAAATTACATCTTGCTGGAGAAGCATTCCCGCTTTACGCAGTATCTTCAGCAACGGCGGCATCGGCACAGCCTTCCGTCAAGATGGCTCCCCTTGCTTCCGTAATCGAAATCGACGTCCTTAATTCCACGGATGCAACCCGTACGGTGTCTTCGATCAACGTCACCGCGGAATCGACGCTCTGCGGAACTTTCAAGGCCGATATCACCGGCAGCGCCCCGGCCCTTGCCGATCACGGCACATCCGTAAGCTCCAGTGTAACTCTTAACGTCAACGGCGGTGCAGCTATTACTTCCGGCTCGACTGGAAAGTTCTACATCGCAGTGAAGCCATTCACGCTTGCCGCCGGTGAGGCTGTCACCATTTCGGTAGTTACCGATATGGAGAATCCTTATGTCTTTGAACTTACCAGTGAGTCTTCTGTTGAATTCGCTGCCGGAGCAACGGTTGCACAGAACGTGGAACTGAGCAAGGATGATATGTCCAACTTCATCAGCGATCCTTGCCGCCTTTATGTCCCGGGTGCTGTCAGCAGCGCAAACCATATTGAACTCGGACAGCCCGGCGAATTTGATGCTCTGACCTTCATGACTATCGAGTTCTGGTTCAAGGGTGAAGATAATATGGTCAACCAGAATACCGGAATGGGATATTTTATGTCGAACTATGACGGGACATACGGCTGGAAGCTCGGCCTCCAGTGCCATAACAATGATCCCAAGGATCAGATGCCTTATCGTAGAATCTACATCTATAGGGGAGGACAGAACACAGAGTCTATAAATACTGAAGCTTGGGAAGAAGGCTGGCATCGTGGATGGCATCACTACTGCTACAGATTCACCAAGCACGATGAATCCACCTTAAGGA
>JAILDI010000083.1 GCA_024689525.1 Bacteroidales bacterium
ATGACCGAGAAAGAAAAGATGATTGCCGGAGAGATTTATTCGGCTACTGATAAGGAACTGCTCAGGGAGCTGGGCGAGGTTCATGATATCATACACGAGTACAATGCATTGAAGCCATCGGACACTGCTGGCAGGCTGGCCATTTTGAAAGGCCTGCTGGGCTACATTGCCGATGACAGGATCATTATCAATCAGCCGTTTTACTGCGATTACGGCAAGCAAATCAGCGTTGGCAAATGCTTCTTTGCAAACTTCAATTTCACTGTACTGGACGAGGCTCCGGTGAGCATCGGGGACGACTGTTTCATCGGCCCTAATGTCAGCATTTATACGGCTTGCCACAGCATCGACCCCATTGTGCGGAATAGTCGCAAGGAATGGGCGGAGCCCGTGCGCATCGGCAATAACGTATGGATCGGCGGCGGTGCCATCATCCTCCCCGGCGTGACCATCGGCAACAATGTCACCATCGGCGCCGGCTCAGTCGTTACCAAAGACATCCCCTCCAACACCTTAGCCGCCGGCAACCCCTGCCGCGTGCTGAAAGAAATCTAATACCATGAAACGAGATTATTTTGAGAATGCCGATGTGGCAGTCACTATCTGTGCCAAGGACGGCACCATACTGGACATGAACGAGAAGTCCAGAAAGACGTTCATAAAACCCGGTATGCCTGAAATCATCGGTCAAAACGTGCTGGATTGCCATCCGGAGCCTGCACATTCACTACTTGCCGATATGTTGAAGAATCCTCGCACCAACGTCTATACTGTTGAAAAAGAAGGCCTCAAGAAGTTGATCTTCCAGACACCTTGGTACGATGAAGGGCAGTACGCCGGCTTTATGGAATTGTCTATGGTGCTGCCGGAGACGATCCCCAATCGTGTAAGAAAACCCAAATAACAAATCTACTCACAACAGTTTGGAGCCGTGGAATTCGTTGGCTCCTGTAACTGAGGCGATTTCGTCGATATTGGAGCTCCGGACTCCGCAGCCGGGCATTATGATTATCCTGCCGGCCGATTGAAGGACAAGGTCTCTCAGTACATAGCGTCCCTGATAGGCCGTAGGGCATCCTCCGGAGGTCAGGACCCGTTTTATTCCAAGGCCGATTATATCTTCCAGGGCCTTTTTCAGGTCGGTGCTCTCATCGAACGCCCTGTGGAAGGTGATATCCATCGAACCGGCTTCGCGGACAAGTTCTGACACCGTGTCGATGTCTACGGAACCGTTGCTTTTCAGCGCACCGATGACCACTCCGTTCACGCCTGCGGATTTGCACCTTCTCACTGACTGGCTCATCAGATCCACTTCTGTGGCGGAGTATACAAAACCGCCGCTACGCGGGCGTATGAGCACGTTGATAGGGGTGTTGCCGGCTACCGCAAGCGCACTGCGAATCAGTGCCTCCGATGGAGTTACACCGCCCACCTCCAATTCCTCGCAGAGTTCGATTCGTCCGGCCCCGGCCTGCACCGCACGATGCACGCTTTCAATGTCAGGACAACAGGCTTCAATGAAATAGCTCATAGATTGGGAATGATTCGCTCAAGGTCTGCTGCAAGTGACGTATTATATCCGCTTGAAACATAGAATACGCGTCCAAAGCTGTCGCATAGAGCTATGACTGGTATGTTATGCGGTCCGGGAACAGACTCCAGGAGGGGAGTGTCGGCGGGCAGTTCCACTATCGGCCTTCCCCAGGACTCGAGGAGTTGCGATGCGGCTTTCAGTTCGCTTCTGGCGTGGCTGGTGGGCTCATCTTTGTCGCCCATAATCGCAAGGAGGAAATAACCCCGGCCGGTCTGCGGAAGCAGTGAATCGACATCCATATTGCCGATAACTGAGGGCTTGTCTCCGGAATCCCTTACCACGGGAAGCAGGTCACGACTTTCACCGCCATTCAGGTTGAAGAATTCAAGTCGCGCGAGTACGCTTCCGTCGGCCATACGGCGGCCGGTGGTGAGGAGATAATACCCTTCATCCACCGAGAGTATTTCCGGCAGCCCGCTCTCGTAATCCAGCAGGCTGGTGCCTTCAGGGGAGAAAGCACTTAAAGTGTAGTCCCTGAAGTATTTGTCGGACGTCGGCTTAAGAAATGCTTGAGGAGCCGATTTGTCGATTCGCCCCGTAACCGGATCATATTCCGCGTCGATGCCCAGGGCTCGGCAAAGTGCCACGTAAAAGATCTTGAAGCCAAGGTCATCGGCCCTTCGGGAACGCCAGACGGCGATGGGGGAGATGCGCAGGTTCTGCGGGTTCCGGCTATTGTCGATGGTGATGTTCTGCCGGCACCACTCCATAACATCTGATTGGCTGGAAAGCCCCTTAACCTCGTCGGACTCCAGAATCTCCCGGCGGAAGGGGAGGAGCCGCTCCAACTCCACCCTGGGGCTGCCGGTGCCAAGAAGTGCGTCTTCCAGAACGTCGTAGCGGACATCGGCCCTGTCCTTATCGGCAAGAAGGTCGATGATGTTGTCTGCCTTGTCCGGATATGCCTCGCGGAAGCGCTCCAGGGCGTGGTTGACGTGGTCGTGGGCAAGGCGGATGCTATCCTCCAGGGCCAGCCGGCGGGAATTTTCCGCCCGTAGTGCCTCGCTTGCACTTGACTCCAGGGGATTCTCCACAGGAGGGGTGATCTCCAGCTCATCGGCAAACTCTTCACCGAAGGAATGATTCAGGTCGATGGTGAGCTGCTCGCTGTCCGCCACGCCGTAGCCGAAACGGCCGTCTTTCCAGGCGAGGACGAACATATCGCCAAGGCCCATATCCAGCGATGCGCGGCCGCGGGAATCGGCCTGGTAGGTTACCACGTTGTAGAACTCTGCGTAATTGTAAATGCGGAAGCTCACCGATGCGCCTTTAGCGGGACGGCCGTCCTCGAGCACGGTGACTGTGGTGCGCCTTGCAGGCACGTATCCGCGGATCACATTTATCTCCGTATAGCAGGGGGTGCGCTTGATAACATCTTCCGGTCCCTTGTAGTCTCCATACACTTTTGTATGAAGGATCATAGCCCTGGAAACCGCACCGTTGAACCACGCCATATCAAGCGCAGCTTCCGGTTCGCAGGCGCCCATGAAATGCCAGCCATCACCCGTCCACACTTCCACCCAGGCGTGGTTGTCGTCGGTGTGAGCCCACCTTGGGGTATACACCTGCCTGGCGGGAATTCCGGCAGCGCGGAGGGCCGCAACGGCAAGGACGGACTCTTCCCCGCATCGACCCACACCGCGGAGGATTATTTCCTCCGGAGAGCCGGTTCGCGCGTCTGAGGGCTGATACGTGGCCTGCTCGTGGCACCAGTGGTTTATTTCCAGGGCGGCATCGGCAAGAGACATTCCGCGCACCCTCGCGCACAGCGTATCGGCATATTTGGTGCGGAAATCGTCCAGATTCTCATTGTTCACGCGAAGGGGGAGGACGAAATGGCGGAACTCCCTTTCCGGGATGTCCCATGCCATTCTGTCTCTGGTCTCCAGAGTCTTTGCCACATTGCTCTCCCAGAACTGCCTGTCGTACTGCATCTCGTCCGGCATGGGCATATACCTGTACAGCCATGCCACATACTTATCCTGCCTGGATTCACAGGAAAAAAGGATAAGAGATACAGCTAATAGAAGAATTTGTTTTTTCATATTGTTTCTATATGCTGCAAATGTACGAAAAACACGAAAAATATTTGAAATATCGCTTGCGATATAAAATAATTGTCATATATTTGTATCGTGAACGATATAAACAACAATTATTGATATGGCAAAGATTTATGATTTCAAGTCCCTCAGCAACAAGGGCGTGGAAGTAGACTTCTCCAAGTATGAAGGAAAAGTAGTTATGATAGTGAACACTGCTTCCAAATGTGGTTTCACTCCTCAATATGATGGCCTCGAGGCACTTTATCAAAAGTACAAGGATCAAGGTCTCGTGATCATCGGCTTCCCTTGCGACCAGTTCGCCGGCCAGGAGCCCGGCAGCAATGAGCAGATCGAGCAGTTCTGCCGCCTGAACCACGGCGTCACTTTCCCGCTGATGTCAAAGACCGATGTCAACGGCGCCAACGCCGAACCTATTTTCGAGTATCTGAAATCGCAGGCTCCTGCCGAGGAGTACAAAGGTCTGAAGGGAAAGGCAACGCGTGCATTGCTCAAGGGAATCAGTAAGAGTGTCGAGAAAGACAGCGACATCCTCTGGAATTTCACCAAGTTCCTCATTTCCCGCGACGGCTCGGTTGTCAAGCGTTATGCCCCCACCACGGAGCCTAAGGATATCGAAAAGGATATCAATTCTATGCTGTAATGAGCAAAGAAGCTTTTCTGCTGGACAATCAGCTCTGTTTCAGGCTGTACACCGCATCCCGTCTTCTCACACAGGCATACCATCCTCTACTGTCGGAACATGGTCTTACCTATCCGCAGTATCTGGTGCTTCTGGTCCTGTGGGAGAAGGACGGGCAGCCTGTCAATGATATCGCCAGGCGGCTTTACCTGGAGACAAATACGGTTACTCCTTTGCTCCAGCGAATGGAAAAGGAAGGAATCATTACACGTGCCAAAGGCAAGACTGACGCCCGCCAGATGATTGTTTCCCTGACCAGGAAGGGCAAAGGCCTGCAGGAGTCTCTCACTAATGTACCCTATACTGTCGGTAATGCCGTTATTTGCAAAAGCGTTACTCCGGAAACAGTTCCCGGGCTATTCTGCATGCTGGACGATATCATTGCAAAACTGAACGGCAGATGCCCGCATCTTTAATAACCCTACCTGCGGGACATGGCGTGGCCGAAGGCCTTTTGCTGGTCAGGTACTGAGTTCTTTGCGCCGGGCTGCATAGTAGCCGTGACGTTTTGGATTCTCCGGAAACCAGCCGCGCAGAACGCGCTTTTCCTGAAGGAACATTTCGTGGATCCCCCATATGCAGCAAAAGGCAAAGCCTCCCAAAATAGTGGAAATGATGACATCGGGTACGAATAAAGACGCTGAGCAAAAGGTAAGTCCGGCTACCAGCCATATCCACCAGCTTTGCTTTCCCCAGCGGTACTCCATCTTGATGACAAGCGGGTGGCAGATGCCGATACTAAGGAACACGGCTGCGCCTATGATGATTCCGTTGAAATTCATGTTCGTTTCTGTTTGAGATGATGCGGAATGGACTTCTTATACAGGAGTGCAAATTTATAAATAATTTTACTAATTTGTATTTTTTATAGATTATCTGTAACTTCGCTTATATGCAAGAATTCCTGTTGTCTTTATTGAACGTGGTATGCGAGATGGCACCCTATCTGCTATTGGGTTTTTTCATCGCGGGTATTCTGCATGTATTCGTGCCGCAGGGTTTTTACCGGAAGTATCTTTCAAAGGATAACAAGTGGGCGGTATTATGGGCGGCCCTGCTGGGCGTACCTCTCCCTCTGTGCTCCTGCGGGGTGATTCCCACAGCCATCGGCCTGAGGAATGAAAAGGCCCCGCCTCAGAAGATGCCATCCGTGCGGCTGTAGAGAAAGCCGGATATACTTTTAAAGGAAAGAAATGAGCCCTGTATTCGCAGCGTTGATGATTCCGTTCCTGGGTACTGCCCTGGTATCGGCCTTTTTCCAGCAGCCCGACACCGTTGATATTTATGGCGAGCGGGCCGATACTTTGTCGGCGACAGTGGTCGTGGGAAGCGGCGGGGCAAATTTCCTGTCAAAAGGGAAGGAACTTCGAACGGAGGTGGTTTCATCGGCCGGACTAATGAAAATGGCCTGTTGCAATCTGGCGGAGAGTTTCGAGAATTCCGCAAGCGTTACTGTTGGTTATTCCGATGCCACCACGGGCGCACGCCAGATCCGGCTTCTGGGGCTTTCCGGAATATACACGCAGATGCTGGACGAAAACAGGCCGGTCATGCGAGGGATATCGGCCCCGTTCGGCCTTTCCTATGTGCCGGGGTCATGGCTGGAAAGTATTCAGATAGGGAAGGGGGCTCCGTCTGTGGTGAACGGTCTGGAGTCTATGACGGGTACCATCAACATGGAACATCGAAAGCCTACGGACGGGCGCCCGCTGCTGGTGAACGCTTCCATTATGAACGACACCAAGACGGACCTCAATATTGTTTCTTCCCTGGAGCTTAACGACAATCTGTTAACGGTGCTGATGGGGCACGTGGACGGTAACTGGAAGATGTTCGATATGAACGGTGACGGATTTGCCGACGACCCTTCGCAGCTACAGCTGAACTTTGCGAACAGGTGGCTCTGGTACTCGCCCAAAGTGCAAGTGCGATGGGGCGTGAAAGCGGTCAGGGACAGGCGTCTGGGTGGCCAGATGGATGGTCCCTGGACTTCGCAGGTGACAAACAGCCTGATGGATACCTATTTCAAAGTGGGCTATGCCATAGAGGAGGACGGATCGGCAAGCCTGGCCCTGGTCGGGAACTGGTCTTTCCAGAGGATGGATGCTTTTTTCGGGAACAATCTGTACGACGGAGCCCAGCAAAGCGGTTTTGCAAATCTTATTTACCGCCGCCAGTTCAGTGAGAACCACGATTTTACTGCCGGTATCAATGCTACGCTGGATGCGTTTATGGAGGATATATCGGCAGGCGGCCAGGATATTACCGGTGCCGGTACACGTCTTTTGCAGGTTGCCCCGTATGCGGAATATACATATAGGAAGGAGGAACGACTGGCTGTTATTGCCGGAATAAGCGGGCTTTGGATGGCCGGGAAAGGCTTCTATCCAGCACCTCGTCTTACTGTGAAATATCAGCCTGCGGAGTTTCTGGTCCTTCGCGCAAACGGAGGACGCGGGCTCAGGCTTTCCCAGCCGGTGACGGACAATATCGGCATTATGTCCACAGGAAAGGCTATTTCCGGGAGTCTTACAAATCGCGAAATAGAGGATTCTTGGACTTACGGCGGCAATGCCACTCTGTACTTTGGCGAGACAGGCAGTTTCAGCCTGGATTTCTTCCGAACCCGCTTTTTCCGCCAGCTGCTTGCCGACAGGGAAGCAGCGGACGCAATCGGCCTGTACACGCTGGATGGCCATCTGTCCCGTTCCAATAATCTCCAGGCCGATTTTAGCATCGAACCCCTGGAGCGTATGACTCTCACCCTTACCGGCCGATACACCGACGCCAAGGCCTGGCAACCTTCCGGCGAGGTCCGTGACCTTCCACTTGTGAGTAGGTACAAGGCTATCCTGAACGCTCAGTACAAATTGCCTGCAGGCCGATGGATACTCGATTTCACGGCATCTCTGAACGGTCCTTCCAGGGTTTACGATTTTATGCGTGAACTCAAGGACGACAGCGGCAAGCTCATGTACCCTGGCGGGAAAACGCCTGCGTATCCTCTTCTGTATGCGCAGGTTACACGCCGCTTCCGCGGATTCGACATTTACCTCGGCGGGGAGAACCTCACCGGATATATGCAGATGCACCCGGTTATAAGTGCCGATTCGCCCTTCTCCTCCACCTTTGATGCGGCATCCGTTTGGGGGCCTCTGATGGGCGCAAAAATATATGCTGGCTTCCGCGTAACTGTATGGAAATAAACAACCCTGATGATATGAAAAAGATAATTATTGCACTTCTTTCCGCACTGGCACTCACATTTGTGTGTGCGGAACTGTATGCAAAGCCCAAGACCGAAACAGTTACTTATGTTGTGAGCATCCACTGCCAGAACTGTGTGGACAAACTCACAGACAATCTGTCTTTCCTCAAGGGCGTGAAGGATTTCAAGATTTCCCTCAAAGACAAAACCGTAGTTATCAAATACGACCCGGCGAAGATCCAAAAGTCCCAGTTCGAAGATATTATGACAAAACTTGGGTACACTTTCAGGGAATTATAGTTTTATTTGCCGAACGTCCCGTCCGGGGCGTTTTCTTATCCTCGATATTCAGAAGGAGAAGAGCCGAGGTAGCGCTGGACGTAGCGGCTGAAATAGGCCGGTGAGGAGAAGTTGAACAGCTCGGAGATGTCCACAAAACTGAGGCTGCGGTCTCTGAGCTGGCGGGAAATATCCAGGACCGTGAAGCGGTTGATCCACCAGTTGGCCGTATTGCCGGTAATGGACTTACTGATCTCTGAAAGGTATTTGGGTGCCACGCAAAGTTCTGATGCGTAGTAACTCACATCCCGGTTCTTGCGGTATTCGCCCCGCTCCAGCATCCCGATGAACCTGCTCATCGTGAGGGCCGACTGGCTTTGGATTTCTTCTCCTGCCCCGTTGATGCGGGCATGGAAGTCGAAGAAGTCCAGAATGAGCGTCTGGACGGTGCTGAGCATGAGGTCGTCCAGGAAATGATGCCAGACCATGAGACGGCGGCGCCCCACTTCCTGAAAGTCCCGCAGACAGCGCTCGAATTCCTCTTCCGTGAGGTGCATAACCGGGTTCT
>JAILDI010000181.1 GCA_024689525.1 Bacteroidales bacterium
GGCAAGTGCCTCACGGAAATGACTCCGGTACAGGTTATCGAGGAAATCAAGAAGTCCGGCCTCCGCGGACGCGGCGGCGCAGGCTTCCCCACCGGCCTCAAATGGGAGATCGCTTCCAAGAGCCGCGTAGGTGAGCAGAAATACGTGGTGTGCAACGCCGACGAAGGAGACCCCGGCGCATTCATGGACCGTTCCCTCCTTGAAGGCGACCCTCACTCCATCCTCGAGGCAATGGCCATCTGCGGCTACTGCATCGGCGCAAGCAAGGGCCTCATCTACATCCGTGCTGAATATCCCCTGGCCATCCACCGTCTGCAGGTTGCTATCGCCCAGGCAGAGGAATACGGCCTCCTTGGCAAGGACATCATGGGAACCGGCTTCGATTTCGACATCGAACTCCGCTACGGCGCAGGCGCATTCGTCTGCGGTGAGGAAACCGCCCTCATCCACTCCATGGAAGGAAAGCGCGGCGAACCCACCTTCAAACCCCCGTTCCCCGCACAGTCCGGTTATCTGGAGAAACCTACCAATGTAAATAACGTAGAAACCTACGCCAACATCCCCGTCATCATCAACAAGGGTGCAGACTGGTTTGCAAGCATCGGCACTGAAAAGTCCAAGGGCACCAAGGTGTTCGCGCTTGCCGGCAAGATCAACAACGTGGGCCTCATCGAGGTTCCCATGGGCATCACCCTCCGCGAAATCATCTACGAGATCGGCGGCGGCATCAAGGGAGGCAAGAAGTTCAAGGCCGTCCAGACGGGCGGACCTTCCGGCGGCTGCCTCACAGAGAAACACCTGGACACCCCCATCGACTACGACAGCCTCGTGGCGGCCGGTTCGATGATGGGCTCCGGCGGTATGATCGTGATGGACGAGGACGACTGTATGGTGGCCATCGCCAAGTTCTACCTTGGCTTCACCGTGGACGAGTCCTGCGGAAAGTGCACCCCGTGCCGCGTTGGCAACAGGCGCCTGCTGGAAATCCTCACCAAGATCACCGACGGCAAGGGCACGATGGAAGACCTTGAGCAGCTCAAGAACCTCTCCCAGGTTATCAAGGACACCGCTCTCTGCGGTCTGGGCCAGACTTCCCCGAACCCCGTCCTGTCTACCATCAACAACTTCTGGGACGAGTATGTGGAGCATGTCGTGGACAAGAAGTGCCGCGCCGGACAGTGCAAGGCCCTCAAGAAGTATGTGATAGATCCTGCAAAGTGTAAAGGCTGTACCGCCTGCGCCAGGGCCTGCCCTGTGAGCGCCATCAGCGGCACCCTCAAGAACCCTCATGTAATCAACCAGCTGGACTGCATCAAGTGCGGCACCTGTATCGAGAAGTGTAAATTCGGTGCTATCAGTCTTAACTAACGGAGGAAAAGAATATGGATACTATCAAATTGACTATAGACAACAGAGAAGTGGAAGTGCCCAGGGGTACTACCATTCTTAAAGCTGCCGAGCAGATGGGTATCAAGATTCCTACCCTCTGCCATTTCGAGCTTGACGGCCTGGCCCTCAAAAACCGCCCCGGCGGATGCCGCATCTGCGTGGTAGAGGTTGTTGGCCGCAGGAATCTTGCACCTGCCTGCATTACCGAGTGCATGCCGGACATGGTTGTAAAGACCAGCTCCTTCCGTGCCCTCAACGCCCGCAGGACCGTCCTTGAGCTCATGCTCTCCGACCACCCCAACGACTGCCTCCAGTGCCCCAAGAGCGGCAAGTGCGAGCTCCAGGCCCTGGCTGCCGATATGGGAATCCGCGAAATCCCCTTCAAGGGCCAGCAGTCCCAGTACCCCATCGAACTCTCACCCTCTATCGTACGCGACGCCAACAAGTGCATCATGTGCCGCCGCTGCGAAAGCGTGTGCCATGAGTACCAGAGCGTGGGCGCAATCGGCGCAGTGGACAGAGGCTTCCCCGCCGTGGTGAACACAGCCTTTGACGAGCCCCTGCTCAACACCAACTGCGTATTCTGCGGCCAGTGCGTCGCAGTGTGCCCCACCGGTGCCCTTTCTGAGGTGGACCACACCGGCAGGATCCTGCGCGACATCGCCAATCCGGATGTCAAGACCTGCGTCCAGGTTGCTCCCGCAGTGCGCGTGGCCCTCGGCGAAGAGTTCGGCATGCCCGCCGGCAGCATCGTCACCGGCAAGATCGCAGCCGCCCTCAAGGCCATCGGCTTCGATTATGTGTTCGACACCGACTGGTCGGCCGACCTCACCATCATGGAGGAAGGCACGGAGGCCATCGGCCGCTTCAAGGCATTCCTCTCCGGCGACAAGAACGTCAAGATTCCTATCATGACCTCCTGCTGCCCCGCATGGGTGAATTTCTACGAGAAGTTCTATCCGGAGCTCCGCGAATATCCTTCAACCGCCAAGTCCCCCCAGGGCATGTTCGGCGCAACCGTGAAGACCTACTTCGCCGACAAGATCGGCATCCCTCGCGAGAAACTCATCTCCGTGTCCGTGATGCCTTGCGTGGCCAAGAAGTACGAGTGCGAGCGTGAAGAGCTGGGCGCAAACGGCGATCCCGACGTGAACTACTCCATCACCACACGTGAACTGGCCCGCCTCATCAAGATCTGCAACATCGACTTTGCAAATCTCCCCGAGGCAGAGTTCGATTCCCCTCTGGGCGCTTCCACCGGCGCGGCCGTCATCTTCGGCGCAACCGGCGGCGTTATGGAGGCGGCTCTCCGTACCGCTTACGAAATCCTCACCGGCAAGACCCTGCCGAAGATCGACTTCGAAGAGGTGCGCGGCCTGGACGGCATCCGCGAAGCCACCATTCCTATCCCCGGCGTTATCGACCTTAAGGTTGCCGTTGTATATGGCCTCAAGAACGCCCGCACCATCATGGAGCAGATAAAGGCCGGCAACTGCCCTTATCACTTCGTAGAGGTTATGGCCTGCCCCGGCGGCTGCATCGACGGCGCCGGCCAGCCTTTCCACCACGGAGACGCATCCATCGTGAAGGCACGCCATAAGGCAATCTACGAAGCCGACAGGAATATGCCTCTGCGCAAGTCCCACGAGAATCCCGAGGTTCAGGCAATCTACAAGGAATTCTACGGACAGCCTTGCGGTGAGAAGTCCCATCACCTGCTTCACACTCATTACTTCGACAAGAAAATCAAGTTTGACATCGAAAAATAATTAAGCCATGTGTGGACCCCAGATAAAAATCAATGAAGCCAGCTATCGTACCATCAAGGATATCTGTGCTTCCTTCAATAACAACCCGGGCGAACTGATCAATATCCTGCACAAGACACAGGAGCACTTCGGCTATCTTCCGGAGGAAGTCCAGCAGGTGGTTGCAGACTGCCTTGGAATCCCTGTCGGACGCGTCTACGGCGTTGTTTCCTTCTACAGCTTCTTCACCATGAAGCCCAAGGGCAAATACGCTATCTCCGTATGCCTTGGCACAGCCTGCTATGTCAAGGGTGCAGAGAAGATCCTGGACGCTCTCAAGAGCGAGCTCAAGATCTCCGAAGGCGGCGTCACGGAGGACGGCAAGTTCTCCCTGGACGTTCTGCGCTGCGTAGGCGCCTGCGGCCTTGCCCCGGTTATGACCATCAACGGCAAGACTTACGGCCGTCTGGTTCCGGAGCATGTCAAGGAAATCCTTGCCGAATACAAAGACTGATATGAAAATCAGGGAAATTGCAAATCTTGTCGACGGGGTGCTTGTCGGAGCCCCCGTCGACGAGTTTTATGAGGTGGAGAAAGCATTCGCCTCAGATCTGATGAGCGACGTTCTGCGCTTCAACATGGATCAGACGGTGCTCATTACCGGCCTGTGCAACAACCAGACTCTCCGCACCTGTGAAATGGCGGATCTCCGCGTCGTGCTGATGGGCAGGGACAAGCAGCCGGACGAGGACATGATCGAACTGGCAATCGACAACGACATTACCATCATCAAGTCCAAGTACAGCATCTTCAAACTCAGCGGCATCCTTTACGGAGCCGGAATCAAACCCCTCTATTGATGCATTACACCTTCAAGATAGAACGCGGCAACTTCACCGATGCCGGCCAGGCCTCCAGCAGCGTAAAGCGCACGCTCAAGCAGCTGGGAGTGGACCCCGCCAACATCAAGCGGACAGTGGTGGCGCTCTTCGAAGCCGAGATCAACGCGGTGGCGCACGCATATGGCGGCACCATCGACGTGGATATCGACGGAGAGAAGATTGTGATGGTGGTGGCCGATGAAGGCCCCGGCATTCCCAATCTGGAACTGGCGATGCAGGAAGGATGGTCGACGGCCTCGCCGCAGGTGCGCGAAATGGGCTACGGCGCCGGCATGGGCCTGCCCAACATCAAGAAGAACACCGACGACCTTAAGATCGACACGAAAGTAGGCGTCGGAACCACTGTGACGATGACAGTTTACCTAACCTGATCCTATGCCTGCAGGAGAGATATATTTCAGACATTCCCTCAAGGTAAACGGCTACCTCTGCAAGGGGTGCACCACCTGTATGCGCACCTGCCCCACGGCCGCCATCCGCATACGCGGCGGCAAGGCCGTAATTACGGACAACAAGTGCGTGGACTGCGGAGAGTGCATCAAGGCGTGCCCCCACAAGGCCATATACATCAAGCAGGACGACTTCGGGCTCATCGAGAATTACCGCTACAGGGTGTGCCTGGTTCCCACGGCCTTCATCGGCCAGTTCGACACCAAGTACAAGACAAAGGCTATTTATTCCTGCCTCCTGAAGCTGGGATTCACCCATATATATGAGGTAGAGCACGAGGTGGCGCGAATGATGGAGCTCTATAATATGTATATGGACGATCACCCGGAAATAAGGACGTTCATCTCCCCTTACTGCCCCGCCGTCACCCGCCTTATCCAGGTCCGTTTCCCCTCGCTGGTAGACAACATAATCCACGTGAGGGCGCCCCTGGAGCTTGCCTCCCGTGTTATAACACAGAAACTGGTCGACGAGGGTGCCCGGCGTGAGTCCATCGGCGTTTTCTACGTAACTCCGTGCGCCGCCAAGATTGCAGCCGTGAAGTATCCGGTGAGCGGAAAAGACACCTGCGTCACAGGGGTGATCAATATGGATTTCCTCTACAACAAGGTGATGTTGATGCTCCACGACTCGGACAAGAACGCCCAGCCGATCAACCACACGCTGAATTCCCGCGATGTCCAGTGGTCACTTGCCGGCGGGGAAGCCCCCCACTTCAGGGGTTATCACTATGCCGTGGACGGCCTGCAGAATGTCCTGAACTTCCTGGAGAAGCTCGAAGACGAGACCGTGGATGCACCGGGGCTTGTGGAAATGCGCATATGCGACCAGGGTTGCGTGGGCGGAGTGCTCACAACCCAGGACCGCTTTGTGGCACGCAAGCGTCTGGAATACAGGGCGCAGCTTTTCGAGCGTCTGGAGCGCAGCAAGATGCGCGAGACGCCGCCCGAGGACCACACCCTCACTCCGCAGTGGATAAAGGATATGGAAATCCCGGACATCAAACCCCGCTCAATATACAAACTCAATGACAATTACGCGGAGGCCTTCAAGATGGCCGAGCGGATGAAGAAGATCGAGAAGGCCCTCCCGGGCGTGAACTGCGCCGCCTGCGGAGCCCCTTCCTGCGCCGCCCTTGCGGAGGACATCGTCCGCGGAGAAGCGTCTGCGGACGCCTGCGTATTCATCAACCCCCTTTCCGATACTTCCAAAGATGCAATGAAGCACATCTGGGGGGATTGCATTAAAACCGGCGAAAACCAAAAAGAAGATTAATGCCATGACGGTTAAAGAAATTATTGAAAAACTGGACCTCAAGTGCCTCAACGAGGCCAATCTCGACGCCGAAGTGTCCGGCGCATACGCTTCCGACCTTCTGAGCGACGTTATGGGCAACGCCCGCAGCGGACAGGTGTGGATCACTATGCAAACCCACAAGAACGTAACCGCAATCGCCTCCCTGAAGGACATTCCGGCGGTTATCATCGTGCGCGACGGAGTTCCGGACGAGGATATGCTGGAGCACGCCAAGGACGAGGATATCTGCCTCCTGGTGAGCAAGGATGCCACCTTCGAAGTCTGCGGCAAGCTCTACGAACTCCTCCGTTAAATGAAGTTCAATGCCGATATGCACATCCACTCGGTGCTTTCGCCCTGCGGAGACATCGAGATGAGCCCTTCTGCCATCGTTACCATAGCGAAGGAGCGCGGGATGGACATAATCGGCATAACCGACCATAATTCAACACTGAATGCCGACGTTACGCGGCGGCTGGGGGAAAAGGTTGGGCTGCACGTGCTTATGGGGGCGGAAGTGACGACGAAGGAAGAGGTCCACTGCCTTGCCTTCATGCCCACGGTGGAGAAACTTGCCGAGTTCCAGGCCTTCCTGGACTCCAGGGTGATTTTCTTCGAAAACGACGTGGACAAATTCGGCTATCAGCTGGTGGTCGATGAGGACGAGAACGTCCTGGACCAGGTCCCGCACCTTCTGATCAATGCTCTGGACCTGCCGATGCTGGAGCTGCAGCAGACGGTTTACAAGATGGGCGGGATATTCATTCCCGCACATATTGACAGGCCATCCTTCAGCTTGAGTTCACAGTTGGGCTTTGTCCCATCCGGCCTCAAGTACCACGCAATGGAGCTCAGTTACCATTGCAAGAAGAACGGCTACAAGTTCCTGGAAGAATGCCCCTGGTTCAGCGACATCAACTTCATCCAGAGCAGTGACGCCCATTTCACGGAAGACATCGCCAAGATACACAGCGTGCTGGAGATGCCTTTCTTCAGTTTCGACAATTTCAAGGACGCCCTCCGTCAGGGAGAGCCTGTGATATTATGAAAAGCCTGGACCTTCACATCATCGACATAACCCACAACTCCATCCGCGCCGGGGCCACGGAAATCACCATCGAGATGGAGGACAGCGCGGCGCGCGACCTGCTTTCCATAAAGATCGTGGACAACGGCTGCGGAATGCCGGAGGAAATGATAGAGGCCATCAACGACCGCTTCTACTCCTGCCGCAAGGAGCGCAAGATCGGGATGGGAATAGCCCTTCTCAAGTTCCATTCGGAGCTGTGCAACGGCAAGTTTTATTTAAAGTCCAAGGTCGGAGTGGGCACGGAGATCTACGCTTCCTACCAACGCTCCCACATCGACCTGCAGCCCAAGGGCGACCTTCCCGGCTGCTTCGCCAACTTCATCTGCCAGTACCAGGACATCAATTTCATCATCCGCTATATCACGGACGATGATACCTTCGAACTATCCTCTGCGGAAGTGAAGGAGGTTTTCGAGGGCATGAACCTCAACAACTATGAGATTATCAACAGCCTCACCGAACTCATCCGCGAGAATATCGGATAGGGGCCGTTGAGTCGCGGCGGCCCGCAGTTTAGACCGTTTTTTGCTTGTCGACGTGACCAAAACGGCCATCGACCAGCATTTTAAGGCTTTTTTGCTTGCCGACCGGACAAATTCGGGGAGTGGCCGTCACTTTTGGCCGATTTTTGCTGGTCATTTGGACATTTTGCCCGAATGGCCAGCTTTTTCGGCGCATTTTTGACGGTCGTCGGGCCTATTTGCAAAGCATGATGTCCAGGATCATGCGGTCCGTGGCTTTCATGCCTGCGGAGCCGATGGCGCCCAGGTTGCGGATGGTCTTTTCCACATCGTCGTCGATTATGCCGTCCGTGGAGGGGATGCAGGTGTCGCGGAGGGCCAGGACGGCCGATTGAACCGCGCAGGACACGCCGGAGGCCACTTTCATGGCGCAGCCGACTTTTGCGCCGTCACAAACCATACCCGTGATGTTGCCCGCCATATTCTTTATGGCGTAGCACACCTGGTCGTAACCGCCGCCCTGCAGGAACACGATTCCGCAGGCGGAGCCGGTGGAGGCCACCACGCAGCCGCACAGCGCGGAGAGTTTACCCAGATAGTGTTTTATGTGGATAGCCACAAGGTTGCTCAGGATCAAAGCGCGGGCGAGACGCTCGTCATCGACCTTGTATTTCATTGCATAGGCAATCACCGGCATACTCACGGTGATGCCCTGGTTGCCGCTGCCGCTGTTGGACATTGCCGGGAGCGTGCTTCCCGCCATGCGGGCGTCCGACGCCGCCGCGGTCATACCCATCGCGAAACTCATATAGTCGTCGCCGAAAACCTCCTCCTGATTCTCCCGGATGGCTTTTCCTACGCGTAGGCCATAGTCCCCGTTCAGGCCTTCCCAGGCCAGGGCGAGGTTCAGCGTGCGGTCCTCCAGGATGAAGGAGATGTCCTCAAACGGCGCACTAAGGGCGAAATCCCAGGCTTCGCGCACCGTGAAATAGTCGTCATCTGCCGATTCCGACACGGCCGCGCCGGACTCCGAGCTCATAAGTATGTGCCCGGCGAAACTGGTTTCCACGATGCGGTCGTGGTCGTCCTCGATCACCGCGCAGGCCTGCGGGTCCACTTCCGCGCTCGCCGAACCGCCGCCGGGAACCGAAACGGACGCCTTTACGTACAGCAGCCGCTCCACCGGGGCGACTGAAATCTGCACCCTTCCGGATGCAACCAGTTCCCGGGCCCTTTCAATTGCATCGGCCGATGCGCCCACGAGCACTTCGAGCCCGCGGGCGGATTCCCCGCACACGGCCCCCATCGCCGCGGCGACGGGGATTCCCACCATTCCGGTGCCGGGAATGCCCACGCCCATCCCGTTTTTGAGGATGTTGGCGCTCACCGACACGTCGATACTGAAATCCGCCCGCAGCCTCCATCCGTCGGGACAGAGGCCGGGGCAGTTTTCAACGATTATTTCCGTGGCCTTGGCCACTGCGAGGGCGACGGCGATGGGCTCGGTGCAGCCCAGAGCCGGTTTTACCTCGCGATGGAGTATGTCGATAAAGTCCATAAGCTATCGCGTTCCTCCGCCGTGACCGCCGCCGGCAAAGCCGCCGCCACCGCCGAACGAACCGCGTCCGCCGCCGCCGGAAGAGCGGTACTGGGCCGCCTGAACCTCGCGCTGACGGCTCTGGGCGGAGTACATCATCAGATTGGCGTAGCTGTTGGTGGTGCTCACGGTGTACAGGAGGCTGTGGCCGGAAGTGCCAAGGCTCTCCGTGAACTCCTGGAACTCAACCGGATACAGCTTCTTGAAGTTCTCCGTAACCTTGTCCGCGATGCCGAAGAGCTGCGCGTACACGAGATAATCCTTCCAGAGCATAACCTGGTTGGCTTCCCTTTCGTTCATAAGGGTGAAGTCCTTCAGGAAGTTCTTCAGCTGGACCAGCCTGGTTCTCTCTTCCTTGGACTTGGAGTTCCAAATGTGGTTACCGGCGGCGGCCGCCGACGAGGGCCAGTTGCACACCTTCTGATAGTGTGCGCGGGACCATTTCTCGAACTCCTTCTTCTCAAGGATGCGGTTCTCGCCGGCCGCCTCCACCACCATCGAATAGAGCGAATATTCACTGCTGTTTTCCTCGTCGGGGAGCACGTCCGTAAGCGCCAGGCTCACCCTCTGCTTCTTGGCCGTGGGGTCATCATCGACAATCTTGAGCACCCCCTTCTCTATCCATCTGAGGAAATAGGCGCCGATGATGCCGTTGTCGTATTTCTCGTCCGAGGCAAGTTTGTCGCCCTTCTTCAAAAGGCTGTACGCCGCGCTGAGGTTCTTGTCCAGAGGGGCCTCCCTCCACCATCCCTCAATCTTGCTCTCCCCGAAAATATCCTGCTTCCAGCGCTTTCCGGTGGCTTTTATGTACGCCCTGCGGATTGCATTGTACACGCCCACAAGGAATATGAACACAAAGGTCAGGACAACCCATCCGTAGTCGAAGAAAATATCGACCCAGTCCCCGAACGTCAGGTTGCTGCCCGACTTCTTGTAATCGCTGCCTTTGAAGGCTTCTTTTTGCATCTGCTCGAAGGACATGTCCCTGGAGCGGGCGGGGGAATACATCCCCTTGTCGAAGCGCATCATCACGTTCACGTACTTCACCCTGCCGTCGGAATCCGAGATGAAGGTGTTTCCGCTGAAACTGTTTTCGCAGTCGTAGCCGAAAGTCCAGCCGCCGACATTCACCGTAGGGTCCCATTCGGCGGTGCCGGCAGTGTCGATGATGGTGATCTTCACGTGCTTGGGATCCGACGGCAGTTCGTCGTTCACAAACTGGTAGTTGAAGCCGTCGGCGTCGTCCAGGCTCTGGATCAGGTTGGTGATGGTGTAGGACACCGCCCAGAAGTGATTTCCGGTGGTGCCGAAGCCCCAGCACATATCGAAAGAGCCGTCGCTGTAATGGATGATTCCGCATCGACCCGCCTTCTCACTGCGGCTGCGGCCCTTGGATACCCAGTCGTCTCCTTCGCTCACGAAAGGCTTCCCGCCCTCCACGACGGCCAGGTCCTTTATCTCCATCCCCAGTTTTTTCAGGCTGTTCACCGGGACGTACCATTCCGTGCCGGTGTCAGAATCGTCGATGGTGACATCCCAATACTGGATGACATCGGCGGAGCCGTTCTCCGTCAGGTACACCTCGATAATGAGGTCGTTGATGGACTGGGCCCCGGCGCCAATGCACGGCAAAATCGCGAGAAGGAGTCCCGCGACCATTGTCCTGAGAAATCTCATAAAACTAGATGATGTCCGGATATTCGGTCTTGGAGGTATCCTCTGCGAGATACTCCTTGGGTGCGAAGCCCAGCATTCCGGCAACGATGCTGCCGGGGAACATACGCACCTGGTTGTTGAAGCGGGTAACCGTGTCGTTGAAGGTCATCCTGGCAAGACGCACGTTCTCTTCGTAGCCCTTGATGTCGTTCATCGTCTTGGTGTAGCCCTCGCTTGCCTTCAGGTTGGGATACTGTTCGGCAACCGCCATCACCTGCGTGGTGAGCTTGGAGAGCAGGGCCTCGTTCTGGTTGATGTCGTTCACGGAAGGGTTGGCGCCACGGGCGATATTGCGGGCTCCGATGACGTCGGTGAGGGTTTTGCCCTCATACTCCGCATATTCGCGGGTGAGTTTCACCAGGGCCTTGAGGGCGTCGAAACGCGAAACCTGCTGGACGTTGATCTGCTTCAGGGCGTTCTTGGAGATTTCGTCCGCCTTGACGAGTTTGTTCTGCACGCCCACACCCCATACGATGAGGATTACGGCCAGAACAACAACGATTACGATAATGATAGCTGTCATTTTTAAGCGCTTTAAATGTTATGTCTTACAAATGTAAAGATTCCAGGCCGATTTTCAAAGCGTAGCCAGTATCTCCTCCTCCGTAACCAGGTTGAAGTCGCCCACCACCGAATTCTTGAGGGCCGATGCGGCCACGCAGAAGTCCAGGCAGCGCTGGGGGTCGTCCGGCCACAGCAGCGACGAGTGGATGTACGCCGCCACGAAAGCGTCCCCAACGCCGATAGGGTCGACGATGGGGAAGATGTCCCTGATGCCGGTCTGGTATAATTCACCGTCGTGCCATAGAATGGCCGTGAGGGTATGCCGGGTCGATGAAATCTGGTTGCGCAGGCCCATCATCATCGACCTGCAGCCCGGGTACATCCGGTGCATTGTGTCGAAATAACGCCGATAGGCGTCCATGTCCAGGACGGTATCGGCATACATATTCTCCTCGGAAATCTTGGGCACGCCGGTGGTGACCTGCCATTCGTCCTGGTCGCCGAAAATGAAGTCGCTGTACTGCATCAGCTCGTTCAGTGCGGCGTGCGCATCGGCCCCGGGATAGCGCCAGAGGTTCTTGCGGTAATTGATGTCGCAGGTTATCCGGAGGCCCATTTCCTTCGCGATTTTCACCGCCTCCATAGTGGCGTCCTTTGCGCTCTGGGACACCGCGCAGGTGATTCCGGAGCAGTGGAAAACGTCCGAACGGGAGAAAATGTCCTTCCAGGGGAACATTCCGGGGGCCGATGAATAGAACGACGAGCCGTCCCTGTCGTAGACCACCTGCGAGCGGCGCAGCCCTTGTGCCTCCTCGAAATAATAAGTCCCAAGCCGGTTGCCTCCGCGGACGATATCCCTCACGTCGATGCCGTAGCTGCGGAGCTCCCGCATGCAGGCATCTCCGACGGCATTCGCGGGGATGCGGGAAATGTATCCCACCTTGTTGCCGAGGACCGCCAGCGACACGGCCACATTGGCCTCCGAACCGCCGAAATGGCCCTCCCAGTCATATCCCTGGCCGATTCTGCGTGCGCCGGCCTTGGACCAGCGCATAAGGATTTCTCCGAATGTAACTATTACCGCCATTTGTCTTCTGCCGCTGGAACGCGGATGTCACTCAGATACTGAATCTCTACAAGGAACCACTGGCCCGTGCTGGGCTTCTTGCGAAGGCGCACGGGGCGGGGATCGTCGGCCCCGCCGGATTGCAGCCACAGTGTTGCCCAGCCTTCGTTCTGGAACGAATAGGGGTTGGACGATACCTTAATCTTATAAGGAAGCTGCGGCGTATAGTTGTTGGCAGGCGTGGCCCCTTCGAAAAAAGAGCGCACCTTGTAGAACTTTCCGTCCATAAAACGATCCTTTATGGCGCTTTTCTCCATAGGGGTCATAGGGTCCGGCCCCTTGAGAAAGTCCAGCATCCGGAAGCATTCATCCGGTGCGGCCTCATAGCGGGTGAGCGCCAGTACGGTGAGCGCGGCCACGGCGTAGACGTCCTGTAGGCCTGCTTCCGGAAGAGCCTTGAGCTCTTCCAGCGTTACTGGCAGCGAGTTGAACGAGAAGGTTTTCTCTTTCTTCTGCGCGTCCTGGCCCAATTTGTTTATCAAGCTGTTGAGGCCTCCGCCGGCGGGCGTGTTGACGCCCAGGGCACCGCTTACGCTTCTGGTCAATTGGTTAAGTAAATCTTTAAGCATCGTTTCGTGGTCTTGAATTACAAAGATAACAAAAAAATGCGTATATTTGCAGTCCCTAAAACGAAGTCTTATGCACGAGCACGAATTGGAAATGTGGTGGTCATCCCTGGCCATCTCACAGAAAGAAAGGATAGCGAAGAAAGCCATCTCCAAAGCCCACCGCGGCGTCACCGTCACGGACGAGCAGTACCGCTATCCGGAATGCACCCGCTGGTGGCTCAGCCTTGACCTTGAGCATCAGCTGGCCATCCACGACCATTGCATAGACCGTCACGGCTATCTGCTCCAGGAATGGAACGAAGCCGATCCCTACGGGGACTAA
>JAILDI010000200.1 GCA_024689525.1 Bacteroidales bacterium
GGCCTCCACGCAGTCTTGTCGAACATACGCTGGGTGGAGAAGTTGTTGAAGCTCACACCGGCCGTCGCAACGAAGGTGTGGCCGCCCCAACCGCCGGAAAGCTCCAGCTGGGACGACGGCTTCTCCGTTACATTATATATAATATCGACAGTATTGCTGACCTGGTTGGGGATGATGTTGTAGCCGGTGCCATACTGCATGATGGCTTCCTGGTCGAACTGGCCCAGGGATGCGATTTCACGGATGGAGCGCTCGAAATCCGACTGGCTGAAGAGATATCCGGGGCGCGTCATCACCTGGCGGCGTACGACTTTCTCGTTCGTGAGGTCGTTGCCGTTGATGATGATGTTGTTGAGGGTTGCGGGCTTGCCTTCCGAAATGCGGAGTTCCACGTCTACGGAGTCGTTCTGGATGCACACCTCCACCGGAGTTACGTTGAAGAAGAGGTAGCCGTTGTCCTTGTAAAGCTTGGAGACATCATATTCCGTCTGCTTTCCGCCGCCGTGGAGGCGTTTGTCCAGGGTTACCATATCGTAGACATCGCCCTTCTCAATCTGCAGTATGCGGTTGAGAACGTCGGACGAGTACACGGAGTTGCCCGTCCAGGTGATGTTGCGGAAATAGTATTTGTGGCCCTGCTCGAACTCCATGTCGATGGCCAGGTGCTTGTCGTCCTCGAAATAGATGGAATCCCTCACAAGGCGGGCGTCGCGGTAGCCGGCCTCATTGAAGGCTTCGATTACGGTACGGCGGTCCGTCTGATATTCCTTTTCCTTGAACTTCTTGCTCTTGAAGAAGTTGTACCAGCGGTTGGAGTGAGTGTCCTTCATATTCTTGGACAGCTTGAACTCCGACACGTCGTCGTTTCCGCTGAAGTTGATGTGGCGGATGCGTATCTTGTTGCCTTTGTGAACGTCGAAGTTAACGCGGATGGCCCTGCGGATGACAGTGTCCTCCTGCACCTGTACGTCCACCTCGCACAGCTGATAGCCTTTTTCCTTGTAATATCGCTTGATGATATCCACCGACGTGGAACGCACGTAGTCCGAGAATTCACGGCCGGGACGGAGGTTGAGCCTTTCCTGAAGGTCTTTCCTTTCCCCGCTCCTTACGCCGGAGAATGTCCAGCGGGATACCCTGGGACGCTCCACGATACAGATCTTGAGCCAGGCGGTATCCCTCTTTTCACTGAGGGAGTCCACCACCACCGAAACATCTTCGAAGAAACGCTGGGCCCAGATGCGGCGCACTATGGAGGTTATGTCCTCACCGGGAATCGTAACCTTGGAACCGGCGTGAAGGCCGGTAAGCTGTACTATCTGGTTCTCAGAGAAATAATTGTTCCCTTCCACGCCAATTCCGCCGACAATGTACTCTGCGGGGTGGTTGTAGTCCACCTCTATTCCGCTCCGGGTCGACTGCGCCCACCCCTGGAAAGCCAGGAGTGAGAGGATCAGGAATAGGCCGGTACGTCGTATATTCATCAAATTATCGTCAATCTATCAATCTGCAAATATAACAAAATCATTTGACTTTTCCATACCTTCTGTCCCTTCCCGCATATTCCTTCAGGGCTGCCTTGAATTCTTCCTTGCGGAAATCCGGCCACAGTACGTCGGTGAACAGGAATTCGGTGTATGCGCACTGCCATAGCAGATAGTTGGAGATGCGCTGCTCGCCGGATGTGCGGATGAGGAGATCGGGATCCGGGATGCCTGCGGTGACAAGGTATTTGCTGAAGTCTTCCTCCCCCAGAGAGGCCATCTTTTCGGGGCCCAGTTCTGCGGAGGCTTTTGCCATCGCCTGGAGGATGTCCCATTTGCCGCTATAGCTGAGGAACACGATTACCGTGAGCCTCTTGCAATGTTCCGTCTCCGCCATCATGCCGTCGATTGCGGCATTCAGTTTGTCCGACAGGCGGGCTCGGTTGCCCAGCACCACGAAACGGATGTCGTTCTTCAGGAAAGTGGCGCATTCTTCCCGTATCGATTTCATCATCAGGGACATGAGGGTATCCACCTCGGCAGCGGGACGGCCCCAGTTCTCCTCCGAAAATGCGTAGAGGGAAAGGTATTTCACGCCCGTTTCGCACGCGGCCTCAACCACGGCGCGGACACTGCCCACGCCTTCCATGTGGCCGGCCACACGCTTCTTGCCGCGGGCCTTTGCCCAACGGCCGTTACCGTCCATGATTATGGACACGTGAACGGGAATTCTCTCGGTATTATCCATTATTGCGAATGTCTTCTCCCCAGAAGAGACGTGACGACAGGGCCTGTACGAAACCCGTCTCCGCGAGGCGGATGCGTTTGAGCGAAAACTGTGCCATTTCCACGTGTACGGTCCAGTCCAGATCCATCTCGAAAGTACGGTTGTCGGTGGTCATCACGGCCGTCTTGTCCCTGGATTCCACGCTGATGTCGATCTTGGCCGATTCCGGCAGCACAAGCGGGCGCACATTGAGGTTGTGCGGGGCAATAGGGGCAAGCACGATGACCTTGGAATCCGGCATACAGATAGGGCCACCGGCGCTGAGCGAATATGCCGTGGAGCCGGATGAGGTGGCGACGATAAGGCCGTCCGCCCAATATGTGGGAAGGGATTCTCCGTTCACGCTCACGTGGATTCCGAGCATCGACGGACCGTGACGGTGGACGGCCACCTCATTGATGGAATACGGCAGCATGCCGATGTTCTGGCGGGCGCCGTGGCCCTTGAGGGTGGCGTTGAGAACCGTGCGGTACTCGATGGTGAAGGAGCCCTCCATTATGGCCTGGAGCACGGCCTCCGGCCTGTTTTCGCACAGGAAGCCGATACGGCCGAAATTGACGCCCAGGATGGGAAGGCCGATGTCCGACACGATATGGGCGGCCGACAGGAAAGTGCCGTCCCCGCCCATCGACAGGACAAGGTCAGTTTCCGGACGCACGTCCGACTTTGTATGGATGGGATATACCTCGTAGGATGCGGCTTCCAGATCTTCCAGAAGCTTGAGCATACGGGGCTCTTTGTTGAGTTCTTCGTTGAGAATGAAATAACCTATTTTCATATTATAATCCAAAAGGGGCTTCAAAATTACAACTTTATTTACAATTTTCATTATTTTTGTGAACCTTAACAGTCAAAATATGACAAGACTCAGTGTCAACATCAACAAAATCGCGACAATCCGCAACGCCCGTGGAGGGAATCTTCCGGACGTGTGCAAGGCCGCAGTGAACTGCGAGCGCTTCGGCGCTCAGGGCATCACGGTGCATCCGCGCCCCGATGAAAGGCATATCAGATACAGCGACGTAAGGCAGATCCGCCCACTTATAACCACGGAATTCAACATCGAGGGCAATCCCATCCCTTCCTTCATCGACCTTGTGGAAGAGGTTGTACCTGACCAGGTTACACTGGTGCCGGACGCGCTCGACGCAATCACCTCCAACGCCGGATGGGACACATGGACGAACCGGGAATTCCTCACCGATGTGTGCGCCCGCTTCAAGGCAAAGGGCATCAGGGTGTCCATCTTCATCGACCCGGATCCCTATATGGCGGAAGGCGCCGCGCTCTGCGGGGCCGACAGGGTGGAGCTTTACACTGCCGATTATGCGGCCGAATACCCCATCGACCCGGAGATTGCCATCGCCCGATATGTGGAAGCGGCAAGGCAGGCACGCACCATCGGCCTGGGCCTCAATGCGGGGCACGACCTTTCACTCGAAAACCTGGCATATTTCGTACAGCAGATTCCCTGGACGGACGAAGTGTCAATCGGCCACGCCCTTATAAGCGATGCGCTTTATATGGGGCTCGAACAAACGATTCAGGCCTATCTGTCGGAAATCCGCAAAAAATAGCTATCTTTGCGAGTTCAACTGAAATATATTAAACGTTTAATAATGAAAAAGACTACCCTTATTGTGAGCGCCATCGCCATCCTGGCAGGCCTCAGCTTTACTTCCTGCAACGAGAACAAGCCCGCAAATCCCGCACAGCCCGCCGCAAGCGACAGCACCGCGGTTGCCGGCAGCATCGTTTATTTCAATATGGACCGTGTGATGGCGGAATACGACATGGCAAATGACCTTCGTGCCGTCGTGGAAACCAAGGTGAACAGCATCCAGTCGGAAATCACCCGCAGGGAGAACAAGCTCACCAGGGACCTGAACGACTTCCAGAACAAGATCGAGAAAGGTCTCCTCACCAACAGCGTGGCACAGGCCCAGCAGCAGAAACTCCAGCAACAGCAGCAGTCCTACCAGAAATATGTTGTGGAGAAGCAGCAGGAAATGGCTGAAGAGCAGCAGGTGATGCTCAACAATATCATGAACGCAATCAACGAGTTCATTGTAAAGTATAACGAAGAAAAGCAGTTCTCCCTTATCCTCGCCACCGGCGGAGACCTCCTCACCACTCCCGTGGTCATCGGCAATGCATCCCTGGACGTAACTGAGGAAATCCTCAAGGGCCTCAACGACGAGTACGTCAAGAACAAGGACAAGAGCACCGCAGAGGAATAGTCTCAGGCTGTGAGGATTGCAATCCTGTCCTGTTTTTATCCCTTCAGGGGAGGAATCGCCCAGTTCAACGCTCACATCCTTGAGGAACTGGGCAGGGACAACGAGGTCCGGGCATTCAATTTCACCTGCCAGTACCCGAAACTCCTCTTTCCGGGGAAAACGCAGTATGTGACTCCGGAGGATGAGGCCGTTCCCGTTGAAAGCACGCGTGTGCTGGATACGGTGAACCCATTCAGCTGGGCCAGGACGGCTAAACTCATACGAAAGTGGCAGCCGGACATTCTGATACTCAGATACTGGATGTCCTGGTTCGCCCCCTCACTGGGATATGTCGCACGGCACTGCGGCTGCAAGCGGATAGCCATCCTGGACAACGTAATCCCTCACGAACCGCACTTTTTCGACAAGCCCCTCACGAAGTATTTCCTCAAGGGCTGCGACGGATTCATAACGCTTACCCAGGCGGTTGCGGACGATCTTGTGGCTCTGAAACCGGATGCCCGTTATGAGGTTCTCCCCCACCCCGTGTACGACCATTTCGGGGAACGTCTCACAAGGGAGGAAGCCTGCAGGCAGCTGGGGATCGACCCGGAACGCAAGACCCTCCTGTTCTTCGGTCTCATCCGGGAATACAAGGGACTGGATATCCTGCTGGAGGCCTTCCGGGGCCTGCCGGACGATTACCAGCTGGTAGTTGCGGGAGAGCCCTACGGCTCGTTTGACAAGTATCAGAGGATACTGGATTCCCTCCCGGGAAAGGACAGGGTGAAAGTGTTTCCGCAGTACATCCGGGACTCGGAGGTGAAACTGTACTTCAGTGCGGCGGACGTGTCGGTACTCCCCTACCGCAGCGCCACCCAGAGCGGGATAAGCGCCGCATCGTACCACTTCGACGTTCCGCTAATCGTAACGGACGTGGGCGGGCTGAAGGAGACCATCGGGGACAGGGGCACCGGCCTTGTGGCCCCCAGGGCGGATGCGGAGGACGTAAGGAAGGAGATCGTACGCTTCTTTGAAGACGCTTCCATCGCACCCGCGTGCAGGGAGGCGATTAAAAAGGAAAAAGAAAGGCTGTCGTGGAACAGGTTTTGCTCGTCCCTCACGGCCTTTGCCAAAGAAATATAAAAACGAGAGATATGACCAGACACGGAATTATACTCGCGACATCATTTGTGTGCCTAGCCCTTATGGCGGCATCCCCCGTGCTCAGGGCCCAGAACTATCAGCCCGTGCCGGTTACGGTATCCACTGAAAAGGTCACCGTGAACGGAAAGGTGTACCTGTCGCACGCAGTGCAGGACAGGCAGACCCTGTATTCCATCGCCAAGGCATACGGCGTGAGCGTGGATGATATCTACGAAGCCAACCCCACCCTTCAGAGGACGGGCCTGCTCAAGGGCAGCACCATCCTTATACCTTATAAAGAAAAGGCCGAGGAGACGACTGGCGCATACGTCCCGGAGAAAGGCACCTACAAGGAGCATCTGGTCAAATGGTACGAGACCATCGACGACATTGCCGATATGTACGGCCTCACCGTTCAGGCCCTGATGGAGTTCAACCATCTTGAGTCCAAAAAGCTCAGCCGCCGTCAGGTCCTGTACATCCCTCTTTCCCCGGAAGAGATTGCCTCCGTGGCAGAGGATCTTCCTGAAGAGGACGACAGCCCGGTTGTGGTGGCCGATAATTCCACGGAGCCCGCAGACACCGTTTCCACTCCGGACAATGTGGAAGTTGCGGAAGAACCCGCCCCTGCCGAAGAGGAAGACGACGTGATTACGGGCAAAGACCTCGTGAACATGGCCCTGGTGATGCCATTCAATTCCGAAGGAAGGCCCAGCAGCATGAATATGGACTTCTATGCCGGCGTTCTCCTGGCACTCAGGGACCTTCAAGCGGAGGGCATCAGCACGCAGCTGTCGGCCTATGATACCAAATCGACAATGCCCAGCATCAACCAGTTGTCAAAGAACGACCTTATCGTCGGCCCGGTATCGACCCAGGAGCTCACCACTATGCTCGAGCGCCTGGACGGAAGCACCCCGGTGGTGTCTCCCCTGGACCAGAAGGCCATTGCCCTGCGGGATTCCTTCCCCAACTTCATCCAGGCCCCTTCATATGTGGAAAACCAGTACCTGGAACTTGTGCAGTGGCTGTCCGAGGAACGCAAGGACAATGAAAACGTCATAGTCCTCAGCGAAAAGGGAGGCAATGAGATAAGCACCGCGGTAAGGGCCGGGCTCACCGAAAAGGGGATTAACTTCGAGACTTTGTTCTACAGCGTGTCCGAAGGCTCCAGGATTCCCTCCCGCCTGGCTTCACTAATGCAGAAAAACCGCAACAACCACGTAATCGTGGCTTCTGAGAACGAAGCTTTCGTGGCCGATGCAATGCGCAACCTGAGCATCATGGACAGCAGGGGCTACAAGGTAACCTCTTATGGCACTTCCAAGCTCAGGCTTCTGGATACCGTGGACAATAACTTCTATCACCAGACTTCGCTCCACCTCACCACCGCCTATTATGTGGATTACGACTCCCCTCAAGTGAACAAATTCATCCTGGCATACCGCGCCCTGTACAAGACGGAGCCCAGCCAGTTCGCATTCCAGGGTTACGACACGGCGCATTATTTCGTGTCGATGGTGGCGAAGTACGGCGACAAATGGACCAGATTCCTGGACCAGGAAAGGGTGTGCATGCTCCACCTGGACTTCCTGTTCAACAGAAACGAAAACGGCTCCCTTGCGAACGGAGCCATCAGAAGGGTTGTGTACCAGCCCGATATGAAAGTTGTCCTGGTGAAATAATTCAGCCCTCAGCTATAAGCACCCTGGCATTCTCTATGGCGGCTTCCGTGATACGGGAGCCGCTTAGCATTCTGGATATCTCCATAACCCTTTCCTCGCCGCTGATGCGTGCGATTCCAGTGCGGCTGCCTTCCCTGCTCACAAGATAATGGGCGTCGCCCTTTGCAGCCACCTGCGGCAGATGCGTGATGGCAAAGACCTGCATATCCTTGCCCATCGAGCATATCATCGACCCCATCTTGTCGGCCGCGCTGCCGGATACGCCGGTGTCGATTTCGTCGAAGACCATCGTGGGCATGCTGGTGTATTTGGCCATCATGGCCTTGAGGCTGAGCATAATGCGGGAGAGTTCGCCGCCGGATGCGCCCTTGGCTACATCCACGGGCTCGTTGGAGCCTGCGGAGAAGAGGAATTCAACCGCGTCGGTTCCCTGGGCCGATGCAGGTGAGGCCGATATGCGGGTTATGAACTGGCAGTTCTCGAGCTCCAGAAAGCGCAGGGATTCAAGCACGGAGTCGGAGAAGGGCTTGCAAGCCTTTTCCCGGGCGGTATGAAGTGCGGTGGCGGCGCGGCGGTAGACATCGGCCCCGGCTGATTCCGCCTTCCGGAGGGATTCCATATCCTCCGCCAGGGTGTTGCCGTCCTCAAGGGTGAGTGCAAGGCGGTCCCGCTCCGCAATGAGTTCCAGTTCGGTGCTCACGCCGTAGCGTTTCATAAGGTCGTAGATGAGCGACATCCTGTCTTCCACCTTCTGGAGGGCGTCGGGAGAGAGTTCTATTTTGTCCGATGCGGCCTCAACCTCGGCCGATATGTCCTCGATTTCCAGGCGGCTGGATTCCAGCCTTTCCGCCAACTGCTGCAGCTCCGGCAGGAAGCGGGAGCCTTTCTCCAGCCTGCGGACGGCCTCCTTGAGGATGGCCGGCAGTGGCGTTCCGTCTTCCGTTGCCATCATTGAGCTGGCGCCTTCCAGCACTTCCTTTATTTCTTCCGCGTGCGCGAGCTGCTGTTGCTGCTGCTCCAGGGAGGCCAGCTCGCCTTCGACGAGGCGGGCGCTCTCCAGGCGGTCATAGCGGGCCTGAGTGTATTCCCTGTCGGATTCAAGGCTGCGGAGGCGGGATTCGGCATCGGCCAGTTCCTTCCTGGCCTTCTGCCACTGCGACCACGCTTCAGCGCAAGATTCCAGAAGGGCTTTGTCGCCCGCGAAATGGTCCAGGAGGCGCATGCGGAACGACGGGTCCTGAAGCAGGAGGGTCTGGTGCTGGGCGTGCACATCGACAAGATGTGACGATACTTCCTGAAGTCGGCTCAGGGAAACGGGCTCGTCGTTCAGGAAACTGCGGGAACGGCCGCTGGCGTGCACCACGCGGCGGATCAGCAGGTGGCCGTCCTGCCAGGGAAGGTCATCGGCCTGGAGTTTCTCTCTGAGGATGGAGTCCTCCCCCGCCTCGAATTCAGCCTCAACCACGCAGGAATCCCCGTCCGGGCCGATCATGGATGCATCGGCCTTCGATCCCAGGCACAGCGACAGGGCACCCATCAGGATGGACTTTCCCGCGCCGGTGGCACCGGTAATAATCACCAGACCCTCCGGAAAACTGGTTTCCAGAGAGTCTATGAGGACGTAATTCCTTACTTGGAGGCGGCGCAGCATCTAGGCTTCGCTATTGGCCTGCTTGTACACGAGGTCGCCGTTCTCGAATTCGGAGATGGCCACCAGGCCCGGCTTGGGCTGGCGCTCGTAGTACTTGGAGATTTCGATCTGCTCCTTGTTCTCGAAAACTTCCTCCATGGTGTCACGGTCGTTGCGGAAGTCTTCAAGTTTCTTGGTGAGTTCGCGCTTTTCTGCGGCTGCGATCTGGTTGGCCCTCTTGGAGAGGATCACAACTGATTCGTAGATGTTGCCGGTGGGCGCTGCGAGGTTCTTGATGTCCCTGGTAATGGTGTTTGTGGGGACTTTTTTCTTATTATCCATATTGTTCAGTTTTTTCTTACCGATATTTATTACGCCGCCCGCTTGCAGCTTGTTTCAAAAATTTTCGATACTACTCCTCGGCTTCGGTTCCACCGTAACGGCCGATGGCTCGCTGGACACGCTTATTGATGGCGTCCAGCTCGCTGCGGTAGTGGGATTCCGGATATTCGCCGACGAAATTAAGATAGTCGTCCAGGAATACCAGGTAGCGTTCTTTCTGCTTGGACTCCACGCTCAGGCGGGCGTAGTGGTATGACGACATTGCCGTGTAGTAGAGGATATCCTCACGGTACAGGTTTTCTGCGTTGTCCTTGAGCACATTGCGGAACGCCACGCGGGACGCCTTGTAGTCTTCCATCTTGTAGTAGAGGCGTGCGCTTTCGTAGGCTTTGTGGTCCAGGCGCTCGTTAAGGTCGGCTTTCATAAGGCGGCAGGCTTCCAGGTGCGGTGAGTCTTCCTGATACTGCCTCATATATTCATCGATTGCCTGCAGGCAGGCCTTGGTGGGTGTCTGGTCCAGCTCATAGCGGTATGTGGCCCTGTACATACAGTCCAGGCTCAGGAAACGGGCGTCTTCCGCGAACGGGCTCATGGGGAATTTCTCAAGGAAGCGGGTGAAGTTGCTCTGTGCCGTGTAGTAGTCCTTGTAGCGGTAGTTGCTGAGGCCCCAGTAGTACTGGACCGTATCGTCCCTTTCCGTTCCGTTGGTGAGGATGGCAAGGGATTCGAACAGCTGGGCCGCCTTCTGATAGCGCTTGTTGCCGAAGTATTCCATTGCGGCCTTGTACTTGGCCTCTGTGTCGTTGCTGGCCAGGAGGGCTTCATACTGCGATTCGCAGGCAACGGCCGTCAGGAGCAGTGCCGCGAGCGCGATTGTTATATGTCTCATCTTTTTCATTGTTTCATCAGAAATTGTTCGGCGTCGCGGGCGGCCATGCAACCTGATGCGGCTGCGGTTACTGCCTGGCGATAGCGGGGGTCCTGAACGTCACCGGCGGCAAATACGCCTTCCACCGATGTGCGTGAACTCTTCCCTTCCGTGATGATATATCCGTTTTCGTCGGTCTCAAGGTCGAAAAGTTCGGAATTGGGATGATGGCCGATGGCAAGGAAAAGCCCGTCGACGGCTATTTCACTGTGGCTGCCATCCTTGTGCCCCAGTCTGAGGCCTGTTACGGCGGTGCCGTCGCCCAGTACTTCTTCCACCTGGCTGTGCCAGAGCACCTCGATGTTGGGTGTGGCGAACACCTTGTCCTGCATCACCTTGGATGCGCGGAAAACGTTGCGCCGCACTATCATATACACCTTTTGGGCAAGTGATGACAAGTACAGGGCGTCCTCGCAGGCGGAGTCTCCGCC
>JAILDI010000094.1 GCA_024689525.1 Bacteroidales bacterium
TGGCTCGGCAAGAAGCCAGGAGCATGACGGCCAGAATCCCAGAGAGGAGGACGGGGAGGATTCTTTTCATGAGTAATTCGTTCTATATCACAAATATAGACATTTTCACGTTAACTCCAAAGAATCCCTGGCCAACAACCAAGGTCACGTTATGGCCCTTTTTCTTGACCAAGACCGTCACTCGATACAATCAAAGTCACGTTATGAGTGGTTTTCTTGACCAAGACCGCTTGATTATTTCCCCAGAAACTCCGTCGGCGTAATGCCAGTTACTTTCTTGAAAAGGCGGGTGAAGTGATGCGGGAACTCGAAGCCCAGGAGGTGGGCGGTTTCGTTCACGTTGTGGCCGTTCATCAGAAGGTTCTTGCCCTGTTCAATCACAAAGGAATGGACGTAGCCGATGGCGGTACCTCCGGTGGATTTGTGAATCACATCGCCCAGGTAGCGGGGCGAATAGGCCAGCTGCTCCGCGCAGTATTGGACGGAAGGGACGCCTAGGTCCATTTGCCTGCCGTCCAGATAATACTCCCGCAGGAGGCCGTGGAAACGCTTGAGGATGTCCGATGCGCTCTTGTCCTCCTGCGATAACTGGCGCAGGTAGATGCGCTGGCAGTATTCCAGGACAAGGCGGATATACCCCAGGATGACGGCCCTCAGTGCAGGGGAGTCTTCGCTGTCCTGCAGTTCGTGCCGGAGCTGCGAGAGGAGCTGGGTGATGCGGCCCCATTCAGCGGGCTCCATTTTCAAGGTCTCGATGGCGAAATAGGAGAAGAAGTGATAGTCTTTCATCCTGGCCTCCAGGTCCGTCCCGCGTAGTAGTTCCGGCGAGAAAAGCAATACCCATCCGCTGATATAGAGGTCCTCACCGT
Source organism: Bacteroidales bacterium (assembly GCA_024689525.1). Next base: position 870 of record JAILDI010000094.1, read on the forward strand.
TGTCTTCCTTGCCGCCGATCTGGCCCGGCTCCACGGCAATGATGGAACCATCGGCCACGTCGAACATCTTCATCCCATAGGTGAGATTCTTGGGGAAATTCTTCTGGATGAAGAGGCCGTACACGCCGTAATTATTCAGGCTTGAACGGAATGGTGACACCTCGTCGTAGTGGATGATGCTCACCAGTGGGTGAAGTTCCGGCGCCCCCACGAAACGGGCGTACACATTGGGATTTGTGACGTGCAGAATGTTCTTCATATTGCCGTTAAGGGTATGAATTTCTGCAAAATTATGAATAATTCTGCGATATTGGTAGAAATTGGGCAAAAATCGGTAAAAGAATCTTCGAAAGACCGCCTACCTTTGCACTATCAAACTACAACGATATGAGTATCAAATCTATTCTTACAGTCTGCGCCGCATCCCTGATGCTGCTTGCCTGCAAATCTAACACGAACGAAAATATGAACACCCAGAATCTTACCCAGAAGTGGGACAAGACCTTTCCCAAATCCGAACTGGTAAACCACAGCAAGGTCACCTTCCACAATCGCTACGGCATCGAACTGGCGGCCGATATGTATGTCCCCAGATCCTTCGCCGATGCTCAGGATGACAAACGCCTGCCCGCCATCGCAGTGAGCGGCCCCTTCGGCGCCGTGAAGGAGCAGTCCAGCGGACTTTATGCCCAGCATATGGCCGAAAGGGGATTCCTCACCATCGCCTTCGACCCTTCCTTTACCGGCGAATCCGGCGGAGAGCCACGCCGGATGGCCTCTCCGGATATCAACACGGAGGATTTCCTGGCAGCAGTGGATTTCCTTTCCACCTGCGAGCTAGTGGATCCCGAGCGCATCGGCATCATCGGCATTTGCGGCTTTGGCGGTATGGCGATCAACGCCGCTGCGCTTGACCCGCGCATCAAAGCTACGGTGACTTCCACGATGTACGATATGAGCAAGGTAAACGTCGAGGGGTATTTCGCCAGCGAAGATACGCCCGCCCAGCGGATGGAAAAGCGTAAGGCCCTGGCCGCACAGCGCACCAAGGACTATGCTGCAGGCACATACGAGCGTGCGGGCGGTGTCATCGACCCGCTTCCGGAAGATGCGCCCTGGTTCGTCAAGGACTACCATGCCTATTACAAGACGCCCCGCGGCTATCACGAGCGCAGCGGAAACTCTACCGACGGCTGGAACGTCATCGGTTGCCAGAGCTTCCTGAACCAGCCTCTCCTGGCCTGGGCGGGAGAAATTGAAAATCCCGTGCTCCTCATCCACGGCGAGAAGGCTCACAGCCGCTATTTCAGCGAATATGCCTATAGTCTTCTTACCGGCAACAACAAGGAACTACTAATCATCCCCGGAGCTGTCCATATCGACCTCTATGACGACGTAGCCGGCGTGATTCCATACGACAAGATGGAGACTTTCTTCAAAACCAATCTGAAGTAATACCCATGAGGAAGGCACTATCCATATTTCTGGCCCTGTCCACGCTTCTTTCCGTCTTTGCTTGCGAGACTCTTCCGACGCCGGAAGATCCGGAGAAGCAGAATGAGCAGAACGAGAACACCGGGAATCCAAGCAACAATCAGGGTGACGGAGACGAAACGCCGAATTACAAGGATGCCACCAGTAAGACGCTTGTCGTGTATTACAGCTATACTGGTAATTGCAAGGACATCGTTTCTTCCGTAACAGGGCTCATCGAGGCCGACGTTATGGAGATTAAGCCAGCCGTCGATGGTCAGGATTATGTGGCAAATAACTACAAGCTTGGTGCAGACCTTATCAATGCCATCAATGCAAAACCCGGCGAAGCAGCCAGTTATCCCGGAATCAAGACTATCGATCGCAACGCTGCGGACTACGACACCGTTATCATAGTCACCCCTCTCTGGCACAGCCATATGGCCGCCTTCATGCAGGCCTACCTGTTCAAATACGGATCCCAAATGGCCGGAAAGAATGTTGGATTGATTGTCTCCAGTCATTCCAGCGGCATCTCCTCTGTGATAGCCGACGCCAAGCGTCTCTTGTCGAATGCCACGTTCATGGGAGACGCCCTCTGGATCAACCAGTCCAATCGCGGCAAGCAAGACGAACTTGTCAAGAACTGGCTCACCGGACTCAATCTTATTGAAAACACAATGCCCAGCCAAATCAAAATCTCCGTTTCCGGGAAAACGATTCCCATCAACATCGAGAATAACGATGCCACAAAAGCCCTCGTAGCTGCGTTGCGCGAGACATCCATCACCTATGAGGCAAACGATTACGGCGGATTCGAAAAGGTGGGACCGCTAGGGCGAACACTTCCCACCATCGACACACAGATTACCACCCAAGCCGGAGATGTTGTTCTCTACAGCAGCAACCAGATTGTGCTGTTCTATGGCAGCAACACCTGGAGCTATACCCGCCTGGGCAAGATGCAATTCGAATCCTTGGATGAACTAAAGTCGTTCCTGAAGGCCGGGGAAGGTAATATTTCAGTAACCTTGTCGCTGTAAACAAGCCGGTAAATTCCATTTTATCGGCCTCTCCGTGCATCTTTTTGATATAGGCCATTATTAAAATGTGGTCAAATCTGGTGAATGCAAATCAAAAGACCCTGCAAGGTGCTTGATAATCAGCAACTTACAAGGTCTTATTTGTGCCTCGGGCGGTGGTTAAGATATCGGTGGCTATCGTGAGTTGTTTTAATTAACCGAAGGAATTGAATTCCCGTGAGTTAAGTCAAATAATAGTGAGTTGAAATAATCACTGGAAAAGGTGACCAAAAGTGACCGAATCTGCCGTAAGGTGACCGAAAGTGACCGAGAAAATGTCGTATATTTGTATTCGCAAAATCGTAATTTAGTTCACTCTACCCAGTGTACAGCAACAAAAAGTTCATAGCCATCATCTTCGCTATCCTTGCCGCAGCCCTCTATGCGGTCAGTACCTCGGTCTCCAAGGTGCTGCTGCAGAGTGTGTCTCCTACGATGGTCGCTGCGTTCCTGTATCTGGGCGCCGGGGTGGGGATGGGCTCGATGATGATTGGTCGGAAACTAACGCGAAAGGCCGTCCAAGAGGAAAAACTAGCCCGGAAAGACCTGCCTTATACTGTTGCAATGGTGGTGCTGGACATTGCCGCGCCCATCTTGATGATGTACGGCCTCCGTGAGACGGCAGCGGCCAATGTGTCGCTGCTGAATAACTTCGAGATTGTGGCCACCGCCCTGATAGCCTTGCTCTTCTTCCGGGAAAAAGTGAGTCCGCGTCTTTGGGGGGCCATCGGCCTGGTTACGGCGGCAAGTATCCTGCTCTCCCTGGAAGGCAGTTCAGCGGCCGAAGCGCTCCGTTTCTCCAAAGGCTCTCTGCTTGTCCTTGGCGCAACGATATGCTGGGGCCTGGAGAACAACTGTACCCGTCAGATTGCCGGAAAAGATCCGATGGAGATAGTGGCTGTGAAAGGTTTCGGCTCCGGACT
>JAILDI010000099.1 GCA_024689525.1 Bacteroidales bacterium
CATCATCGACCTTAGCGCCCTTCTGTATTTCAAGTACACCGGATTCATACTCCACGACGTTATCCGGAGCAACTTCGAGATTGGCGACATCGCACTTCCCATCGGCATAAGTTTCTACACATTCCAGGCGATAAGCTACGCCGTGGATGTGTACAGTGGCAAATACACGGACAGGCCAACGATTCTGGAGTACCTCTTCTACCTGAGCTACTTCCCCCTCCTGATGGCAGGCCCCATCACCCGCGCCCATACGCTTCTTCCCCAGATACGCCGCAACCAGATGCCCGCGCAGAGGGAACTGTGGCTTGGACTCTGGCTCATCATCCTGGGCATCATCAAGAAAGGCGTCCTGGCCGACTATCTGGCCGTCTACAACAATCTGGCATTCGACACCCCGGTATCGTACTCCGGCTACGAACTGCTGATGGCCTCCATCGGCTACACTATGCAGATTTACCTGGACTTCTCCGGCTACAGCGATCTCGCCATCGGCCTGTCGGCCCTGCTCGGCTTCCGCCTGGACGAGAACTTCCTCTTCCCCTACCGCAGCCTCAACCTCACGGAGTTCTGGCGCCGCTGGCACATTTCCCTGTCCACATGGTTCCGGGATTACCTGTACATCCCCCTTGGCGGCAACCGCAAGGGCAAGTTCCGCACGCTCCTGAACAACTTCATAACCATGGTAGTGGCGGGCCTGTGGCACGGCGCATCCTGGATGTTCGTAATCTGGGGCGCGATGCACGGCGCCGGCCTGGTGGTACACAAACTGTGCAGGCCCTGGCTGAAGAAGATTCCGGACACCTGGCCCGTCAAAGCCGTCAGCTGGCTCATTACGATGCTCTTCGTGATGGCCGCGTGGATATTCTTCCGCGCCGGCAGTATGGAGGTCGTGGGACAGTTCTACGGCAAGATATTCACCGACATCGACCTTGCCTATATCGTCCCCTTCTGGCAGGCGCGCAGGCTATGGTCGATAGTCCTTCTAATCTCCCTGGCCGGCCTCCTCATCACGCCCAAGATGTACACCAGGGCCAAACTGCGCTTCATCAAGCTGCCCTGGCCCGTTAAACTGCTGATACTCATAGTTGCCGTCCAGCTGATGATCCAGCTGCGCAGCGGCGACATACGCCCCTTCATATATTACCAATTCTGAGTATTTTTTCGTACCTTTGCCCCCCGTATGCTACTTCTTTTAGTTTTTCTGTTTGGCGCAATTCTGATATCGTTCCTCTGTTCGATATTGGAAGCCACACTCATGTCAACCCCCATCTCCTACATCACCATGCGGGAGGAGGAAGGCGACAAGAAGGCCACGCTGATGAAAAGCTATAAGACAGATACTTCCAAGCCCCTGGCGGCCATCCTGTCGCTCAACACCATAGCCAACACCATCGGTGCAGCCGGCGTGGGTATGCAGGCGACGGAAGTATTCGGATCGGCCTGGTTCGGCCTCGTGAGTGCAGTGGTCACCATCCTCATCCTGGTATTCGGCGAAATAATCCCCAAGAACCTGGGCACCGCCCGCTGGAAGAGCCTCAACCACTTCGCAGCCATCAGCATCAAGGTCCTCATCTTCTGCCTCTACCCCATCGTCCTATGCATTGTATGGTTCCAGAAGCGCATCACCCCGGACGAGGTGGACGCCACGGTATCGAAGGAAGAAGTGGGCGCCCTGGCCGATGTCGCCGAAGAATCCGGCGAACTGGACGAGGACGAGAACGAAGTTATCCAGAACATCATCTCCCTGGACGAAATGCCCGCCTACGACGCGATGACTCCGCGCGTAGTCTGCGCCATCGCCCCGGAATCAATGACCCTCAAGCGCTTCTACAAGGACAAGCGCTTCCTCCACCACAGCCGCATCCCGGTCTATGCCGACAACGACGAATACATCACCGGCTATATCCTGCGCATGGAGGCCCTCCAGTTACTGGCCGATGACAAAGAGGACATGACCCTCTCCGACATCCGCCGCGACATCGCCTCCTTCCCGGAGGAGACCACGCTGGATGTAATCTGGGACGAGATGATATCCAAGGACGAGCAGATAAGCGTCATCATCGACGAATACGGCTCATTCCAGGGCATTTTAACCCTGGAAGACGTAATCGAGACTATCCTCGGAAACGAGATTGTCGATGAAAGGGACGAAGTCCGCGATATGCAGAAACTCGCCCTCGAGCGCTGGCGCAAGCGCTCCTCCGCCAAAGGCAGGAAGAGCTAGGCCTCTTCTTCCGGCTTCTCGCCTGTCAGGCGGTCGAAGTCGTCCTCACTTATCATAGAGCAGTGGCCGTTGAACTTGGCGTCAAGCTCAACCTGCAGGCGCTTGATGTGAAGGTCGCCGTCCACAGTGCAGCCGCCCTTGAGCGACAGGGTGTCCTTTACGAAGAAGTTACCCTTCATCGTGCCGGAAAAATCGGCATTCTGGCAGACGACATCGCCCTTGATCACGGCTTTGTCGCCAATCACGACACGGCCCTTGGACACTATCCTGCCCTCGAAAGTACCGTCCACACGCATATCTGTAGGAGATGAAATCTCTCCCTTGAAAACTGTCCCTGCCGAAATACGGCTCACATCATTCAGATTCAAATCCATTATCTTTTTATTATACTAATCCTTTACCGTGACAATTCTTGTACTTCAGGCCGCTGCCGCAGGGGCAGGGGTCGTTACGACCGACCTTCTTCTCCACGTGCACCGGGCCGCGGGATTTGGGATCACCGTTGGTAGTGAGCTGTGAAGGGTCGTTGGTGCGCATCTGCTGCATATCGCGGCGGGGCTGGGGTGCACGTGCCTGACGTGCGTCCGCGGCGTCGCGAAGAGGAATGAAGCTTCGGAGCAGGAAGGTGAGAACCGCTTCGTTAAGATTCACCAGCATGTCGGAGAAGAGGTTGTAGCTCTCCAGCTTGTACTGGACAAGCGGGTCTTTCTGCTCATACACGGCGTTCTGCACGCTCTGGCGCAGGTCGTCCATATCGCGGAGGTGCTGTTTCCAGTACTCGTCGATATTCCACAGGATGATGCTGCGGCTAAGGGCCTTGGCAATCTCGCGGCTCTCCGTCTCGTAGGCCTTCTTCAGGTTCACGGAGAGGTTGAGCATGCGCTTGCCGTCGGAAACGGGGATGGCGATGTTCTCGTACATCGACCCCTGCTTCTCATACACCTGCTTGATCACGGGGTTCACCTTCTGGATCATGGTTTCCATACGGCGGTTGTACACCTCCTGCATATGCTCGCAGAGTTTGTCGGCAATCTGCTGGGGGCGTGCGTCCTTGTAGTAATCCGCGTCGAAACCAAGGTCGATGGAGAGGCTCGCGATCACGAACTCCTCAAACTCCTCGTACGACATGCCTTCCGCCTTCTCCACAAGGATATTGGCGGTGTCCGACATCATATTCTGAACGTCGATCTCGATCCTTTCACCGGAGAGGGCGTTGCGACGGCGGGCGTAGATGGCTTCCCTCTGATAGTTCATCACGTCGTCGTATTCCAGGGTGCGCTTGCGGTAGCCGAAATGGTTCTCCTCCACCTTCTTCTGTGCGGTCTCGATGGCCGATGAGAGCATCCTGGACTCGAGTGCCTCGTTTTCTCCCATGCCCATCTTGTCAACCACGGCGGCGATACGCTCCGAGCCGAATTTACGCATGAGGTCGTCCTCCAGAGATATATAGAAGGTCGATGAACCCGGGTCTCCCTGACGGCCGGCACGGCCTCGGAGCTGACGGTCCACGCGGCGGCTGTCGTGACGGGATGTGCCGATGATTGCAAGACCGCCCGCGGCCTTTACCTCCGGCGAAAGCTTGATATCGGTACCACGGCCTGCCATGTTGGTGGCGATGGTGATCTTTCCGCTGTTACCGGCCTGGGCCACGATTTCCGCCTCACGCGCGTGTTCCTTAGCATTCAGCACGTTGGGATGCAGGCCGCGCAGGCGCATCATCCTGGCAAGGAGCTCGGAAGTCTCCACGTCGGTGGTACCCACAAGGACGGGACGTCCGGCG
>JAILDI010000104.1 GCA_024689525.1 Bacteroidales bacterium
TCGGGAAGAAGAAAGCTGGACATAAATACATACTTATTTGGGTCGTTGAGTGCTGTTTTCATGAGAACAAAGGTACACTTTATCTCCTTTTTCTCACTCTTTTTTACACCCTTTTTCCCACGGACTTTTTCCGGTGAGCCAATTATTTTGCACCAGCAAACCATTTAACGCACTGATTTACAGCAAGTTGACCGCCAGACAGCTAGCGCTCGCGGATGACGACGATGGTCTCCTGGTGGACGCGGCGGGAAAAGACGGCGGTCAGGCGGCCGGATTGCCAGGAGCCGGAACTGAAGTCCCAGAGCGTGGTATAGCCTTCGAAAAGCAACTGCCCGTTATCCGTGAAACGGACCTTGACATCCGTATAAGGGAATGTATCGGCGACAAGTGGACTGTCGGGACACTGTATGTCGATACGGCCCTCATCATCTATCGTGTAATAGAACTGGTAAGCGTCCATTGTGACACAGCATTGGCCGTCAACCGGATCGGGAGGAAGAATGGTTTCCGTTCCGTCGCCGGCGACATCGGGAGTGTATTGGAAATAAGGAAGATAGAGGTTTACCTGCGCCAGTTCATCGGCACTGGCCGGAGGTATCACCAGATTGCAGTCCGTGGCGGACATTGTCCCGTAGTCAGTCTCCTGGTACTGCAAGCCGGTCCATCCGTAGTTTTTCATCTGGTGGAGTAGTTCGCAGGATGGAATCAGGCCGATGTCGGAGAGTCTCACGGCTTGCTCCCATTGGATCTCTTGCAGGGTATAATGCCCGAAAGTGCCGGACATTGTATTGAAAAAGGCAGTCTGTTCATCTCTGTTTCCGCAGGAGAGCAGCAGAACCGGAATGCATAACAGCGTAATAATCTTTTTCATTGTCAGAAAGTATAACCGATCCGGAAGTTGATGTGGGGCAGGAAAAACATAAACTTGGTGTGAAAACCAACGCCGAACGTGTATTCGCGGAACCAGTGTGCGTTTCCGCGGCGGATTCCGTACATACCGATTGCCGACAGGTCGAGGGAGCTCATATCATAAGCCCCCAGACCGGCATATAGGACTGTCCTTAAGGCAATGAAATCGGCGCAGTTATTGGCCGTATTCTTGCCCTTGAGGCTCCTGCGTTCCATATTTGTATAATACCGCGGCTCGATAGTGAAACCGGGCCTGGGGCCCCAGTTGAAAGTATAACTCACGGATGAATCCGATGTATTGTAGTTTCCGGAAGAATACGTATTGGTCGTGACCGTCCTGGACGCGTATGTAAGCACGCAAGGGGCGCCAGCCCTGAAAACCATCGACCAGTTTCCGCCCAGACGCTGTTCGTAGGCATATTCCAGTCCCAGGATGCTGGCCGATATTGAATGGCTGGACACAACTCGACCGTCATTCTGCGCCTTAGCCACCAGGGGAATGGACGGGTCGCTGAAATCGTAATAACTCTGTGCCGATGCCAACGCCGCAATCAGCGCGGCAAAAACCGCTGCAATCAATCTTCTCATAACTCTATCGTTCTTTTTTGTTAAACATCAGATTAAGGTCCTCCACCGAGGCCCGGCCGCGCAAATACACCACCGTCACATCCCACAGGCCCTTGATTTCCTTCGCCTGATAGCACAGGAAGCGGTTGAGGCCGTTGGGAAGGGGTGGAAGGCACACAAGTGCGTAAGTGAGGTGTCCGCCGTCATAATCCATCTGCTTGTCCGGGGCGTCATATGCGTCCCGGATCACCCGCACTTCCACTTCGTGCATCGCTCCCTCATCGACAGTAAAAGTAAGGCTCTTATAGGTGTCAAGCTTGTATGGCCGCAGCTGGGCGCCCGAGATGAAGGTGCGTTTCATAATCTTCCGGGAAATCACATTCCCTTCGAAGAGGTCCTCCACGTAGAGCCCCTCCTGGGCCGATGCCGCCGCGCACAGCAGCATCGCGGCAAATATGGTGAGCAGTCGTTTCATCATTCCTTATTTATTAATGCGGTCAGCGAGCCTTCGACATCGGCCCCTGAAGAAAAGAATTCCGTCAGGGTGGATTCCATCGAGTCGATGGCTTTGAGGCTGTTATTCCGGACAGTTGTGCCGATGATGAATATGGCCGATATCGCAGCAGCCGCTGCGACTATCGACATCCAAGGCATCCTGCGCACTGGCTTTACGCTAATGGCCCTGCCTGCGGCGAAATAGCCCATTACTGCCTTGGCCTCATCGAACTCCGGGTCCTCCGTTGTGGCCAGGAAACTCTTCAGGCTGCGCTCCTCCCTTGGGGAGATAGTTGCATCGAACCATTCCCGGCAAAGTCGTTTATAATAGCTCTTGTTCATTATATCGGTCTCTAATGGTTTTTCTTGCCCTTGATAGTTGCATCCGGACGGCGGGCGGGTTCATCCCTAGTTCGCGGGCTATGGTTTCCAGCTTCGCCCCTTCGTATTCGTGCCGACGGATTATGTATTGCTGGACGTCACTCAGGTCCTTCCGCACCAGCTCTTCTATCTTTAGGAAAAGTTGCTCACGTTCTTCCACCGGGGTTTCCTCCTGAGTGACGTCCACTTCAAGCGGTACTGTTTTCCGGCGTCTCAGCATATCCACGGAATTGTTTCTTACAGTGCGCTGGAGCAGCGATTCCGCCTCTTGCGGGGAACGTATCTGGTAGCGGCCCCATAGCTTGACAAAAGCGTCCTGCAGGGCGTCTTCGCTTGAGGCGGTGTCTCGCAGCATACGCTTCGACCCGCCCAGCAGTCTCTCCTTAATGCGGAGAAACGCTTCTGTCAAGTAATCTGTCATCCGGTTATATAACGCAGAAGGTACGGAAATGTAACATCAGAGCCCCATACGGTCCAGCTCGCGGCGGGTGTCCTTTTCCTTGATGGTCTGGCGCTTGTCGTATTCGCGTTTTCCTTTGGCAAGGGCGATGACGAGTTTGGCGTAGCCGTTTTCCGCCACAAATAGCTTCACGGCGATGATGGTAAGGCCCTTCTTTTTGTCCTCCATCGCAAGATGGCGGAGTTCGCGGCGGGTGAGGAGGAGTTTGCGGTCCCTAAGAGGTTCGTGCTGGCCCCAGGTGCCCCAGTGATACTGGGCGATGTTAAGGCCGTGGATATAGAGTTCTCCATTGGCGAAGTAGCACCAGGCGTCCTGCAGGGAGGCTTTTCCCGCCCTGATGGACTTGATTTCCGTACCCACAAGGCAGATGCCCGCGGTATAGGTTTCCAGGAACTCGTAATCGAACGAGGCCCTGCGGTTGGTGATCTGTATTTTACTCTTCGCTTTCGGCATAGGGTTGCAAATGTAGTGTTTTTTCGGAAAATATTTATATCTTTGCTCGATTTAACGCTAAAACGACTATTATGAAAAAACTCTTTTTGACTTTTGTTACGCTTCTGGCGTGCGGTCTTGTACTCAAAGTATCGGCCCAGGAAGGAGAGAAAGAAATGAAAACCGGCTGGAGCTTCGGCGTCCTGCCCACTGCCACCTACTCTGTGGATAATGGCTTCCAGGCTGGTGCTTTCGGCGATATCTATTATTACGGCGACGGCAAAACATACCCGGATCCCCTTCACAAGATCAGCTGGGAAGGCTCATATTTCACCCACAGCCACCGTATGCGCCTCTATCTGGCATACGACTCCAAGTATCTGATTCCCAATATGCGCGTGAACGCGTCCGTTACATATATGACCGACCCTCTCTACAGTATGTGGGGCTTCAACGGTGCGGCCGCAACGCAGAATTATGATGTATGGGGAAACAGGGAAATGACAGTTCCCCTGACCTCCGACAACGTAAACTACTACGGTATGAGCCGTGAGATGCTCCGCATCCTGGCCAATTTCCAGGGCCGCATCACCGACAACCTCAACTGGGCTGCCGGCGTGAACTTCTGGAAATGGAACCTCGGCGCAATGAAGGATAACGGTGTAGATGTCGATGGCACAAAACAGTATTATAACACCGACGCCACCCTGTACAACTTCCTCACCAGAAAAGGAGTTATCTCCGATGCAGAAAAGGACGGAAGCTTAGCTCTGGAAATCAATGCCGGCGTCGTGTACGACACCCGTGATATCGAGGCTGCTCCTAACAAGGGCATCTGGGCAGAGGCCTACCTGAACGGAAATGTACTCAACCAGCAGTACCTCAAGGCCTGCGCATACTTCCGTCAGTACATCTCCATCCCCATTCATCTTCCTGCAGGAGATCCCGTGTTCGCATACCGCCTTGCATGGCAGCACACCATCCTGGGTGAGACGCCCCTGGCAATGATCCAGAACAACCCGCTGCTGGTCCAGCGTAATATGATTTCCGAAGGCTTCGGTTCTTCCAACACCATCCGCGGTCTCCGTGAGAACCGTGTCCTGGCAGAAGGTATGGCCTGGGCGAACACCGAACTGCGCATCAAGCTCGTGAAGTTCAACTTCCTCAACCAGTACTTCTATCTTGCCGTGAATCCTTTCTTCGATGCCGGTATCATCACCAAGCCCTACAAGGCCGATGCCCTTGCCGCCATTGCCGATAATGAAGGAAAGATTTACGACCCCACTTTCAATCTCCTTACCGGAACCACCGATCCTATCTACGATGCTTCCAAGGTGAATTATCTCGTCTACAGCGCCGGTGCAGGCCTGAAGATCGCGATGAACCAGAACTTCATCATCTCGGCCGACTTTGCCAAGTGCTTCACCGAAGGCATGGACGCCGGCCTGTGGATCGGTATCGGTATCAACTACCAGTTCTAAAATACAATCCATACATATAATAATCCCCGGGTTTCTCGCAAATCCGGGGATTTTTGTCTGGCGGCGCGTTACGGTAGTATAAAGCCGGCGAAGTAGCCGCGGAAGATTACGTTGGCGATTAGGTAGCCGATGACTGTGGAAACCGTTACGCTTATGAGGCCCGGCATCATAAAACTGTGGTTCAGCAGGTATTTACCTATTCGCGTTGTGCCGGAGCGGTCGAAGTTCACTGTGGCGATATCCGAGGGGTAGTTGGGGATGAAGAAGTAGCCGTACACGCTGGGAAGCACTCCCAGAAGCACCGGCCCGGCAATTCCAAGTTCATACGCCAGCGGCAGCATCGCAACCACTACCGCGCCCTGGGAGTTAATAAGCACGGACACCAGGAAGAACACGAACGCGATGGTCCACGGGGCGCGCGTAACCAGGTCCGTGAGCATGGCTTTCATCTCATCCATATAATTGCCGAAATATGTATCGGCCAGCCATGCAATGCCGTAAATCGCAATCACGGCCACCATGCCGGACTTCCATACGGAGCCGGACACGCAGTTCTTAAGGTCCACCTTGCACAGCATGATGTTCAAGGCGGCTGCAACCAGCATGATAATCTGGATGCAGATGTTCATCTTGGGCAGATTGATAACCGTGGCAAGCGTTTCCCCGCCAACATGAATCATCTGGCAGAATGCAAATGCCACAATCACCAGCAGAGCTCCCAGGAACACAAACACCGACACTTTGGCGCTTTTGGTAATCTCCTTGTCCAGGGTGGTGGCGGAACTGCCGTACATGTATTTGTAAATATTCGGATCCGCCTTGCGCTTGAGGAAGGCAGGGTCCTTGTCCAGGTCCTTGCCCCTCTTGTAGGAGGCCAGGGAAGCGCACATAAGGCCGATGACGCATGCCGGAATCGTAACCATGAGCACCTGAGGAATCGACACCATAAATCCGTTCGCGTTGGAAATGGTGACGAAGGCAACGACCGCGGCGGCGATGGGCGAACAGGTGATACCCACCTGTGACGCGATGGAAGCCACGCCGCAGGGCCTTTCCGGACGGATATTTTTCTTAAGGGCGATGTCGCAGATGATGGGCATAATGGTGTACACCACGTGACCGGTGCCGACGAGAACGGTGAGGAAGAATGTCACCAGCGGGCCCAGGAAGGTGATGTGCTCCGGATGCTTGCGAAGCAGCTTTTCCGCAATCTGTATCATCCAGTCCATACCGCCCGATGCCTGCAGCGTACCTGCGCAGGTGACGGCGGCGATGATGATGTAGATAACGTCGGTGGGAGGCGTTCCGGGCTCCAGGCCGAAGCCGAAAACCAGGATTGCCAGGCCGATGCCGGAGATGGCACCCAGAGCGAGCGAACCGTAGCGCGAGCCCACGTACAGGGCGGCAAGCACTATCAGCAGCTCGATAATCATCAGGAAAGTCATAGATTCTCAGTTTTAATGCTTCCAAATATAGTTATTTTTTCTTTAAGTTGGCCCGGAATATGTATATTTGCAGTGCGTTTGAAAAAGAAACTATGAAGAAAACAATACTTGCCTGCGCTCTGTTCATTGCATCGGCCCTTATCATGGGTGCGCAGGAAATCCGCACAAACTACCGTTCAGGCAATATGACCCGCATCTCCACTGATTATGAGGAGATAACCTGCGGGGAGTGCCCCGTATGGACGAGAGTGGAGAAAGTGGGCTACAAGGACGGCTCCACGCTGTATGTCCTGTACCTCAATTTCGAGCAGAAGACATCGGCCAATGTCCCCAAGGGGGTGAAAATGGCCCTCAACCTCACCGCCGGCGGGTTCGTCAGGGTAGAGCAGATCGGCCAGGACAGCGCCACCAAGCGTGCCTTCCAGCGCGGCAGCAACAAGGTCTACTGGAACCGCACCAAATACGCGGTGGACGATGCCGATATGGCCAAAATCCTGCGCGGAGTAAGCTCCATCGACGTCGTAACGGGCTGGGATCCGGACGATTATATCCAGATGAATTTCCCTGCCGATGAGCTGTCGGCCCTGCTGCGCAGGCACGTCGACGCCATAGGCAAGGCGGCGTCATCGACCATTACCCTCACCGCGGAACTGGGCTCAAGGGCGAACAACCGCAACAACATCCTCACCAGCACCAAGCCCATCACCGCCAGGGGCGCAAATTACGCCTACAACGTAAGCCTCACGCACCTCTACTACAAGAATACCAACAAGGAGGATTTCGACCTTAAGATTCAGATCGGCTCGTCCAAGACGCATCATATCGCCATCGATTCGCCTGTGACGTTCACGCTGGCCAACGGTTCGACGGTGGTGCTGAAACAGGCAGTCGAGGAGGACGATTTCTTCACCATATACCCGTCGATGCGGGAAATCCGCCAGCTCTGCGGTGGCATCAAGTCAATCTCCGTGACTTACGAAGGCGGCACACTCACGGACACCTTCAGCGGCGGCGCGCTTTCATCGGCCATAAACCAGCAGTACCAGCTGCTGATGTCGGTATCTGACAGATAATTATGCTTAAACGGCTGCTCACCTTATTGCTTCTGGTGTGGGCCCTTCCGGGGTTCGCCTGCACTTCCGTCATTGTGAGCGGCCGATATACACGCGACGGCAAGGCGGTGATGTTCAAGCACCGCGATTCCTCCTGCAAGGACGTTTCCGTGGAGTTTTTCCAAGGGGAGCGTTTCCGCCTGATGGGCCTCGTTAACTCCAACTGGCGCAGGCATCCCGTGGCCACAGTGCCGGCAGGCACGCCTGAAGTCTGGGGAGGAATGAACGAAACCGGCTTCGCCATAATGAACACCGCCACATATGACCTGAAGGACGATGACGTCCCTCAGAGCGAAATGGACAAAGAGGGCGTTGTGATGTACCGCGCACTGTCCGTGTGCGCTTCCCTGGCCGATTTCGAACACTTCCTGGATACCCTTTCCAGGCCGATGTGCGTGGAAACCAACTTTGGCGTTATCGATGCATACGGCGGTGCGGCCTACTATGAAGTGAACAACGATTCCTGGGTCAAGTTCGACGTAAACGAGGATCCCCTGGGATACCGCGTGGTTACCAACTTCACCTGGACGGGCCGCGTGGAAGACCGCAAGGGCGTAGACCGTTACGAGAAAGCGATGGACATCCTTGCCTCCACGTCAGTGCCAATGCGCGACTGGGACCACTCATTCTTTATCCGCCACATCTCCTGCTCCGGCGAGCCCATCCTCCGCCGCAGCACCTCCTGCGCCATCGTCTTCGAAGGCTCCACGATGTGGGCTGCCCTCGGCCGCCCGGACCGCGTCCCCTGCAAACCCTACACGCTGTAGCCGCCAGGAAAATCAGTCCAGAATAATAAGTGCAACTGAAGGATGCGAGAAGTGAAGACGGATAACGTCCTCGTCGGCGCGGTTTAGAGTAGCTTTCCACCAAGCATCGAATACAACGTCGTCAGTGGGCCAGTGAAGGCCCTCAGATTTGATGCGGAGGCTGTTGTCGGGGCTGAAAAGCGAGAAGCGGCGACCGGCGCCGACGTGCAGTTCGCACGTGTCGCAGACCGTAAATGCGGTGCCGTAATCGCTTACCATCTGAACGCGGACGTCGCCCAGGTCGAACATACGGTTGTATTCCATAAGGAGCCCGAGGTTCCCTACGGTATGGTCCTCGCGAAGGCCTGTTGCACCCAGGATGCAGATATCGGAGACATCGGGATAATGCGATAGCAGGAACCGCATCGCCTTGGTCATATCGTTGTAATCCTGCTCGCTTTCGGGGAAAAACAGCGAGGGGTATTTCTCCCGAAGCTCCGGTGCAACCGAATCCATATCCCCCACCACAGCGTCCGGCAGCCGGGTAAAGCCCTCGGAAAGATACCTCCCGAAAGCCCCGTCGCAGCACACCAGCACATCGGCCGCACCCAAAAGGTACAGCGGATAATCGGCTGTGGGGAAAGCCCCGTCGCAAAGGATTACAGCCTGTTTCATTCTTCTACAGGGGTATACTTGAGAATCTCCTCGTGCGAGGTGCCGGCCGTAGCCACATAGCCCGACGGGTCGCGGAAGCCTTTAAGGAAGGCCGATGCATCCATACGCTTCTTGCCAGCAAGCTGGACATCCTTCAGTTCGATGGCGCCGTCGGCAGTAGCGATTGCGATGAATGAGCCGTCGGAAATCACGGTTCCGGGAGCGGCGTGCAGGTCCATACGCTGCTCGCCGAAGAAGATTTTCAGTTGCGTGGCAACACCGTCTTTCTCCAACTCCGTAAACGCGCAGGGGAACGGGCTCAGGCCGCGGATAAGGTTGTACACCTCGCGCGTGGGCGCGTTCCAGTCTATATGTTGCAACTCGCGCGTGAGCTTGGGTGCGGGACGCAGCACCTCGGAACCCTGGATGAAACTGCGCTGCACGCGTGTTTCCACATTCTTCTGCAGAATCGCCTCCACAGTATCCACAACCAGCGTCGCACCCATCTCCATTAGCCTGTCGTGCACATCGCCCGCCGTTTCCGAAGGGCCGATCAGACAACTCTCGCGGAACAGGATACCGCCGGTGTCGATTTTCTTGTCGATCATAAAGGTGGTAACACCCGTCCGCAGCTCCCCGTTGATCACCGCCCAGTTGATAGGGGCGGCGCCGCGATACTGCGGAAGCAGCGCCGCATGCAGGTTGAACGTACCGAACTTGGGCATCGTCCACACCTGCTCCGGCAGCATCCGGAATCCCACCACCACGAACAGATCCGCCTTCCACGCCGCCAGGGTCTCCAGGAACGAAGGATCCTTCAGCTTGGCAGGCTGCAGCAGCGGCAGCCCGTGCTCCACGGCATATTTCTTCACCGCGCTCTCATTCACCTTGAGCCCTCGCCCGCTAGGCTTGTCCTCAACGGTGACAACACCCACAACCTTATACCCCGCCTTGACCAGCGCATCCAGCGATGCCACTGCAAACTCCGGCGTTCCCATAAACACCAGCCGTGGTTTCCGGAAGAACGCCGCAATGCGGCTCCGGACCTTTCTGAAGAACGATTTCACTGAATCGGCATTAAAAATCGAAGAATCCTGAATGGCCTTGGTGGTGAGGAACGCCCCTATAGGCGCCAGCACGAAGGCCGATATGAACTTGCCCACGAACGCGCTTGCAGCGCCGTCCTTGGCAAGTTTCTCACCGCTGATATCGACCACCCAATACAGCACGAAGAACAGCACCGAGATGATGGCCGGCGTACCCAGGCCGCCCTTCCGGATCAGCGCCCCCAAAGGCGCGCCGATGAAGAACAGCAGCAGACAGGCCAGCGCCTGGGCATACTTCCTCCATATCTCCACATCGGTCAGACGCAGTATCTTGGTGTACTCGAAAGCCTCGTACCCCTGGCTCTGCAGCGCCGACTCCGCCTGCGAAGCCAGGTTTGCCGCATTCTCCAGGGCCTGCTTCTGAGCTTCCAGATCCTTCCACCCTGTGAAATACTCATCCATTGCGATGAGCTGCTTTCCCTTCTCCCTCCAGTTTGTGTCCAGCTGGGAGTCGTAGCGGAAGTTGATCGTCCTGTCGAACTCATTCAGATGCTTCGCAAGGCCCTCGTCGTTCATCCTCGACAGCGAATCGTGCCCCACGGTGAGCTGCTTCAGGGACATCGAACGAACCTGGTCGCCATACCGGGCCGAGTCCGAATGCTGGAAAGCGTAGTTCTCCAGCGGGATGATCATCTCCTCCTTATTGAAGCCGATGCGCCTCAGCGCCAGCGTGGTATCGCGGTATTTCTTGGTATTGGTCTCCTGATAGCTGATTCCGTCGTACAGCATGAAAGTGAGGTAGTCTTTCGCCTTGGACATCTTCATAATTCCGCTGTCGGCCACCGTGAGCGACGTATTTCCCTTGTTTCCGGAATGGTCGTACACCATAACGTCGTACATCATTCCGCTGGAATTGTCCCTGTCCTCGATCCTGAGAATATACCCGTCGATGCCGTCATAGAACGCGCCGATGGGAATCTTGATTTCCGACTTGGTGCGGCTCAAGTCGGACCGCATCGTATAGATCTGGTTGATGGAATAAGGCACCAGACGGTCGCCGATGAAGAATGCGCCGATACTGATCAGCACGCTCACGAAAATGAGCGGTATGAACACCCTTGTAAGCGAAATGCCGGACGCCTTGATGGCCGTAAGTTCAAAATGCTCGCCCATCTGACCCAGCGTCATCATCGACGACAGCAGGGTGGCCAGCGGGATGGACAGGGGCAGCACCTGGCAGCTTCCCCACATGAGGAACTCCAGGATAACCTTGAACTCCAGTCCCTTGCCCACCAGCTCGTCGATGTACAGCCACAGGAACTGCATCACCAGGATGAATATAACTATGGCCAGGATCGCGAAAAACGGTCCCATGAACGACTTCAGTATGAACCTGTCCAGCCTCTTCATCAGGCAGTTGCCAGTTCTACGAGTTTATCCAGTGCCGATGCCAGGCCGTCCACGTTGCGGCCGCCGGCCGTTGCCAGGCCGGGCTGTCCGCCACCGCCGCCCTGGATGAGGGCCGCCGCCTCGCGGATGTCCTTGCCCGCATTCTTTCCTGCCGCCACAAGGTCCGATGAATACATCAGAACCAGATTGGGCTTGGCATCGAATGCAAACGCTCCGCAAAGGGCAAGGCCTGTGGAATTCTTCTGCAGAAGAAGGGCGATGTTACGCACCATTCCCGGATCCATCGACCTGTCAAAGCGCACAACCTTTACTCCGTTAATCTCCTGCGCCGCTTCTGCCAGCCTGGCCGCCATCTGCTGCGCTTTTTCCGCAGCAACGGCCTCCAGCTGCTTCCTGGCCTCGGCATTATCATCCACCAGTTTCTTGATTGCGCCTGCAAGATCCGGAACATTATTGAAGAAACTGCGTGCGGTACGCAGCAAATCCTCCTCTCCGTGTATATAATTCTCCGCAGCCTCGCCGGTGATAGCCTCAATCCTGCGCACTCCGGCGGCAATAGCGCTCTCGGAAACAATCTTAAGAAGGCCGATGTTGCCGGTGGCCTCCGCGTGCGTACCGCCGCAGAGCTCCACGGCAGGGCCGAACTTCACCACGCGAACCTTGTCCCCATACTTCTCGCCGAACAGGGCGATGGCGCCCATCTCCTGCGCGTGGGCCATATCGGTCTCCACAACCACGCGCTGCTCGTTCTCACGGATGGCGGCATTCACCAGACGCTCCACCTTGAGCAGCTCCTCGTCCGTAACCTTCTGGAAATGGGAGAAGTCGAACCTTAGATAATCCGCACACACGTACGAGCCCTTCTGCTCCACATGGGTGCCCAGAACCTCGCGCAGGGCGTGGTCCAGCAGGTGCGTGGCCGTGTGGTTGGCCTGGATCCTACGCCTGCGGGCGACATCGACACAAAGGTGGAAACGCATTTCCGGATTGGCCGGGAAGCGCTCCGCCAGATGTATGGTAAGGTTGTTTTCCTTAACCGTATTGATGATGGGGATCTTTTCTCCGCCGGCCTCGATCCAGCCGGTATCGCCAACCTGTCCGCCCATCTCCGCATAGAACGGAGTGCGGTCGAACACGAGCTGGAAGTATTCCTTGTTCTTCTGCTTCACAACGCGCTGGCGCAGAAGAACGGCGTCTTCCACCTCCATCTTCTCGTAGCCCTCGAATACAACTTCCTCTCCGTCCACGAAGGTCTCCCAGTCGCCGAATTCGTTGGCGGTGGCGCTGCGGGCGCGCTCCTTCTGCTTCTGAAGCTCCGCCTTGAATCCCTCCAGGTCCACGGTATAGCCCTTTTCGGTGGCAATCAGTTCCGTAAGGTCGATGGGGAAGCCATAAGTGTCGTACAAAACAAAAGCATCCACGCCGTTAACCACCTTGGTGGCTGCGTTCTTGGCCATATTGTCCTCCAGCATACGGATACCCTTGTCCAGAGTGCGCAGGAAGGCGTTTTCCTCCTCCCTTATCACATTCTCGATGAGCTTCTGCTGGGC
Source organism: Bacteroidales bacterium (assembly GCA_024689525.1). Next base: position 12,689 of record JAILDI010000104.1, read on the forward strand.
CTTGATCTCAGGATAAGCACTGCCCATATCGGCCACCAGCTGCTCCACCAGACGGCAGAGGAAAGGCTCCGTGAAGCCCAGGAAGGTGTAGCCGTAACGCACGGCGCGGCGCAAAATACGCCTGATAACATAGCCGGCCTTAACGTTCGAAGGCAACTGACCGTCGGCAATCGAGAAAGCGATTGCGCGGATATGGTCGGCACAAACCCTCATCGCCACCTCAACCTTGTCGTTCTCCTTATACTTATGCCCGGAAAGTTCTTCCAGCCTGCCGATGAGCCCGGAGAAAACGTCGGTCTCATAATTCGAGCTCTTGCCCTGCAGAATCATACAGAGGCGCTCGAAGCCCATACCTGTGTCGATGTTCTTTGCCGGCAGCGGCTCCAGATGGCCGTCCGCCTTGCGGTTGAACTGCATGAACACCAGGTTCCAGATCTCGATCACCTCGTCGTTATCCGTATTCACCATCTCGCGGCCGGGCTTGAGGGCCTGCTCCTCCTTGGAACGCAGGTCGATGTGAATCTCGCTGCAGGGGCCGCAGGGACCCGTATCACCCATTTCCCAGAAATTGTCGTGCTTGTTGCCGGTGAGAACGTGGTCTGCGGGAAGGTGCTTGAGCCATGCGGCCTGAGCCTCAGTGTCCAGCTCCGTGCCATCCTCCGGTGCGCCCTCGAAAACCGTGGCGTAGAGGATTGAAGGGTCGATCTTATAAACTTCCGTAAGCAGTTCCCAGGCCCAGTCGATGGCCTCGGTCTTGAAATAGTCGCCGAAGCTCCAGTTGCCCAGCATCTCGAACATGGTGTGGTGACGGCCGTCGTGGCCCACCGCCTCCAGGTCGTTGTGCTTGCCGCTCACGCGGAGGCACTTCTGTGAATCCGCCGCACGGGGGAATTTGGGAGCGCTGTTACCAAGGAATATATCTTTGAACTGGTTCATTCCCGCGTTGGTGAACATCAGCGTAGGGTCGTTCTTGATCACCATTGGGGCCGACGGCACCACCGTATGGCCCTTGGATGCGAAAAAGTCCAGGAATTTCTGTCTGATTTCTTGTGCTGTCATGGTACGCAATTAACTTATAGCCTGCAAAAATACTATTTTTGCGGAAATTTTCCTATTTTTGCATCTGACATATACAACTAAAACGTGTCCAAGCAGGATAAAACCATATTCAATCCTGAGACTCTGATGGTAGAAGCGGACACCTCGTCCCGGCACAGCGTGCTCATGGGACTGGGTATTGCAGCCACAGGGTTAGCGCTGTTCGGCATCTATATGCTGATTTACTTCGGCGTTTTCCACTTCCATCTCCCCAAAACGGCCGTCCTCCTGAGAGAAAAGGCAAGCTGGGAATCCAAAGTGGAGAGGCTGGGCAACCGCATGGACCGTTTCGAGGAAGATCTTGACCTCCTGGAAGTGCGCGACAACCGCATCTACCGCCCCGTATACGGCATGAAGGACCTTCCTGCGGAAGAGCGCACAAAGGGCAGGACCGTCCTCCCGGAGGGCCTGGACAGCACATCGGCCCTTGCTCAGACCATCGCCCGCAGCCAAACCATAATGCGCAGGGCCTTGGCGCAGTGCGAGTCCTACGACCAGGTCGAAAAACTGGCGAGCACGGCCGGCGATATGGCCAGCCACCTGCCCGCCATCCCCCCTATCAATCCGGATCCCAAGACCTATCGCTTCTCCAGCCCCTTCGGCTACAGGCATCATCCCATCCTGGGCGGCATACGCCTCCACGCAGGGGTGGACCTTGGTTGCGACAAAGGCAACCCCATCTATTGCACGGGCGACGGAGTTGTGTCGATGGTAAAGGAAGAAAACCGCAGCTACGGCCACCAGGTTCTGGTGGACCACGGCTTCGGTTACCAGACGCGCTATGCGCATATGTCGCAGATATTCGTATATGAAGGTATGAAGCTCAAGCGAGGCGACTGTGTGGGCCTTTCCGGCAACACCGGGCAGTCCACCTCGCCCCACCTCCACTACGAAGTCATATATCAGGGAGAGCCCGTTGACCCCCAGCATTTCATGGATATGTCGATGCCGGTCAAAGACTACTTCGAAATGGTCCGCAAACCTGCAGGAAAACGATGAAAGGCCGTGGAACCTTCATACTGTCGTCCTTCGCCCTGTCCGTGGTTCTCGCGGGCGTGGCGGCGCTGGTTATGTCGTCCCCGCAGGACAAGGCGCTCAAGCGGGAAATCGCCCGCTACGAGTCCGTGTACGCCGATCTGAAGGCCGATGTCGACCTTGAATCCGAGGTGATGGAAAACCTCAACCGCCGCGACGGAGCCATCTACTCCGGCCTCTTCCTCGCGGAGCCCCCCAGCGCCGACGCCATAACGGCGGCCGACCTCATCGCCGACAGCGACTCCCTCTCCGACAACTTCTACCTCAACTACTCCGCGGAGAAGAGCGAACGGCTTATGAAAATGGCCTCCCAGGTGGACAGCACCTTCGCAGAAATCTTCCGCCTGCTGCAGCAGAAGGCCGATTCCATCCCGCCGCTTTCCCTCCCGCTCAAGGATATGTCCTATGCCCAGACGGGCGCATCTCTGGGCGAGAAACAGAACCCGTTCCACAAGAAAACAGTACAGCACGAAGGGCTGGACATCGTGGCTCCCAGGGGCACCCTGGTATGGTGCACCGCACCGGGAGTGGTGGCAAGCGTGGAAAACACCCGCACGGGCCTCGGCCTCACCGTCACCGTACGCCATCCCGGCGGCTTCCTCACCCGCTACGGCCAGCTTGGCGACACCTTCGTGGAAACTGGCAAAAAAGTGAAGCTTGGAGACGCCCTTGGAACCGTGGGCGTGATGCCCGGATTCGCGCCGCATCTGCACTACGAAGTGCTGTATCACGGAGCGCCGCGGGACCCTGTGAACCACATCTTCGCATCCGTGAGTCCGGAGGACTATGCACGAATGTTATACATATCTGGAAGTACTTTACAATCAATGGATTAATCTATATGGCAAAAACTATTTACACAATGGGTGAAGTAGCGGAGATACTGGGCGAGAATACCAGCGCCGTCCGCTATTGGTGCAACTATTTCGAGCGCTTCATCAAGCCTCAGAGGAACGCCAAGGGGAACCGTCTTTTCCACGAGGAAGACATCGAGACCCTCAAGCAGATAAAGCACCTGGTCAAGAACAAAGGCCTCACCCTGGAGGGCGCCGCCGCCCGTATGGGAGAAGACCGCCGCAGCGTGGAAAAGAGGGTGAAGGCCCTGAATTCCCTGCGCGACATAAGGGCCCGCCTGATGGAAGTGAAAAAGAGCCTATGAAAGTAGCCGACATCGTCGCCGCAGTGGAGGAATTCGCCCCCCTCGGCATACAGGAGCAGTGGGACAACAGCGGCTTGTGCATCGGTTCCCCGCAGGACCCGGTCCGCGGCGTAATGGTAGGCTTCGACTGCACCCCGCAGCTGGTCGATGAAGCCGCCGCCAAAGGCTGCGACATGGTCATCACCCACCATCCCCTTATCTTCAAGGGACTCAAGCAGATAAACAGCGAAGAACCCACCGGGGAGGCCATCGTCAAGGCCATCCGCGCCGGCATCGCCGTTTACGCGGCGCACACAACTGCAGATAAAGTGATTGAAGGCGTATCCGGAGCCATGGCCCGCCGTCTCGGCCTTCAGGACATCAGCATCCTGGAGGACGAGGGAGGCACCGGCCTTGGCGCCGTGGGTACCCTTGAAAAGCCCCTCACCGGGATGGAGGCGATAGCGCTGATCAAAGAGCGCTTCGGTCTCAAAATCGTTCGCACATCGACCCCCATTGAATGTCCCATCACCAGGGTGGCGGTGCTGGGAGGCTCTGGCGGAAGCGAAATTCCTGCAGCCCGGGCGGCAGGCGCTCAGCTTTACATAACCGCCGACATCTCCTACCACAATTTCTTCACCCCGGAAGGCTTCATGGTAGCCGACATCGGCCATTTTGAGAGCGAAGTTGAGATTACCGACATTTTATTTTCTTTCTTAAAGAAAAAATTTCCTAACTTTGCAGTTCATTTGGGCTCCTCCCTCCGGGAGGGAAACCCCGTGCACTGGTTTTAAACGGCAAATCATTTTATAACTATATGGCAACCAAGAAAATAAAGAAAGTGGAGACCCCCATCGACCAGAGGGAAACCTTCGTCTCCCTGCAGAAGAATTTTGCGGACTCCGAACTGTCGGTAGAGGAAAAACTCAGAACCCTCTACGAGCTTCAGGAGGCGGACTCGGAGATTGACAAAATCTACCAGCTCCGTGGCGAACTCCCCGCAGAAGTGGAGGAAATGGAAACGGAAATCGCAGCCCTCAAGATGAAATCGGCCGGTCTTTCCGCCCTTATCGAACAGTATCAGAAGAACATTGCGGACTCCAAGCTCAGCATCGCGGAGCACGAGAGCACAATCGAAAAATACCGCAAGCAGCTGGAGACCATCTCCAACTCCCGTGAGTACGATTCGCTGAACAAGGAAATCGAAAACCAGGAACTCCTTCTCCAGATCGACGAGAAGAACATCGTGGACACACGCTACGAGATCGCGAACAAGAAGGCGGAGCAGGACGAACTCAAGGACCGCATCGGCATCCGCACGGAAGACCTCAAGGCCAAGAAGGACGAGCTCGCCCTCATCGTGGAATCCACCGCCAAGGAGGAAGAAGTTCTGCGTGCACGCCGTGAGCAGTGCGCCGCAAAAATCGACGAACGCACAATGAGCGCTTATGAGCGCATCCGTGCCAGCGTATACAACCACCTGGCCGTCGTATCCATCTACAACGGAGACTCCTGCGGAGGATGCTTCAACACCATCACTCCCCAGCGCCGCGTAGAGGTTGCATCCAACCGCAAGCTCATCATCTGCGAGCACTGCGGCCGCATCATCATCAACCCGGATTTCGAGAAGAAGTAATATGGCAGACGCACCAAGGCGCGGAAGGAAGCGCGACGACTCGGTGAACCTGGACACCCTGGGCCTCGAGATGGGCAACAAGCCCCCGCAGGCCCCGGATGTGGAGGAAGCCGTGCTCGGCGCAATGCTGGTGGAGCCAACCACCATAGACGAAGCTATGGAGGAACTCACGCCCGGCTGCTTCTATGACCCCCGTCACAAAATGGTTTTCGAAGCGATGTCCTCGCTCGTCAACGAGCACATCGCCATCGACATAATCACCGTGTCGGACCGTCTCCGTGCCCGCGGCCAGCTGGAAGAGATCGGCGGGCCCGTTTTCCTGGCCGACCTGTCCCAGCGCATCGGCGCCGCCGCGCACATTGAGTATCACATCAGGATCCTCAAGCAGAAAGCTATCCAGAGGGACCTCATCACCGCCTCGTACGACATCCTCAAGGAGTCGTATGACGATTCGGTGAACGTGGACGAACTGGTGGACACCGCCCAGTCCAAGATTTTCGAGGCCATCCAGACTCGTGAAAAGAAGGACGTGCAGGAGATTTCCAGCATCATCAACTCGGTGATGGAAAACCTGCAGGCCCTCCAGGGCGTCACCGGCCCCAGCGGCGTCCCTTCCGGCTTCGCCTCCATCGACAGGGTAACCCAGGGCTGGCAGAAGAGCGACCTTATCATCCTTGCCGCCCGCCCCTCAGTGGGTAAGACGGCCTTCTCGCTGAACCTGGCCCGCAACGCCGCGGTGGACTACAATATGCCCGTGGCCTTTTTCTCCCTTGAGATGTCGGCCGATCAGCTGGGCAAGCGTCTCATCACCACGGAATCCGGCCTTCCCGGAGAAAAGATCAAGGGCGGCGTAAAGCTGGAAGACTATGAATGGGCCCAGCTGGAGCTCAAGCTCAAGGCCCTTTCCAAGGCCCCCCTGTACATCGACGACACCCCGGGTATCCCGGTGATGGAATTCCGCGCCAAGGCCAAGCGCCTTGTGAAGCAGAAGGGCGTAAGGCTCATCGTGGTGGACTATCTCCAGCTTATGCAGGGCCCGTCGGAACTCCGCGGCATGCGCGAGCAGGAGGTTGCAGCCATATCCCGCACCCTCAAGGCAACGGCAAAGGAACTCAACGTTCCCATCATCGCCCTTTCGCAGCTGTCCAGGAACGCCGTGCAGCGCACAGGCGGCATGGGCAAGCCGCAACTCAGCGACCTTCGTGAATCCGGCTCCATCGAGCAGGATGCCGATATGGTAATCTTCATCCACAGGCCCGATTTCGTCGGCATGTCGGAGGATCCGGCCGACAGGGAAAAGGCCTATATCGTTATTGCAAAACACAGAAACGGTGAGGTTTGTGACATCGAAATGAAGTACAAAGCCGGTCAGGTACGATTCTTGGAACCTGACCAGGCGCTGGACATTCAGGCCTCACGGCCGGTGGAGAGCGCAATGAACGCACCTGCCACGTCCTCATTTGACGATGACCCTAACGCTCCGTTCTAATGAAAAAGGCTTTATTCATATCCCTGGCCATCCTGATCGGCACTTTTGCAGCCAACGGCCAGTGCATCCCCACCAAGTCGGGGGAACTCCCCTATTCCGCCGGGGAGAATCTTTCATACGTGCTTTCATACAAGTGGAACGCAGTGAATACGGACGTGGCCACGGCTTCCCTGAAGCTGGACACCGTTCGCCTTAACGGAAAACTCGTGTACCACAGCAAGATGACGGCCCGCACCAAGCCTTTCTTCGACGCCTTCTTCAAGGCCCGCGAGAATTTCCAGAGCTGGTTCGACATCGACACCGGACGTCCGCTCAAATATACCCGCAACACGCTGGAAGGCAAGTACACGGCCACCAATCTGTATATCTACAATTGGGGCAACCGTAAGATCAAGGCCACCTGGCAGATGGGTTCCCGCCCCAAGGGCAGTGCGGACCTTCCCCTCTCGGACTGCACGTACGACCTTCCTTCGATCATATATTTCCTCCGCAGGATGGACACCTCCAACCTTGCACCCGGCAAGTCGTACAAGGTAACCTACGGAATCGACGACGACATCTACACCATCAACCTCACCTACAAGGGGCGTGAGACCAGGAAGATTCGCGGAATCGGCAAGGTGAACTGCCTGCAGTTCGGCTGCAGCGTGGTGGCCGGGGAAATGTTTACGGGGAACGAAGACGCCCAGCTTTGGGTGTCGGACGACGAAAACCATATTCCCATCTACTTTATGGCCCCGCTCAAGGTGGGTGCCGTAACCGGAAGGCTCAGCGGATACCAGGGCCTTACTTACAAACTTAACACGCAATAATGTCAAACAGGGAAGATCCTTCCGCTTGTGCCTCCTGCCCCACGGCCGGGCTCTGTTCCCGGGCCGGCAAGCTGGACCCTAACATAGAAATTCCCGCCTCGCTGGGGCTTAAGGCTGTGCTGCTTAGCTACGTGGCACCCCTGATTGTCCTGCTGGCGGGGTTTTTCGTGTCTCAGGCTCTGGGCGCGGGGGAACTTGCGGCCGGGCTTATAGGCATCGGCGCAACCGCCATGTACTACTTCCTCCTCTGGCTGTGCCGCAAGAAGGTGCGCAGGGAGTATGACTCTTGTTTCAAGGAACAACTAACTTAAAACTATATGACAAGTACTATCATCTGGACTATCGCAGTTGTCACCGTTCTGGGAGCGCTGCTCGCCCTGATACTTTTCTTCGTTGCGAAGAAGTTCATGGTGCGGGAGGATCCCAGGATCGACCTGGTGGAAAAAGCGATGCCCGGGGCAAATTGCGGCGGATGCGGCTTTGCCGGCTGCCGCGCGTTTGCGGAATCGGCCGTAAAGGCACCCGATCTGGACAGTCACTACTGCCCGGTGGGAGGCAACGACACAATGGCCAAAGTAGCCGCAATTCTGGGCATCGAGGTCAAGGCCCAGGCTCCCAGGGTGGCGGTTCTCCGCTGCAACGGAACGTGCAGCGCACGCCCCGTGGTGAACGACTACGACGGCGCGGCCACCTGCAAGGTGAAGGCCTCGCTGTATCCCGGCGACACCGCCTGTGCGTTTGGCTGCCTTGGATGCGGGGACTGCGTTCAGGCCTGCTCTTTCGGCGCACTGAGCATGGATCCCACAACCGGCCTGCCCGTCGTGGACGAGGCAAAGTGCACCGCCTGCGGCTCCTGCGCAAAGGCCTGCCCCAAGGGCCTGTTCGAACTCCGTCCCAAGGGCCCGCGCGGAATGCGTGAGTTCGTCTCCTGCGTGAACAGGGACAAAGGCCCGGTGGCGAAGAAGGCCTGCGCCAACGCCTGCATCGGCTGCGGAATCTGCGTGAAAACCTGCACGCACGACGCCATCACCCTGGATGCCAACGTCGCCTACATCGACCCGGCGAAGTGCAAGCTCTGCCGCGAGTGCGAGGCAATGTGCCCCACCGGAGCCATCCACGGCGTGAATTTCCCCAAACCTCTGGACAAGGATGCGGTGAAAGCCCGCATCAAGGAGCGCCAGGCAAAAGCAAAGGAGGACAAGCCAAATGAGTAAGCATACATTCTCCATTGGCGGTGTACACCCCCACGACAGCAAGATTTCCAGGGACTGCGCCATTCAGCAGCTCCCCGCCCCGCCTGCAGTGTACGTAGCCCTGTCGCAGCACATCGGCGCCCCGGCAAAGCCCGTGGTCCAGGTTGGCGACAAGGTTCTGGTGGGTCAGGTTATAGCCGAGCCCGGCGGCTTCGTATCGGCCTTCATCCATTCGCCGGTGAGCGGAACCGTCAAGTCGATAGGCCCGCGCAAGGACCTCGCCGGAAACCCCGCCCCCTGCATCGAGATTGAGACGGAGGGCGACGAGTGGGCTGCCGGCATCGACCTTTCAGATACTCTGGTAACCGAGATTCCGGCCGACAACAAGGCCATCATCGAGAAAATCCGCCTTGCCGGCGTGGTCGGCCTTGGCGGTGCAACCTTCCCCACGCACGTGAAACTGATGCCGCCTCCCGGCTCCAAGTGCGAGATGGTCATAATCAACGGCTGCGAATGCGAGCCCTACCTCACTTCCGACTTCCGCGTCCTTCTGGAGAAGGGCGAGCAGGTGGTGGTGGGCGCCGCAATCCTGCAGCAGGTTATGGGTGGCGTGCCAGTCACCATCGCCATCGAGGTGAACAAGCCGGAGGCGATAAAGCATATCCGCGAGGTCATCGGCAAGTTACCTTATAAGAATATAGAGGTAATGCCCATGAAGATGCGTTACCCGCAGGGCAGCGAAAAGCAGCTCATCGACGCGGTGATGCACCGTCAGGTGGGCTCCGGAGCGCTTCCCATCAGCGTTGGCGCCGTGGTGCAGAACGTCGGTACGGCTATGGCCGTGTACGACGCCGTGCAGAAGAACAAGCCCCTCGTGGACAACGTAGTGTCGATTTCCGGCGACTGCTTCCCCAACCAGGCTAATCTGCAGATAAGGGTGGGCACTCCGTTCCGCTATATCATCGACCATTTGGGAGGTATCCCTGCCGATGCGGCCAAGCTTATCAGCGGCGGCCCTATGATGGGCAAGGCTGTTGCCAATCTGGACGCATCCACGCTCAAGGGAACCAGCGCCCTGCTCTTCCTCACGGAAAAGCAGACCAGGCGCGCCCCGGAATCTAACTGTATCCGCTGCGGCAAGTGTGCCGACGCCTGCCCTATGGGCCTGGAGCCGTTCCTCCTGGTGAAACTGGCAAAGGCGAACGACCTGGAGCAGCTGGAGAAGAACGCGGCACAGGACTGCATCGAGTGCGGCTGCTGCCTGTACTCCTGCCCCGCCCGCATTCCGCTCCTGGACCACATCCGCCTGGGCAAAGCCGCAACCCTGGGTGCCATCCGCGCCCGCGCAGCCGCAGCCAAGGCCGCTGCAGAAGCTAAAAAGTAAGCCCTATGGAAAAACTTATAGTATCCCCCAACCCCCACATCCACTCCAAGGACACCACAAGGTCCCTTATGCTGGATGTGATAATCGCGCTCTGCCCGGCAGTGCTGGTGTCGTTCGTGTTCTACGGCTGGCAGGAAGTACTCCTGATGGCTGTGAGCGTGGGCTCCTGCCTGCTTCTGGAATGGGCCATCACAAAGTTCCTGCTTAAGAAGCGCTCCACGATAGGCGACCTTTCCGCCGTGGTCACCGGTATCCTACTGGCTATGAACGTGCCGTATACCGCTCCCTGGTGGATTATGATAGTGGGCGCCATCGTGGCCATCGGCATAGCCAAGATGAGCTTCGGCGGAATCGGCCAGAACATATGGAACCCCGCCCTGGTGGGCCGCGTGTTCCTTCTGGTGTCGTTCCCCACTTACATGACCTCATGGAAAGAGCCTCACGGCCTGTTCGGGGCCGATGCCGTTTCCGGCGCAACCCCGCTGGGCGCCATCAAGGAAGGCCTGCTCCAGGGTGCCACCGTTCAGGACATTATGGCAAGCGGAGGCTACGACTACGGCATCATGCTGTACGCCAACCTGGGCGGCAGCGCCGGTGAGGCCTGTGCCATCGCCCTGCTCCTGGGCTTCGTGTACCTGCTCATCCGCAGGGTCATCAAGCCGTGGATTACCCTCAGCATCTTCGCAACCGTGGCCCTGACCGCCCTCATTTTCTGGGGCGTCAACCCGGCCCGCTTCACCGGTCCCGTGTTCAACCTCCTCACCGGCGGCCTTATCCTGGGCGCCTGCTTTATGGCAACGGACTATGTGTCCTCGCCTATGAGCGTATGGGGCGGCGTGGTGTTCGGCGTGGGCATCGGTTTCATTACGATGATGATCCGCTACTTCGGGGCTTATCCGGAGGGCGTTTCATTCGCCATCCTTATTATGAACTCCGTGGTTCCTCTGCTCAACCGCTGGTTCCATCAGAAAAAATTCGGGAGGAAATAGACTATGGCAGCAAAATCCACATTACCCAATATGGTGCTCTGCCTGGGCGTGACCTGCCTTCTGTGCTCGGCCATCCTGGGCATCGCCTACGCCATTACGGAGAAACCCATCCGTGAAGCTGCGGCAGCCAAGACTTCCCGTTCCATCGGCGAAGTGCTTCCAGCCTTTACCTCCGTGGAGGAAATCACCGACGGGGATGTAACCTACTTCAAGGCCATGGCTGATGACGCCCTCGTGGGCTACGCCATCCGCTCCACCGTGACGGGCTTCGGCGGCCCCCTCACCCTTCTGGTGGGCGTAACCGCCGACGGCAAGGTGTACAACACCTCCGTGCTGTCGCACAGCGAGACTCCAGGCCTTGGCGCCAAGTGCACCACCGACCGGAAGTTCATCGACCAGTGGAAAGGCCTGGACCCGTCTGTTGCTACCCTTTCGGTGAAGAAGGAAGGCGGCAGCATCGACGCCATTACGGCATCGACCATTACGTCCCGCGCCTACATACAGGCGGTGGCCAATGCGATTGAAGTATTTAACACGTTAGGAGGGCAAAGCAATGAGTAAAAACATCAAATTGATCGGCGACGGCCTCGTCAAGAACAACCCCACTTTCGTGCTGCTTCTTGGCATGTGCCCCACCCTGGCCACTACGACATCGGCCATCAACGGTATGTCGATGGGCCTTGCCACGCTCTTTGTGCTGGTGCTGTCCAATATGGCCATATCGGCCATTTCCCCTCTTGTGCCGGATAAGGTTCACATTCCGGTTTACATCGTCGTAATCGCCACGTTTGTGACGCTGCTCCAGTTCCTTATGCAGGCTTTCACGCCCGCGATGTACGAGACCCTGGGCCTGTTCATTCCGCTTATCGTGGTGAACTGCATCGTCCTGGGCCGCGCTGAGGCGTTCGCCAACAAGAACGGAGTGATTGCATCGGCCTGTGACGGACTTGGCGTGGGCCTCGGCTTCACACTGGCTCTCACGGTGCTCGGCCTGGTGCGCGAGATCCTCGGCTCCGGATCGGCCTTCGGCTGGAATTTCGTGGGCGGAGGCGACGGAATGCTCGCATTCGTGATGGCTCCCGGCGCATTCATCTGCCTGGGCTATCTGCTGGTACTGTTCAACAAGATTTTCAAGAAATAGGCTATGGAATACTTCCTTATTATCATATCGGCGATTTTCGTCAACAATATCGTCCTGGCCCAGTTCCTGGGAATCTGCCCCTTCCTGGGCGTGTCCAACAAGCTTTCCACCGCAACGGGAATGTCGCTGGCGGTGTGCTTCGTCATTACCCTGGCAACGCTTGTCACGTACCTTCTGAATATGTACCTGCTGGTTCCGCTGAAGATCGAGTTCCTGCAGACCATTGCGTTCATCCTGGTGATTGCAGCCCTGGTGCAGATGGTGGAGATCGTGCTCAAGAAAGTGTCCCCCGCCCTGTATCAGGCTCTGGGAATCTTCCTGCCCCTCATCACCACAAACTGCGCAGTTCTTGGCGTTGCCATCACTGTTGTCACTAAGGAATTCGCCTTTGTTCCCGGCGGTACTCTCAACCTTGCACAGGCCCTGGTTTATGCCGTTGCAACGGCCCTGGGCTATGGTCTGGCTATGATCATCTTCGCCGGTATCCGCGAGCAACTGGCACTTAACGACGTACCCAAGGCCTTCAAGGGAGTACCCATCGCCCTGATCAGCGTCGGTATTCTGGCACTTGCATTTATGGGCTTCAGCGGTATTGTTTAATAAAAAATTTATTTATCTTTGTAAGGTAAACGTTTATCTAAACCTATTTTATTATGAAGAAATTCTTCGCAGCAATCGTTGCCCTCCTCGCAGTGGCAGCAGTGGCAAACGCCGCAGAGTATTCTGTAGATGAAGCCGCCATCGACGCTCTCTTCACGGAGGCCGTCGTGGAAGCTCCCGCTGATATGATGGCTCCTATGGTGAGCATCGGCGGAGATGCAACCACCACCAACCTCATCGCCCTCGTGGTCGACTATGTCGGTCTTGGCCTCATCGGCATCCACCGTCTCATCCTCGGCACCAATCCCCTTAACTGCCTGTGGTATTTCCTCACATTCGGCGGTATCTTCGGTGTCCTTCCCATTGTGGACGGTGTCGTGCTCATCATCGACCTCATCCAGGGTGGCGCCAACTATCTGGACAACCCTAATTTCATAATGTGGTTGTAGCAGATGTCGTTTACTTGTAACAGGGCGGTCGGTACCGGCCGCCCGTTTTTCATCCTGCTGGCGCTGCTTTTTGCGGTGTCGGCGCCCTTGTATGCGCAAAGATTCTTCCACGTGGACGTGGAATCCAAGACTGTGCATCACGGGTCGATGAAAGTGGTAAACAAGGAGCTTTATTACTCAAAGGGCGGCAACCTGAACATCCTGTGGAAAGCCGGGGATTATTCCTTCTACTCCACATCGACGCGTTTCGGATTCACCACCTGTTATTATCCCTCCTCGAACCAGTCGATGGAACTGGACCCCAATATGTTCAAGGCCACTGACGAAATCCTGTATATGTTCGCGGAGGGCGGAATAGAGGATATGGGGCTCAACCGCGCCGGATTCCTCCTCAAATCGACAAAAAAGGACGGGGACTATACTGTTCGCAGGTACGAACCCCGCGCCTCCGGCAGTATGTGCGCCTGGGCGGAAGTGGCCTACGACAAGGAATTCCGTCCCGTGTTCGTCGCCTATTATAATAAGAAGGGAAAACTCATCACCAAGACCTATCTCTCCAATTACCGCACGGAGAAAGGCTTCACTTTCCCCATGCGCGTGACGGAAATCTCCTATTTCATGGAGAAGAACGACTCCACCGTAAAGCTGGACCTTTACAGGAATCTGGAGGTCGATGTCCCGCGCGAGCTTCACTCCTACAGGATACCGGCCGATGCCGAGGCCACCAGCCTGAAAGACAATCTCCAAAGCATCATAAAGCCCAAGGAATGAGGATTCGCGGCAGCCTGGTGGTGGCCGCGCTAATTTTTGCGGCCGTATCGGCGCCCCGGGCTTCCGGCCAGGGCGTTTCTTTTTCCAAGCCCGGCTGGCCCGCGGTCCACGGCCCTTTCTCCTGGGCCGATTATGTGATGAACACCAACACAATCTCCCGTTCGGGAGGTATTTACCAGCTCCGCAAGAACACTCTGGACGTTTTTACACCCACGTTTTCCATTGAACGGTTCGATGCTTCCGGGCTTGACGCACGGCCTCTGAATACGGACTTTTTCTCTTACGCCCTGGGATCGCAGATGTACGAAGATGCGGCCAGGCTCCTGTTTGCCGATGGGCTGTATAGCCCTTCCGACACGCTGGATTATCTGCAGGGCGTGGTTTCTTACGATATTCACGACTTTTCACGGGCGGCCGAATGCTTTGCGCGCATTCCGGAAGGAAGCCCGTATTATTCTCAGGCGTCCGGTTTCCTGGACGTATGGACATCGACCCCGGTCCTGACGGATTTCAAGCGGAAGAGTCCGCTGCTGGCGGCTTCGATGTCGGCCGTCATCCCCGGTTCGGGGAAAATCTATGCGGGGGACCTTCGCAGCGGGGTATCAACCTTCCTGGTCGTGGGCGCACTGGGGGCGATGATGGCGGAATCGGCCCATAAACTTGGATGGCAGGATTGGCGTACGATAGCACTAACGTCGGTATTCGGCGTATTTTATATAGGTAATATATACGGCAGCGCAGTTTCCGTGTCGGTAATTAAAAGCACTTATGAAGATGCTCAGAAAGCTGGTCTTCTGTTCGATCTGCATATTCCTCTGCACCAGTTTTAAGCTGGGTGCCCAGGCTCCGGAGTTGTCGGCATCTCTTTGCGAGGTGGCGTACTGGGAGTGTGCCGATAAGTCCGGGAGGGATTCTCTGCTTATGGAAAAAGCCGGATATCTTGCTATGGCCGGTGATTTCGGGAAGGCATATGAGACCCTGGGGCGGATTTCCAATTACGGCCTTGCTGCCGATGGGCGCACTGAGCTTCTGCGCCGGAAGATGATATATCTATATTCAGCGGGCAGGATGGACGAGTTCTGCGGAATGCTGGACGAGGCATCGGAGTACGGGCTGCTGGACGGTATCGCGCTTGAGGGCAGTCCTGCACGGAAAAGCGGGAATGCCGCGCTGATTCTCAGCGTCATTCCCGGGGCCGGGCTGGCATATGCCGGGGAGTGGGGCGATGCTGCAAAATACTTCCTCATCAACGGGTCGATCATCGCCCTGGGCGTGGGCGCCTTCGCCGGCGGACTGTACGTTTCCACCTTCCTGGGCGGGGGCATACTGCTTTCCCAAACAATGCCCCTGAGCGCGGAAATGGCCGTAGAGGCGGCAGCAGACTATAATTCGCGGGCCCTGCAGGAGTATTATGCGCCTCTTTTTGACAGCTTGGTTTCTTTTAAGAAATAATTACTATATTTGTAATCGTTAATCGCGAAACAACTTTAACTAAAATACTAAACTCTATGAAAAAACTTATCGTTATCGTTGCTCTGATGCTCGGCATCGCAGTCGCAGCATCCGCACAGCCCCGCGCCCTCGGTCTCCGCGCAGGTTGGGGTGGTGAACTTTCCTATCAGCACAGCCTTGGTGGTGAAAACTTCCTGGAGGCAGACCTTGGCTGGTGGGCAAACGGTATCAGCGTTGCTGCCGCTTATGACATCAGCATCGCACCCCTCGGCCCCTTCAACTTCTACGCAGGTCCCGCAGCACAGGTGTTCACCTATACCTATCACGATGTAGATCGTGACTACATGCGCATGAACCTCGGTGTAGGCGCACAGATCGGTATCGAATACATCTTCGATCAGATTCCTTTCCAGATCTCCGTCGACTGGCGTCCTATGGTAACCCTCCTGGACGGCGTAGGCTTCGGCTGGAACAGCGCCGCTCTGGGTCTGCGCTACGCATTCTAATTGTTGAAAGCAACAGACGAAAAATCTCCGGCGTTTCCACGTCGGAGATTTTTTTGTGGCTTTGGCTTAAGGATTATCTCAGGGCCATGTCGCCGTTTTTCTCGATGTACTCTGCCTTTACGTCTTCGTAGAAGATGCTCATCGATGTTTGAATGTAAGGATAGAGCCAGAGGAAGCCGATTCCCAGGGTAAGGAGGCAGAGGAGACCCCAGCCGATAAAGCTGAGTTCCAGAAGGAAGAGGTCCAGTTTGTGGCCCTTCATCATTTTGCGGCTTATGTCGATGGAATCATTGACGCCCACCGTAGGATACTCGTCCAGGATATACGGTGTCATCGCATAAGAGAAGGACTTGATGATACCGGGGATGATAAGGAGAAGGGTCCACAATACGATGAACAAATTCATCAGGAACATTCCCAGAATCTTATGTCCATAGTCCTTGAATGCTATGTTGAACATATTTCTGGTAATGGCCGTATCCTGCTCTTTGTAGAACTTGAGGAATGCGTTCACCAGACCCACGATAAGGGCATTGATTAACAGGATCGACAACAGAGAACTTATGGAGGAGAGACGCGTGAGGCTTCCATAAATGTTCATCATGGCCGACAAGTCATTGGTCTGTGCAGCATACATCAGATCCTGCGCATATTCCGGATGGATGAACTGGTACAGATAACTGGGTGACGTGCACGCCATGACAATCAGGAAAAACACGGCCGTTGCCAGCACGCCGGGAGTCCAGTGGCCCTTGAGGCACTCGCGGGCTTCCCTCTTGGTTTGGGAGATACTTTTCATTTTCGTAATAGTTCTAATATCACAAATGTAACAATTATTTCGTATATTTGTACAAACCTATAAACCTCTTATAACACTATGGCAGGAATCAGCGATTTCATCACAAAACAGGTAGCATCGGCCGCAGGCGGCGTTAACATCCCCACGAACCTCAAGGAGAAAGTCCTTGGCGGCATGTCAGAC
>JAILDI010000130.1 GCA_024689525.1 Bacteroidales bacterium
GGCACCAGCTTCAACGGCTCGTAGAGCCTCATATTCGCCGTGGGATACCCCAGTGTGCGGCCCAAACGGTTTCCCGCAACCACTACGCCCTTAAGCGCGTACCCGTATCCAAGCATTTCGGCGGCATCCTCCACTTTCCCCTCTTCCAGCTTCTTTCTTATTACCGTCGATGATATATGCTCCTTCGAACTGACCTCATCCGTGCAGATTATTACCAGATCATCAATCTGCATCACCGGCCTGCAGTCGCTGCCGATCTTGTTATCGTAGCCTGCAACCAGGGTGTCGATACCTATATTATTAATAAGGATATCGTCGACGAACTGCTGCGCGGTGAGCGCGGCCAGCTTCCGGTTGAAGGGAAGGACTTCCACTCGGTCCACGCCAAGGGCTTTGAGCATCTGCTTCTTCTCTTCCAGGGTTGTGAGCAGACGGAGGTCCCTGGCGTCCTGCTGCAGGACGGCGCGGGGATGGGGCCAGAATGTAACGACAACAGCCTCCCGCCCCGTTTCACGGGCGCGGGAGACCAGTGTCTCGATTACACGGCGGTGGCCCAGGTGGACTCCGTCGAAAAAGCCTATGGTTGCTACAGCCACTTCACACATTCAAAGTCCTGACGGTGAGGCAGGAGCGGATTCTTGGCGAACACGCGGGCACCCACCTGATAGGCACCGGTCTGCTCCGGCAGGACCGTCACCTCGTATTTGCATACGCCGCCGGAGAACTCCTTGGGCTCGAACTCCTTCACCAGCACGATGTGCGGCTTCTGGCGGGCATCCATACGGGCGAAGATGAGCTCCACGCCAATGTCTTCCGGCTTGAGACCGCCGAGCTGGAGCTCGAACTCAGTGTGCAGCTGGCTGCTTTCCGTGAGGTCGTAGGAAGCCTGCGGGATGGTCCTGGAAAGCAGGGCCACGTTCTCCCACTCCTTACGCACGTGGGCCTTCCACGCGGCAATCTCGCGCGCCAGCGCGTAGTCATCGGCCTTCACCTTCTCCGCGCGCTCAGCCTGAGGGGCGTAGTACTGAGCCATATAGTCGCTGAGCATACGGTTGGTGGTGAAGTCGCAGGCCACGTGGGCGATGGTGTTCTTGATATAGCCAACCCATTCGCGGCTGCGCTTGGTATTGCGGTCGACATTGTAATATGCCGGAGCGATGTCGTTCTCGATGATCTGATAGATGGTAGCGGCATCCAGCTCGTTCTGGAAGTTGTTGTCGTCGTAGGCCTGTTCGATGGGCAGGGCCCAGCCGGCGCCTTCC
This sequence comes from Bacteroidales bacterium, assembly GCA_024689525.1. Next base: position 1,263 of record JAILDI010000130.1, read on the forward strand.
CTGTAGCCTTCCACCCACCAGCCGTCCAGCACGGAGAAGTGCATGGTGCCGTTCATCGCGGCCTTTTCGCCGGAAGTACCGGAGGCCTCCTGGGGACGTGTGGGATTGTTCATCCACACATCGACACCCTGGACAAGGCGCTTTGCCAGCGTGATGTCGTATCCGGGCACGAACACGATCCTGCCGATGAAGCGGGGATCCTTGGAGATGTCCACGATTTCCTTGATGAGGTCCTGGCCTGCCTTGTCGGCAGGGTGGGCCTTACCTGCGAAGAGGAACTGCACGGGACGTACGGGATCGTTCACGATCTTGTCCAGACGGTCCAGGTCGCGGAACAGGAGGGTCGCCCTCTTGTAGGTTGCGAAACGGCGGGCGAAGCCTATTGTGAGCACATCGTCACGGAGATTCTCCAGGATGGTCACGATCTGCGACGGGCTGTAGTGGTTGGACACGGTCTTGTCCTGCAGGCGCTCACGCAGGAATGCGATGAGCTTGCGCTTGAGGGTCTTCTTGGTGTTCCATACAACTTCGTCGGACACATTGTAGATGCCTTCGAAGCACTTCTTGTCGTAGTGATGCGTTGCGAACTCGGGGCCGAACACACCAGCGTGAACGGGCTTCCATTCGGGAGCCGTCCAGGTGGGATAGTGGACGCCGTTTGTAACGTAGCTCACAAACAGTTCCTCCGGCAGATAACCGGGGTACATATGTGCGAAGATGTCCTGGCTCACCTTGCCGTGCAGCATTGACACGCCGTTCACGTTCTGCGAGATGTTCGCGGCGAGGTTACTCATCGAGAATTTCTCGTGAACATCCAGCGGATTGTCCTTGCCCAGCGACATCAGGGTCTCCCAGTCAACGTGCATACGCTGGGGATAATGGCCGATGTACTGGCGCAGGAGGCCTTCCTCGAAGGCGTCGTGGCCGGCGGGAACCGGGGTATGGGTGGTGAACAGGGAACTGGCCCTCACAACCTCCAGAGCCTCGGTGAAGGAGAGATGATCCTTCTCGATATATTCGCGCAGGCGCTCCATGCCGATGAATGCGGCGTGGCCCTCGTTGCAGTGATATACCTGGGTGTCGATGCCCAGTTTGCGCAGGGCGCGGATACCGCCGACGCCAAGCAGCAGTTCCTGCTTGAGGCGGTTCTCCCAGTTGCCGCCGTAGAGGTGATAGGTCACCTCACGGTCTTCAGCGCGGTTGGCTTCCCAGTCAGTATCCAGGAGATACAGGTCCGTGCGGCCAACTTCCACTTTCCAGATGCGGGCGGTGAGGTTACGGCCGGGGAATGCCACGGAGGTGGTCATCCAGCTGCCGTCCTTGTCGAACACCGGCGTCGCGGGGATCTTGGTGAAGTCCTGGGCGTCGTAGTGCGCCTCCTGGTATCCCTGGCTGGAAATCACCTGGGTGAAATAGCCATAGCGGTACAGCAGGCCAACGGCCACGAGATTCACGTTCATATCGGACGTCTCCTTCAGGTAGTCGCCTGCAAGGATACCCAGACCGCCGGAGTAGATCTTCAGCGACGTGTCCAGGCCGTATTCCATACAGAAATACGCCACCGACGGTGCCGTGCGCTTTGCCTTCTGGGCCATATACTCGTCGAACTCGTCCAGGACGGCTTTCATCCTGGCGAGGAAGTCCTTGTCCTCCGACAACTGCTGGAACCTCTTGATGCTCACGGTATCCAGCACCACCAGGGGATTGTGACCGGAAGAGTGCCACACCTCGGGGTCGATGGACTTGAAGAGCTCCTTCGCGCTCTCATTCCAGCACCACCAGAGGTTCTTGGACAGTTTCTCCAGCCTGGAGAGCTTCTCCGGGAGATGCCTTGTCACAAGGATGGTCCTCCAGCTGGGGTTGATGATGTCTGTTTTGGTATATTCCATAGTCTTGTCTTTCGTTATATAGCTGCTCCTGTTGCCTTCCACTTTCCCAAGGGCTTCGGAGTAAGCTTTTTGGTAATACACTATCTGATTGTCCCAAAGGGCAATCTGCGCCACTTCACGGGCGTTTTCGCGATAAACCAGTCGCGATTCTTTGTTAAGGGATGCAATTTCCCGGATGCGCTCCACAACGCCGTCCACCACGTCGAAGTAATTCGAGTCGTCGCGGTCCAGCACGGTGATTCCGGGATGGTCCTTGCCGAAATGGCCCCTCACCCACATGCCGAAGCCGGCCAGGGTGGTTGTGAGGGTGGGGATGCGGAATGCCAGCGCCTCCAGCGGGGTGTAGCCCCAGGGCTCGTAGTAGGACGGGAACAGGGCCAGGTCCAGACCGCAAAGGATGTCGTAGTACTTCATATTGAAGATACCGTCGTTCCCGTTCAGGTACGACGGGACAAAGAACACCTTCACTTTGTCGCCCAGCGTGTTCACGAGGCCTATCTCACGGAGCCTGCGGGTGATTATGTCATAGTCCGGATTCTGGAGGTAGTGGGAAACCTGCGTGGAGTAGCCTTCCACAAGGCCGTTATCCAGCTTTGCGGCAACCGCCTTGTCCGGGCCGTTGTGGCCGGAGGGGATGAATATGAACGCCTGCACAGGACGGCCGTCATAGCCGGAACGGTTGAGTTTGTCCAGTGCGTCGATGAATACGTCGATACCCTTGTTGCGGTACTCGTACCTTCCGCCGATGCCGATGAAGATCGCATTGTCCGGCACAGCCTCGCCGCCCATTGCGGCAGCAACCTGCACCAGGCGCTCGCGGGCGGCGTCGTGGAGTTTCTCGTACTCCTTGTCATCGGCAGGGGTAAAGCTGTTCTCGAAACCGTTGGGCGTGACGATGTCCACTTTGCGGCCGAGGAAATGCTCGCATTCTTTCGCGGTGATGTCGCTCACGGTGGTGAACACATCGGCATTCCTTGCGCTCCTGCTCTCCAGCGAGTGGATGGCCACGACGCCGAAGCGGCGGGCCATTTCGTCGGGGTCGTAACCCTGCATGCCGTCGTACAGCGGGAGGTTGTTCCCCGCCAGGCATCGACCCATCATGGTTGCGTGGGTGGTGAATACCGTGGCGATGGGGAGTTTCGAGCGCTTGATCTCAAGCACGCCGGCGCCGGTCTGCCATTCGTGGAACTGGGCCACGACTTTCTCCGAGCCCTGCAGGTTGAAGGTGCAGAAACTCTCGATCACCTTTCCGGCGGTGTAGCCGAACATCGCGCTTTCCTTGTAGTCCCAGTTTCCGGTGATGGAATCCACGCCGAACTCGTTCCAGAACTTTCCAAGGATGTCGTCGCACTGGGTGAGGAGGGGCTTGAAATCCACCAGGATGGCCAGGGGCTTGCCGGGGATGTTCCACTTGCCGATACGCAGACGGAGCCCTTCTTTCTCCGCCTGGAGTTTCCAGGAACGGTAAAGAAGGGGATCCTCTATGAAATCCGGATTGGACGCCCTGTGCATCCACACATCCGGGCCGACCAGGATATGATGCCGTCCCAGTTCCGACTGGAGATGCAGCGCCTTGGTGGCTATGACCGTATAGATTCCGCCTACCTTATTGCAAACTTCCCAGCTTACTTCGAACAGGTAGTCCGGGTTCAGTATTTTCTCTTTCATTATTTCTTTTTCTTGGCTTTCTTCAGCTCTTCACGTGCTGTCTCGGTGACATCCAGGGCGGCACGTTTCTCGTCCAGACGGATCTGGAAGTCAGAGATAACGTTCATGTAGTTGATGAATGCCTCGTACGGAGTGTCATAGGGATTGAAATATTTGTGTACTTCGCCGTCGCTGAAGAACTTGGTGCACATGTAGTAGAAATGATCGCTTTCCTGCAGGTGGCCGAAGTCCTCCCAGAGGTCCGGGTCGTTCACGATGGAGAGTTTCTCCGTCATCGCATACACCTTGTTGAAGGCTTCCTGCTGGAGCTCGTTGCCGAGCCATGCGGTTACGTCGCGCTCTTCATCGGCCCAGGAGATGGGATCTTCGACATCCAGATCGCCCACTGCCTTGTGCTTCTTGGTGGCCTCCGTGGGTGTTACGAAGGAGAAGGTTCCGTCGGCCAGGACTGCGCCCGGGAGGGCCTTCATGAAGTCGAAGATGCCGCTTTCCGCGCTCTGGTGCTCGCCGAATGTCTCATAGTCCATGAACAGGTTGATGATTTCATCGTCCTTGGCGCTTTCCTTGAGCCAGTTCACGTATTTCTCCGCGGTGAGGGGCCACATTTCCCATCCCTTGTTGGAGAAGCGGAATGCGATGTCGTCCGACAGGTTGTAGTTGCGGAGGAGGAGTTTCAGGCGGGGCTGGGTTTCCGCGGTGTACACGAAGTTGGGGCTTCTCCAACCCATGATGTGGCGGGCGCCTTCAGTGAGCATGGTCTTGTAGCCGAGACCGTAGACTTCCTCTCCGATGCCGTTGGAGTACACGAGCTCCGTGTTGCGGAACGCGGTGGGTGTTACGCCGAAGAGTTCCTCGATCTTGGCGGCATGCTTCTTCACCTGGTGCTCGAACTCAGAACCCGATGCCAGGGAGGCAAGCGAATGATAATATGTTTCAGCCAGGAATTCCACCTTGCCGGTTGCGGCCAGGGCGCGGAACGACTCGATCACCTCCGGGGCGAACCTCTGGAACTGGTCCAGTGCGGAACCGGAAATGGAATATGCGATCTTGAACTTGCCCTTGTACTGCTTGATGAGGTCAAGCATAAGCTGGTTCATAGGGAGGTAGCACTTCTGAGCCACGCGGCGCAGGATGGTGCGGTTGGCAAAGTCGTCATAATAATGGGAATCCTTGCCGATATCGAAGAATCTGTAAAGGCGGAGACGGGTGGGCTGATGGACCTGGAAATACAGGCAGATACTCTTTGTTGCCATATTGCTTTATTTTACAACGGATTCGTAAACTTTCTTGAGTTTTGCGGTGGCGCCGTTCCACTTCAGGGCGTTCACCTCGTCGAAGCCCATGCGGTTGCTGAAGTCCGCCAGGGCAGGATAACTGAGCAGGGCGTAGATGTCGTCGGCAATTGCGTCCACATCCCAGAAATCCACCTTGAAGGCGTATTTCAGGACTTCAGCCGCGCCGGACTGCTTGGAGATGATGGACGGGACGCCGGTGCGCATGGCTTCCAGCGGGGAAATGCCGAAAGGCTCCGAGATGGAAGGCATGATGTACACGTCCGACAGGGCGAACATCTTCTGGACGTCCATTCCGCGCAGGAAGCCGGTGAAATGGAAGCGGTCCGATATGCCCAGCCTTGCGGCGTGGCGGATGCAGCGGTTCATCATATCGCCGCTGCCGGCCATCACGAAGCGCACGTTCTTAGTGCGCTTGAGCACCTTTGCCGCAGCCTCGATGAAGTACTCAGGGCCTTTCTGGTAGGTGATGCGGCCCAGGAAAGTGACCACGGGTTCCTTCACTCCGCGTTCCACCGCCAGGTTCTCCCTTCCGCTGAAGTCCACCGCATTGTGAACGGTGACAACCTTGGATGCGTCGATGCCGTAGCGGTTGATGACGATATTGCGGGTGAGGTCGCTCACGGTAACCACCCTGTCGGCCATCTCCATTCCTTTCTTCTCGATTGCGAAGACGCGGGTGTCGATATTGTCGACGCTACCGCGGTCGAAAGATGTGGCGTGCACGTGGATTACCAGCGGCTTGCCGGTGAGCTCCTTGGCGGCGATGCCGGCGTAATATGTGAGCCAGTCGTGAGCGTGGATGACGTCGAACTCATCCTTGCGCTGCATTGCGATGGTGCCGCCCACCATAGCGTAGCGGGCGACCTCTTCCATCAGGTTGGCTCCGTACTTGCCGGAGAATTTGTATTTCTGGCCATAGCTGATGGAGAAATCCTTCACCTGGCGCTTGCGGTCTTCTTCCACAAGGCGGGAGAATTCTTCCGGATCCGCATAAGGAACCATATTTGTGCCGATGTGGATGAACTTGACCTTGTCCAGGTATTCTTCCACAGACTCCGAAACAGTGTCCACCTCAACGTCCGATGCGTTGATGATGGTTGTTGCGCTCTGGTCTTCGTCGCCCGAAGCCGACGGCATCACGAACAGCGTCTCCACGCCGTTGTATGCCAGACCTTTCACGATACCTTCGCAGGCGGTGCCCAGACCACCGGCGATATGGGGAGGGAACTCCCAACCGAACATTAAAACTCTCATCTTTATTCCTCCCTGTATTTAGCGATAAGCCAGTTCACATTCAGCAGAGCGGCAGTTGTCATTGCCGATGAGATTACGCCGTGGGCCTCGTGGGGCGGGTCTCCGTCGTAGAGCTCCGAGAAGGCGCCCACACCGTGCTTGGAAAGATCCTCATAGAAGCCTTCAGTAAGCCATTCAGCCCTCTTGATGAAGCTGCTTCCCATCATCATGAAACTGGCGTAGCAGTACTGGGCCAGCAGGAACGGGAAGGCGCAGCCGTTGTGGTAGGCAAGGTCGCGGTCGATCTGGGAGCCTTCGTAGACGCCCTTGTAGCGGACGTCGCGCGGGCTCAGGGAACGGATGCCGCGGCGGGTTACGAGTTCTGAGTTCACCACGCGCATAACTTCGCTCACCACTTCGCCGTCAACTGCGATATAGTCAAGCGACACGGCCCACAGCTGGTTGGGACGGAGTTCCAGGTGCTGGCCGGCATTGTCGACATAATCGGCCAGGAAGCCAAGGTCCGCGTTCCAGAAGGTGGGCTGGAATGTCTTTTCGATGAGTTCCTTGACAGGAGTCCAGCGCTTGGCGAACGCCGTCTTGGGGCCGTCCATTTCCAGTGCGAAGCAGATTGCGTTGTACCAGAGGGCGTTGGTGTCCACCTGGTATCCGGCCCTTTCCGTGACGGCGCGGCCGTTCACGTAGGCGTTCATCCAGCTGAGGGCGACGCCGTCCATCTGGGCCCACAGGAGGCCGTTGGGATGCATCGCAACCTCCGCCCTGGTGCCGGGAAGGTAGCTTTCAATGATATCCTTGAGGGTTTTGCCGTACTTCGCCCACACCTTCTTGGCGTTGGCGCCATAGGCTATGTACTGCTGGAGGGTAACCGCCATATAGAGCGGGGCCTCCACCTGGGTTGTGCGGCGGAACAGGCGCTCCTGCTCATCGGCGATGAGGTTGTCCAGGATTTCCTCGAATTCTGCGGGGTCGTTCTTGCCGTACAGGGTGAGGCCCGCCAGGGATTCCAGGGTTTCACGCAGCAGACCGGTGTACAGCCAGGAATAACCGGCGACGATCTTTTTCTTGCCTTCGCTGATGCGGATTAGGCTGTCTGCACTGCGGACCAGCTGGTCGTGGAAGGAGGTGATGGGGCCGATCTTGTCCACCGTTGCGGTGAATTTGCGGCTGAGGCCGGCGGGAGCAACGGGGGCTCCGGTTGTGGCCGATACCACCACGCTCTCCCCTTCCGAAAGGCTGAGCTCGAAGCTGCCGGGGACCAGGAGGTCTTCCCTGCAGTCGAAGCCGCGGCGCATTTCATCGGAATAGGTTACGCCTTTGTACCAGACCGGGGCGTGGCGGTATTCCGCCTTCCTGCTGATCTGGAGATTAAGGTCCGGGAAGCCTTCGTACATGTTGTACGCAACGCCGCCGGGGATGTCGTCATAATCCGTGCGGGCTTCCGCGTTTTCCATTGTGAGGTCGTGGACACGGCGGAAAGCAAGGAAAGGAGTGAGCGTGAGCTTTACCTTTGCCGGGGCTTTCTCCAGTTCGTACTTGATGAGGATCTGGTCCTGGTCCGGTGCCAGCACCAGGCTCTTGGAGAAAACCATCTCGCCGATCTTGTAGGTGATGTGCGGTACGGGATCCGCATCGAAATCCACGATGTACTTGTGTCCGCGGGGTTCATACTTGTCGCCATAGCAGTGGATGCCAAGGTTGAAGCGCTTGCCGCGGAGGGTGAGACTCTCGTCCAGTGACGACAGGAGGAGATAGCGATACCCGCCGAAGCGCTCCACCGGAGCGGCGAGAAGGCCGTGATAGCGCCTGGTGTTGCACGTTACGATGGACGTGTTGCAGTAGGCTCCGGTCTTCGAGGCGAGTATGATTTCCCTCTTGAGCGAGTAGGAGAGGTTCACCAGCTCGGACTTGTTGAATTTCAGAAAAGCCATAAATATCGATAGTTATACTTTCTTCAGGACTATTGCGCTGCGGGCAGGCAGGTACAGGTACAGCGTGCTGCCGTAGCGCGGATTTCCGTTGGGTGATTTTTCGGCCACGGTGAAGTGGTGCTCTCCGCTTTGCACGCGCGCGAAGCCGTTGAAACGGGCTTCGTCCGTGTTCAGCACATCCACCCATTCGCCTTCCGGGGCGGCAAAGCCATAGTCCGCAAATGAGCCCTCTGCCGAAAAATTCAGCGCAAAGATACAGTTTTTACGCAAGAAAATCAAGATTTTCTTTTGCTCGTCCTGCACCAGGAGTTCGGGGTAGACGGACAGGAGCTTCTCATTTCGGATGAGGTGCACCATAGCTTCGTCGAAGTTGCGTAGGTAGCTGTAGCGCAGATAATCAGGCTCTTCCAGCGACCACTGCCTGCGCGCGTGCTTGAAAGACCAGCCGTTTCCTTCCCGGGGGAAGTCGATCCATTCCGGGTGGCCGAATTCGTTGCCCATGAAGTTCAGATAGCCGTTTCCGGCCGTCGCGGCCGTCACGAGGCGTATCATTTTGTGAAGGGCGATGCCGCGGTCCACGATGGGGTTCTGCGACTCCGTGTTCATGCTGAAATACATCTCCTTATCCATAAGGCGGAAGATGAGGGTTTTGTCACCCACAAGCGCCTGGTCATGGCATTCCGCGTAGGAGATGGTTTTTTCATCGGCCCTCTTGTTGGTGAGCTGCCACCAGATTTCACCCACGCTCCACTGCTCGTCGGAGAGTTCCTTGATCCACTTGATCCAGTTGTCGGCCACGCCCATCGCCATGCGGAAGTCAAAGCCCACGCCGCCCTCGTCGAAGGGGGCTGCCAGGCCGGCCATTCCGGACACGTCTTCCGCGATGTTGAAGCCGTTGGGGTTCATTTCCTTCACCAGCTGGCAGGCCAGGGCAAGGTAGGTTACCGCGTTCTCATCGACCCCCTCGTTGAAGTAGAGATTATAGTCTCCGAAGGCCTTTCCAAGGCCGTGGTCCCAGTACAGCATGGAGGTTACCCCGTCGAAGCGGAAACCGTCGATGTGGTATTCTTCCATCCAGTATTTTACGTTGGAAAGGAGGAAGTATTTGGTCTCGTCCTTGCCATAGTCGAAGCAGCGGGAGCCCCAGGCCGGATGGCGGCCCTGGTCGCCCCTGTAGAAGTAGAGGTCTTCCCTGCCGTCGAACATGGACAGGCCTTCCGCCTCGTTGTCCACGCTGTGGCTGTGGACGATATCCATCACCACCGCGATGCCTTTGGCGTGGGCCTCATCGACCAGTGCCTTGAACTCTTCCGGAGTGCCGAAACGGGAGCTCAGGGCGAAGAAATTGGACACCTGATAGCCGAAGGAACCATAGTACGGATGCTCCTGAAGGGCCATAATCTGCAGGGTGTCGTAGCCAAGCTTCTTTATGCGGGGAAGGACGTCTTTTCTGAACTCGTCGAAGGTGCCCACCTTCTCCTTTTCAGTTGCCATGCCGATGTGGCATTCGTAAATCATCGGGTTGGGGCGCTTTCCGGCGTGGCCGTGCTTCCACACATACTTTTCCGCCGGATCCCACACCTGGGCGCAGAACACTTTGGTAACATCGTCCTGCACCACGCGGGTGGCGTATGAAGGGAGCCTCTCCCCTCCTCCGCCGGGCCATTCGATGTACAGTTTGTACAGTTCCCCGTGATGGAGCATCATCTCCGGGAGTATCAGCTCCCAGTTGCCCGCGCCCACGGGTTTCAGGGCATAGCCTTCTGCCCTTTTCCAGTTGTTGAAATCGCCGATGAGATAGATTTTGTTGGCGTTGGGGGCGAACTCGCGGAACACCCAGCTGCCGTCGTCGCAGCGATGAAGGCCGAAGTATACGTGGTTGTTTACTGCGTCTTTGAGAAGCCCGTCCCCTGCAATATGCTTTCGCATATCCAGGATCCTCTGATGACGGGCCTGGATGGCCCCCTTGAACGGCATCAGATACGGATCCCTGTCATAGATTTGCTTTTTCATATGGTCAAGCGTTGTATATGCGGTTAGTTGCGTTAAATATAGTGATTATTTTTCATTTTTCCTCGAACTAAGCTTTGTTTACCAACCAAATTTAAGTGCTAATTATTATTCAACCCATTTTTGTTCAAAAAATGCGTCAACGAGTCGCTTGGCGGATATGTGATTAAATAATCAAGACTATCCAAATCGCTAACAGTTAAAACATATTCTTCTTCGTACAAACTGCTCATATGGCCATTTTCACGCAAAAAAGACTCCCAGCCAATATCCTGAATTGTTTCGTCTTTCCACACTCTAATCACTAATCCTTTCGGGAATAATTTTTTCCATTCACACCCTTTCCCTTGTAAGAAAAATATTAGCTTTGTAGCATGGGGCTCAAGATATCTAAAATAATCGGTATAATTATTCAGTGTAATCCCTCCTTCATGGAAAGTGCTCAAATTACCGGAGGAATATTCCCCATAATCACTGTAAGAAAACCAAACGGCATAGTCTGTATCATTTCTTCCATCCAGCAGTGCAACCGTGTCAAGATATTCACATGAGTGTGTTGCCAACAAGGCCACCAATATGGCCAGTAATAGTATAAAAACCCTTTTCATTTGACTATTGATCTTCTTCTCCGTATTGGTCGTATCTGGGCCACATATGAATATTCTTCATTTCAGGGGATGGCGGATAAGTGACAACCCAGTCAAGTGTTTCAATGTCTTCTCGCTTTAAATCATATCTTGCAATAATAGGAAGATCTACAAAACTATCGTTATCCTGTTTTTGTTCATATGATTCTATTAATTCAATGTCCATCTCTGAAATATAGACTGAAACATACCCTCCATAGACATATGACTGTCTAAAAGCATTATACCAGGATTGAACTCTCCCATTAATCCCAGAAATATATCTACGAGAAGAATGGGGTTGGATTGAGACCGGCAACTGATCAATTCTACAATGTCTAACCAGCATAGAATCATCAGGATATTCTAAATTGGCATGAAAACAAATTATCTTATCACTATTATTATCAACTTTGATGTAATAATCTTTTGTCTTCTCACAAGAAATAAAAAAAATACATGAAAGAATAATAAACAAGTATTTCATATAGAATAAAGGTTAGTAAATACTAGTAAAGCACGCCGTCCGTAATTGTCTTAATCATAATTGAATAAAATATACTGAACATATATGACCAGTTTAATTCAATCGGATAGTTTGATAATATAGATTCATTATATTGTTTTTGGGTCCCATAGTTGAGCCAATCTACATCTATAATAGGATTAATATATCCATATGTCGATTTTTTTATACTATATACCCACTGTCCGTTGTATTCTCCTGTTGTTTCGTCATACGTATCAAATTGTTCAGGGTAATATTTTTTGAAGTAGTTGAAGGCTCTTTTGTTAGCATCTTGTTCCACTGGGATATAATCATGATTGCTTATTGTAGTTACACTTGGAATAGCGACCTTAGAAAAATAAAAAGGGCCAAGGGCTTGACTTTGCAAATAATGACCAAACTCATGTTGAAATAATTCATTCCCATTGAATGCTTTTAATTCATTTCCACCTGTAATATAGTTACCTAGAGTAAATGCTCCCCAATTGCCTTTTTTTGTTGTTACTACCGTCGCCCCATGAAGGTAATCTATAGACTCTACTCCCCCAACAAGATGTAAAGTGTTTATAGTTTGAGCTGTCAAAAAGCCCATCCATGTTTGTCCTGCCTGAACAGTAAATCTTGATAATATTTCCCATGCCTGCCCCCAGGAACCTTTATTCTTATCCGTAACAAATAATCCGCCCCAAATCCTTAAGTCATTTTTTGCCATCTGATTTGCACGGGACAAACCACCTCCAATAAAACCGATTAGCCAAGAATCAACCACAAAGTATTCTCCGCTCTCATCGCTATACTTCAGCGGATTATTCAGCGCATAGGCGTACCTGTTGAAGTTTTGCGAGAAGTCCGGGGCCTGAACATACGGGTCCGGACTGAGGAATCGGCCAAGGACGGGGTCGTACAGGCGGGCGTTCATATTTATGAGCCCGAACTGTGGTAGGTGTTCATGGCCGCAGTAGCCTCGGCCGAGCAGAAGGGTGGGCTCGGAGGTGATGGCGTACAGGGAGAAAGTCTGCGGGTCCCGCATGCGTCCCCAGGCATCGTAGCTGTACTCGGCCACAAGCGTACCGGAGGTGCTTACAATATTGGTGATGCTCCCGAGGTAGTCGCGCCCGATCACATATGGAGTCCATGCCCCGTTGCCGGTTTTCTGGAGAACCATAGGGGCATTGTAGGCGTCGCCGCCAAGGAACAGGCGCTGAATTACACTGCCACTTGAGGGCTCTTCTATCTCATACCGGTCTCCGATGTAGTACTTGTTGGCAGTGCTGACGCCATCAGTTGTTGACATCTTCACCCGATTGTAACCTGCATCATAAATAAATGAGGTGGTAACGCCGTTTTCGCTTATGGATTCCGGGCGGTCGAAAGAAGTGTATGTGACAGTCTGTTGAGCCGGTCTTGTAACGGATGCGCTTGATGCGTAAAGTTTGTCTATCTTATACGGGCTACCAGTTGTGGTATATGTCATTGTTCCAACCCCGCCTTTGCTGATGACATTGCCATTGGTCGTATAGGTAACGGCTCCCCAATCGGTAGAGGCCAGGCGGCCAAGATCGTCATAAGTAAACGACTCATCCTCGGATGGCTGTCCGGTGACATGTCTTCCGCGGCTCATAAGATTACCCGTGGACGGGTTGAAAGTGGTAGTCAGGTTCTGCAGAGTGCCGCCGGAGAGTTTGCGTGCCGTTGGGAAGCCATACTGCGAGTATTCATATGTCCGGTAAATCCCTGCCGATGAGGCGGAAGTGGGTTGCCCGAAATCATTTTCGGAGACGAGAGACAGAATCGCAGTGCCTCCCGGAAGTGTGACGGCTGTGTTGTAACCGTTACCATAACTGTAATTCTCTGTAGTTATATATCCATCCTGGGAAGCGAAGATTATCGACGAGACCTTGCTCCCGGCCCCGTAAGTGAACACTTTCCGAAGCCACTTGCCGTCGGGGACGTAGTGCAATAAAGTGTCGGGACGGTCGTATGCGTCGTAGGTGTATTCCTTGCCAGTTGAGTTGGTGGACACTTCGGAGATAAGCCTGCCGTATGAGTCGTAGCTATATGTGGTATTAAACGAGTTTGAACGTGTTATCCCGGTCACTCGTCCGTATTTGTCCTGCGATGTTGTAATGCTACCCTTGTCGTTAGTCTGGGTGGTAGATGAAGTGCCGTTTGTATTCCACGTGTAAGACGTCGTCCTTGTTCCCGCACTCGGGTCGATGATTGACGTTCGCCGTCCCATAGCGTCAAAGGAGAAGGTTGTCACCGCTCCACCCGGAGCAGTGATTGACGAAGGCTGCCCGTCATCACGGAGAGAATAAGTAATCGTACCTGCGGCATCGGTGCACTGAAAAAGGTCCCCCATGGCATTGTACGTGCGTGTAGTGGAAATGCCATCCTTGGTTTCAGTAACGGAAGTCCCGCTGTATGACCATGTAGTCTGCCTTCCCGATGCTTCTACGATAGACGTGGGTCTGCCATAGTAATCGTAGTTATACCGGTTACGGTAAGTCCATGTCGCCCCCCTGTATGGAAGGGATACATATGCGACACGTCCTTTGGCGTCATAGAAGGTCATCGTATTCTGCCACTGGCCGTTGTATCTTTGCTGTGAGCGCTTAACCTCTCTCCCGAGTGCATCGTAATCCCGAATCTCGGGCGGCTGACCGGTTGCGGTATGTGTGACCTTATATGCTCCTGATCCCCCCCATGCCGTAGCAGTTGAATCTACGGAGTTGTCTGGGCGAACGGTTTTTGTCTTGTTCCCCCACGTGTCATATGAAAGGTAACAGGTCCTTCCCATATGGTCTGTTACTACTGTCGGATTACCGTATCGTGTAAAACCGGAATAAGTGGTAGTCAGCCCAAGGGCATCTGTCAACGAGGTCATGTGCCTCCCTGAAGCGTCATAAGTATAGGAATCGCCCACATACTCTGTGGAGTTGTAAGGCGCTGACCGTTCGGACAAAACATTACCATGCGAATCGTATGTCCACTGTCCCTTGGATACAATGGTAAAGGAAACCGAATCCGGAGAGACTGATTGAGTCCTAGTCAGTGGGTGATAATGCTGGTCGTAGGTCAAGGATGTCCTTTCAACCCATTTGGTCGAAGCATTGCCGTCTCTCTCGGTGGAGACGGTTTGTGAGAGTACTGTGCCCAGGACATAGGACTGTGCTGTATTATTGTGGCTGTACGATGTCGACTGGATATGCGTCAGCGGTGCTCCCGAACCAATACTGAACTGCTCCGTCACAGTTACGGGATAATCGAAATCGTCATACTGTATCGAAGTGTTTTTGACTATCCCGTTTAAATTGTCATTCGCCACACATGAAATCATTCGTGGAGAAAACTTGCCATAAGTCGTACTGTGCTCGTCATACAAGTATGTAGAGGACGAGTAGGGAGAATTCAATTCGCTCCAGAGATATGCGTATGTGCCAATTAAGACACCTGCTTTCTGAGGATTGAAGCGCTGTACATCGATTGAGTATACACCAGCAAGATATGATCCTGTCCTAATTTTGGAGAAGCCGCAAAAACCCAGCCCCCGGTTGTTTACCACACAGTCCGACCAAGAGTATGAATCTTGCAAAAACGTTTGTGCATTATCATTATTCGACTCTTTTCCGACAGCTCCATTAATAACATAGGTCGGAAGAGTTTTTAATTGGTATCCTGCGGAGGCGTCTATCCCGGTGGGGTTTTCTGTCCAATATAGCGCTGCGTTAGGCAAGTACCGGTAAGAGTTGATAATTGTCTTTCCAAAACTGTCTTCCGACTGTACTAGATATCTCTGTTCCGGGGCATAAGAGGTGAACCCATATTCCTTAACTAAAAATCCGTCCAGTATTATAAAACTGCTCATGGAGGTGTAGTCCATTACATTTGCCGGAAGTATAAAGCGGTAGTCTATAACTGAGGAATATGCGCTTTTGTATGTGTTAAATGACACTCCGTCAATATTCAAGTAATAACCCATATTCTGCCCATTTATTTTCAATAAATCTGGCAGTCCATCCCGGTTGATGTCGAAGAAAAAGAAATGTGAAGAGTAGGGATTTGTTATGGCAATCGACTTGGATTCGAACGTCAACCCGGTATTAAGCAGGAAAGTCCAAATCCCCCCAGGAGGGGTGGGTTTTACAATATCAATATAACCATCGGCATTAATGTCAGTGAAAAAGACATTATCGGAAGTTATAAAACTCAATGATACTTCAGAATAAGTATGATCTGTGACGAACGAATTATTGATGAAACGATATCTCTTTAGTCCTGTTCCAGTCGCAAGGCATAATTCCGTTTTAGAGTCACCGTCAATATCCATGGCGAATAATCGGTTATCTTCTGTTGATGAGACGGTAAAAGGAATACTATAATAAAGCTTTGTGCCGGTGGTCAAGTCTATAAGTGTCGTGTAAGGACCCTGATTACATCCGTAGCCATTGTCGCTGTAATTGACAACCAGCAACTGGGCTTTGCCGTTTCCAAGGAAATCGCCCCAGCGGTATGCTCTATAATACGGACTAAAGGGACCGGGGCTGCCTATTGCCCCGGGCATCCACACATTAAGGCTATAAGACAGGACAAAAAAACCGTCATCATCGCATCGGCGAACTTTAATAAGGAAATTGCTCCCGTTAGACCCTGTGGCGTTACAATAGACTTCTACCAGTTCATCTACTCCGTCACCATCAACATCTACCGCCTCCATGGTTTGAAAACCCGAATCGGTAATTGTATAAGAGGCCTCTAAGCCTTCGTCTGAGATGCTTGCAATATAAAAAACTGTGCTGTTTACAGGATAACTGCAAGAATAGGTATTGTTTCCGGAGACCGAATAAATAGGATAATCGTAATACGCTACGAGTCCGTCATTAAAGTTTCCCTTAACGAATTTTCCACGACGCAGCACAAAACTGCTGCTGCCATACGGCCCGTTAAGAGAGAATCTGCGAACCATTTTCAGGGAGTCTTGTCCAGAGTGAGGGTTTGCAGTGTTCCCATAGGTAAAACAAAGCGGCGGAAGTTGCCTGCCGGAGGCATTGGTCAGAGAAATTGAGGACAGCAGGTTTGCCCCAAACACGGTCTCATATTGAAGTGAGTACGTGTACAGATTACTGTTGCCACTTTTGGATACAATTTGAGTCAACAGAGGAGAACGCTTTACCTTCTTGCCTGCATAATACGAGGATGCCGTCTGAGTAGTGGATGAAAACTGGATAACAGCGTCAGCCGCCCCTCCGGAGTTGAATCCGTAACGAATGGCCGTAAGCGTATGGTTGCCATCTTGAAAATCAGCGGTATAATCGTATTCTATTCTCTCTCCATCGAGGTTCGTAGAACTGGTGATTGGGTACGACGGCATTTGAAAAGCGACATTTCCGCTTATTCCATATGTAGCAACTACACCGTTGGGATACAGGGCGGTAAACGTGTCGATGAATCCATGGGAGTTCCGATGAGGGGAAACCAGAATATGTCCACGGGCAGTCACCAGAGGATAGCTGCCGGAAGTTGCAGTGTCATCATTCTGCACCAGACGAATGCCATCCAAAGAAAAGACTGCGGCAGTATCCAATGCGGAAGCGGCTACAATTTGCCCGTCATAATAAGGACTCTTTGATGCGAGTCTTATTTCTGATATGCCGCCAATGTCCCATCCGTATCCTCCGTATCCGTGTCCTCCCTGGCTGTTGTAAACTAGCGACAGTGACGGAGCATACTTGATGTCAGGTGCAGTGTAAATCGGCACATTGTAAGTTCGTGCTCCTCCGGGAGAGAGGCTATATTCCAAAGGGATGGCGCCAACATCGTACGTGTCGCGGTTCCTTGTCCTTCGTGAAGGAATTGGCTCTAATGCCAATATCTCGGCAAGTTGCGCCTCTTCGTATGCAATCTTCTCCTCCCTGCTTTTTCTGAAGAGTCTTGACTTCTCACCGTCTGGTTGCCACGGGATAAAACCGGACGAATCGTCATTCTGATTCTGCTGCGGCCACCAGTTGCGAAGGAGGGCGGTATCGGCATATTCGACCGAAAAGTCCATTGATCCTCTCATTGTCTGCCTGATACGTTCTGTCCTGTTTCCCATGCTGTCGTGAGTGTACTGCATGTAGTACGATTGGGCGGATGAGGGAATCCATCCGAGTGGGATAAGAAGGATTAAGGCGACTAACCTTATGAGAAACAGGGACTTTTGCATGGTGGAAGCGTTTTCCCGAAATATAACAATTAATTTTCATTTTTCCGAGCGCCGTGGGCTATTCCTCCGACGAGTGTGCCGATTATGGGGTTCAACCCGTAGATTATGCGGTCGAACTGTGTGGGGGCGATGTAGATGAAATCCTCGTCCGGCACCGGATTGGACTCGTGGTCCCAGTTGAAATCCCCGGGGTAGAACTGCGTGAAGTAATTGAAAGCGCGGCGGTTGGCGTCCTGTTCAGTGGGACTGAAATGATGGTTTTCCTTGTAGATTGCCTTGCTCATTATGCTGGGGATGGCGATGAGCATAACGTAATACGGCCCAAGGTCCTGGCTTTGGAGATA
>JAILDI010000135.1 GCA_024689525.1 Bacteroidales bacterium
TACCGTGTGCGGCTGATTGTTGGTGAGGGCCGATGCGAACCGCACCAGATCGTCATCCAGCGTCACAGTGAGGGTGAGCTGAATGTCGACGGGCCCTTCCTTGGAGACAAGGCTCGAATATCTGACGAAGATTGTATCGGCTTTCTGAGATACCTCGGGGCTCATTCCATCGCCTACGATCTGAATCTCCTTCTCCTGCGGAGAGTCGTAATACAGGCGCCACATATATGCGCCCGATGCATATTCCTCCCCGGTGACCTCGTTACGGAGCGACACCAGCGAACCGTCTTCACCTATCGACACCCCCACACGCCCGTTGCTGAGCGTGTATGTCCCTTGCGCAGCGGCACTATGGCCGAAGACAAGGAAGAGGGCGATTACAACACTTTTACAGAATAGTCGCATAGCAGATAATGGGATAATGGTCAGAGATGTAGGTTACGCCATAATTGGCGCTGTTGATTGTGCGGAACTCGCTTATGATTGCGTTCCGGTAAAAGATAAAGTCGATGATGGAGCCGGAACTGCCGTAGCCGTTGTAGCTGTTGACGGAATCCGTCTTCAGGGACTTCTGCCGGGCGTCGGACATCCATTCGTAATATGGATCCAGGCTCTTTCCCGTTACGGAGGACTCCCGCTTGCAGTTCATGTCGCCGATGATGAACACTACTGCATCCTCTCCCGCTGCCGCTTTCATACGGGAAATGTTCAGGTTCGCGGAGTTGATGCGGGCGGTGTTGTCCCTTTCCTCACTGCCCAGTGGCATATGAGTATCGGCCACGAAAAATATCTGGCCTGATTCCTTGTGCTTGAACTGAGCCCAGATGGTTGCGCGGTACTGTGTTTCTTCGTTCCAGCCGTTAACCGAAGCTTTGTCCGGGGTGGAACTCAGGAAGAATGACTTGCACTGCAGAGCCTCCAGCACGTCGGTATTGTACATCATCACGGCATTGCCGCCCTTGGAGCCGCCGGTTCCGGGTACTTCGAAGAGTTCGTATCCTTCCAGCATCGAGCGGAGGTCGGCCCTCTGTTTTGTGGTGCACTCCTGCATACCGATGACGTCCGGTTTCACGTCCTGTACCATCTTCTGCACGGCGTATTTGCGCGTGTCCCAGCTGCGGTCGCCGGTATCGGATGTGATGGTGGAGCTACGCACGTTGAAGGACATCACCGAGACGTTCGCCGTTTTCAGCGAAGGAGTGGGATCGTCCTTCCCCTTGTCGCAGGAGAATGCGCAAAGCAGCAGGCAGCAGACCAGAAGATTAATAACCTTCATTGTTACGGATGTTTTTCATTACGTTAGTGGTGGTCGTAGGGATAGGCCACAGGTAACTCTTGGGCGCGACGAACTTGCGCTGGGTAAGCTTCACGGCATAGTTGCCGCTGGTGAAGAAGCCATCGGCCCCGCTTGCCACAGGGTCGGCGAAGTGGGCGCAGTCGTCCTCGTCTATCTCAGGCGTGGCTCCGAAGAACCACATATTATTGTCGATATAGCGGCGATGCTTGGTCTCATTCTTGGCAGGAAGGCCGTAGTTGGCGAAGTTCAGCACCTTTTCGGCGATTCTCCAGCGCCAGATGTCGTAGAGGCGGCGGTTCTCCCAGGCGAACTCCATACGGCGTTCGGCACGGAGGATGGTACGGAGGGCGGCTTGGTCGGTGGCGGTGATCTTCGGGTAGGCGGTGGCGTCGGTATAATCGGCCTTGTAGGCCCTTGCACGCACCATATTCATTGCGTCAAGTACCGAGTCGTCTATCTGGTCGAGTTCGATCTTCGCCTCGGCGTACATTTCCAGGATATCGGCATAACGGAGGATGAGTTTGTCATTCTCAGCCTCAAAGGGGCTCAGCCAGTCGTCGTCCACGTGCTTACGCAGGACAAGGCCGTTGTAGGATGCATACTGGTTACCGGTGCCGGTGATCTTGTAGGTGCGGGAGTCGTTGTTGGGAACCATCTTGCCTTCGCGGTACGACCAAACCTCGGCCATGTCGAAGTGGGGGTCGTAGATTACGCCAAGATGCTGGGTCCCGTGCTCCACGATGGTGTAGGTGCAGCGGGGATCGCGGTGCTCGAAGGGTTTGTGGGGATCGTACACCGAGGATTCGTCGATGGGTTTGCCCTGGTCGTCATAGAATGCGCACAGGAGATCCCAGGAAGGGCAGCAGGTGCAGCAGGTGGCCGCTCCGGAAAGGCGGGAAAGCTTTGCCGTGGTAGCGCCCTTGTACAGGTATTCGTATTTGTTCTCGGCCGACAGACTCTTCGAGCGGGGCAGTATGAAAATGCCCTCCGGAGAGTTCTTGGTGCTCATCCGGAACAGGTTGCCGAAGTCCGGATGCAGGGTGTACACATTGGAGTCGATGACCTTCTTCGCGGCGGTTGCGGCGATTCCAAAAAGGCGGTCGGCCTCATCGGCATTTGCCATCCCGAAGGTGTCCCATTTGCGGATTGACGCGCAGTACAGGGCGAAGCGGGCCTCCATGCCATATGCCGCTCCCTTGGTGGCACGTGCCACTTCGGTGTTGGAATAACGCTCGGGGAGGAGGGCCGCAGCGGCCTCGAATTCGTTTATTACCCAGTCGGTCCACTGCCAGCGGTCGCTGCGGGTGAGGTCGTA
>JAILDI010000155.1 GCA_024689525.1 Bacteroidales bacterium
GGTTCATAA
Source organism: Bacteroidales bacterium (assembly GCA_024689525.1). The sequence goes on from JAILDI010000155.1 coordinate 10, forward strand.
AGGGTAAGTCTTTCGTCTGTTCCACCAGGAACTCCGCCATGCCCTCATTGCCCTCGTTGGGGCCGTTCAGAGTATCCAGCATAAACCGGAGACCGGCACGGCCGCCACCGTTTTTGAGAATATAGGCCGTGCAGAGGTCCTGCGGAGCAACCGCGGACGAAAGAATATCGATATCGGTGAGACCGATCTGGAAGCAAGCAATCTGATAGGCCGCCTCCGAATAGTCCTTGATGAGGTTGGATACTTCTCCCAGGGTCTTGAAACCCAGCTCTTTGAGGAGCGGAAGAAAACGGGAGAGATCCACCTCTTGGATCTCCGCCTGGTTGAGCGAGGCTATCCTGCGGGTAAGCCGGGCAAAGGGGTGAATGGAGAGGTAACTGCGGAAGGAATCGCCATCCAGAGGCACCTCCTCCAGATTACCGGAAGCCACAAGGCTCTGAACCTGACGGCGGTAGTCGGAGATCTCGCGACGGATGCGGCTGAACTCGTCATCCACCAGTTCCAGCATGCCCGCCAGACGGCTGAGATTGCGAAGATAGACCTTGGGGATCTCCACGCCGCTCTTGTAGCCGGTATCGTGGTTCATGTTTGCCCAGGCATGCTGCAGGACCGTTCTCATCTGCACTTCGAAACGAATCCTGTTCAGCTCCGGATGCTCCGGATTACTGTAGGCCTGCTCCGGAATCCTGCAGATATAGTGCAGCGACAGATAGCCGAAACTGTCGATTTCGTGCGCCTTTCTCTTGTCGATGGAGTTTTCCCAGTCGATATCGAACAGCCTTTCCAGGACCGATGCCACCTTGTCCACATCGTCTATGTAGAAAGTGATGACACGTATACCCACAAGGTCCGTGATGTCGAAAATGCTCGAGTACTTTCCGCCCTTGAGCTGAAGCTTCCCGGCCAGGGACGACTCCGACTTCACCCTGTGCTCCACCGCCGCCACAATAATCCCCGCCTCCTCGAAAAACCCTTTGAGCTTTTCGGGAATGATATCCGCCATCTGCTTGAATACCGGCAGCAGTTCCCTGTACTGGGCAATCAGCTCCTGTGCGTGCGCATCCAACGATTCAGTAGTGCTCATAAACCAGTGGTCTTGAATAATTCCGTACAATATAGTGAATTTTCGGAATAAAGCCTATTTTGCGCGGGAAGCGGGGATTAGACGGCCGATGCCCCAGCACAGGGCTGCCACGGCCATACCGTTGATGGATGCAAAGCCCCAGTGCACCAGGTTGGCCACCACGGCACCGGCAACCACGCCGATAATAGCGCTCCAGTCCACAGCCCGCTCCTTAACCTCTTTCTTCCTGTTTGCAAAGTAGTGAAGAATAAGGATGATTCCAACCGGCGGCAGCGTGCAGTTTAGAACGTTGAGCCAGTTGCAGAAATTCCAGTACAGCCACACTGCGGCCACTGTGCCGATGAGTCCGGAGATGATGACCATCGTCTTCTTGGACACCCCGAAGATGTTGCTCAGGCCAAGGCCGGCGGAATACAGGGCATTGTCGTTGGTGGTCCAGATATTGAGGCCAAGCACGGCGACTGCGAGGTAGAACAGATTCAGGTTGAGCATAACCTCGAAGATGTCGTTACCGCCTGCGTAGATGCTGGAAACGGCTCCGAAAAGGAACATCAGGCTGTTGCCGATGAAGAATGCAATCACGGTGACGATGAGGCCAACCTTGCCGTTCTTGGCGAATCGGGTGAAGTTCGGAGTTGCCGTTCCTCCCGATACGAAACTGCCCACCACAAGGCCCGCTCCGGCAATCACGCCCAGGTCCTTGGTGCCCTTTGCAAACTGCTCCACAAGCCCTGCGTCGCCGTTTTTGACGGCCAGAATCATCGCCACGGTGCCAAGTATGGCCACTGCAGGAACGGCGATGTAACTCACTATCGTAAGACTTTTGATGCCGAAATAAGCGCTGGCCGTCATCAGGATACCGGCCACTGCCACCAGGAGATATCCCTCCCAGGGCATGCTGTCCGGAGTAACCTCAAGCCCCATAAGTTCCTTCGCCACGGGGATTGCGAACATCGCAAGGCCCACGCCGAACCATCCTGTCTGGGTGAGGCTGAT
>JAILDI010000105.1 GCA_024689525.1 Bacteroidales bacterium
GCTTTTACAATCCATCGTCATCTTCTTCTCCCACGCGGGAGACAACTACAGTGTGGGAAACATCGAGGTGGGCAATACCAAAATCGTGGCCGACTATATCGCCGAAATCACCGGCGCCGACCAATACGAAATCGTCACCCACAAATACGATGGAATGGCCTATACGCCGCTTATCAACCTGGCAAAGGAAGAGGCCAATAAGGGCGAATTGCCGCCTTACGAGGGAGATGCACCGGACCTTTCCAAGTACGACACCGTCTTCATCGGCGGCCCCATCTGGTGGGGTACCTATCCGCAGGTGATGTTCACCCTGTTCCGTGACATCAATCTGGACGGAAAGACCGTCATTCCTTTCACCACCCACGAAGGCAGCGGACTCGCTTCAACCGTCCAAGACCTCAAGAAAGCCTTCCCGAAGGCAAATGTCAAACCGGGCTTCGCCATCTACGGCCACGAAGTCCGCTCCGGCAAGACCAAAGTAGAGAAATGGCTGAATGGATTAGGCTGGTGAATCTGATTTTATCGGTGTAAAACCTCAATGAATCGCTGGATTTCCAGCAGCCCTTCCAGGAGTCGAAGGTTCGAGATTCTGAGTGTTTGGTCTACTAGACGAAACGGCAGCCAGTTCGGTTGCCGTTTCCCGTAGCGGGAGGCGGACGCCGTCCCCCTTCGGTCGGCCTGACGGCCTCCGAATCTCCCTTGCCGGCGAATTCCGGGTGCAAAACCCGCCTTTTTGCACCCCGCGGCAAGGAAAAACAACAATCGGGGTGCAAAATGGGGCATTTCTGCACCCGGGAGGTAGCCATTTGCGGTGCGACTTGGCGAATCGCCGATTATATCGATTGATTATAAGAGGATTTGACTATCTTTGCTTAGGATAATCTGAAATGCGATGAAAAAAGTATTCCGCGTCATAGCCGTTTTAGTCCTGACGTGCTCCCTGCTGCCGTCCTGCAAGATGAGACCCGAGGATGCTGTGCGCCTGAAGGCGGAAGCCGAGGTGGGCAACCTGAAGTCGATGGAGATGCTGGCCGCGAACGCGGACACGCTGATCTCCGCGAGCGAGCGCAATCACTATATGGACGTTCTGACGGAGAACGGCAATTTCCGGGCGCTGTCCGGCAGGTTCAGCGAGGAGTTCTTCAAAAGCGGCAAACTGAGCGAGAAGCAGTGGCAGGCCATGTATATGCGCTGGATGGAGAATGGTGCCAAAATGGGAACGCCGGACTGCATGTACAGGTTGGGCGTGATGTATCAGGAAAAAGAGCACCTGGACACCGCAAAAGCCATGTACTGGTTCCGGCAGGCGGCCGACAGCCTGCAGGCCAGCGCCCGGGTCGAACTCCGGAAGGCTGCGGGAGAACTGACCGCCCTGGATGCGCCCCGCTTTGCTTTCCGGCAGATGTGGGATTATAATGCCCGGGAACAGTCTTTCCTGAACCGATTCTCCAACGCCACCTTCCATTTCATGTCGGAGTGCCTGAGAAGCTGTTGGAAAAACCTCTTCAGCGCCAGGTGGTGGCAGAGTCTGCTCCTGATGCTGATGATGTTAGGCGTGCTGATCGCCGGCATTATCTTTGCCCTGAGCCGTCGCGGCCGGGAAGGCCTTTCCGTCGCGGCCTGTGGCATCTATGGCTGGATAAACGGGATGACCCTCTTCCTCTTTGCGAAAGGGAAATCGGCCATTCCCGGCATCCTGGTCAGCAGCGATGCCATAGGGCAGTTCTCCCGGCAGCCTGCCACTTTCGGGTTGATTTCAGACATCTGCATCTGGGCCTCTTGGTGCTGCCTGATCATCATCGTCCTGGTGTACCTGGTAGGGCTTCTCAGACGAATCAGGCTTGGGGTCCTCTCCGTGTGGACTTTCTTCACCTATACGTTTGGAACTGTTTTCTCCTGTGTATTCTTCTATTGCCTGGCCGGAGGCGTCTCCGCTATGAGCCGGGCCATCGGTTTCATTCTGGCGGCCATCCTGGCCCTCTTCATGTTTGGCGGGGCCATCAGTGATGAGGATTTGAAGAGAAGGGAGGAGGCGCATATTAAACGGCAGCAGGAGGAAGAGGAAAGAAGACGTCGCAAAGAGGATGAGGATCGGTGGGAAAGGCAGCAAAGAGCGTGGGACCGCGACAAGAACGCTTAGTAAGCTTGTAAAGGTTCGGAATTTTACCTGTGTAGTCTACACAGAAAAGCACTTGCAATTGCAGGTGCTTTTGCCGATATCGGCAAGAATTATTATATTTGTATCGGCATAGAAGCATTAATTGCCGATAGATTATGGAATTCATTACCGTCAGTCAATATGCAGAATTGCATAACCTTTCCGAGCGCACTGTGCGAAACTGGTGCAGCGCTGGAAAAATGGACGGGGCCTTTCTTTCAGGAAAGACCTGGATCATTCCTGCCGATGCTCCGTTGCCCAGGAAAGGAAAACGCAGGGTCAGTCCACTTTTGAAGCGCCTCAGGGAGGAAAGAGCAGGAATAGTGAGCGGGGGCATTTACCATCGCACGCAGATAGACCTCACTTACAATTCCAACCATATCGAAGGCAGCAGGCTTACCCACGAGCAGACGCGTTATATCTTCGAAACCAACACCATCGGCATAACGGACGAAAGCGTAAATGTCGATGATATCGTAGAAACTACCAACCACTTCCGCTGCATCGACCTTATCATTGACAGGGCAGAGGAAAGACTCTCGGAATCTTTCATAAAAGAGTTGCACCACACCCTGAAAACCGGGACATCCGATAGCAGGAAGGATTGGTTTAATGTCGGTGACTATAAAAAGATTCCCAACGAGGTAGGAGGGAAAGCTACCTGCCCTCCTGAACAGGTCCATCAGAGAATGAAAGCTCTTCTTGCCGCCTACAACGCCAAGAAAGAGAAATCACTGGAGGACATCATTGACCTTCATCAGAGGTTCGAACTCATCCATCCTTTCCAGGACGGAAACGGACGGGTCGGCCGTCTGGTGATGTTCAAGGAATGCCTTGCCAACGGTATCGTCCCGTTTATCATTACGGATGAGCTCAAATTCTTCTATTACCGTGGCCTTCGTGAATGGGGACACATCAACGGTTATCTGACTGACACTTGCCTCACGGCCCAGGATAACTATAAGGCTTTGCTGAATTATTTTAAAATAAAGTACTGATAATAGACTGGATCTGAACCAGTCCCTCAACGAACGAGAGGTTCGAGATTCGGAGTGTTTGGTCTACAAAGCAGGACCTTGATGTTTTGGTGTGTTTACGATGACGGCTGACGCGGTTAAAATTCTGTTACAATTGATTTTGCGCCTTGAGAGATCCAGTCTGCGTGCGTATCTTTGCACTGAAATTTTATGAATATGCTGATTGTATTGAAACTTCTGGGTGCCATCGCTATCTTGATATTTGGCATGAAAATGACAAGCGAGGCCCTGCAGAAAATGGCCGGCCCCCAGCTTCGTCATCTGTTTGGAGCGATGACGGGAAATCGCTTCTCCGGCGTAGCCACCGGCGCTTTGATTACGGTGGCCGTGCAGTCGTCATCGGCCACCACCGTGATGACGGTGTCCTTCGTTAATGCCGCTCTTCTTACCCTGACGCAGGCGATCTCGGTCATTATGGGTGCCAATATCGGCACCACACTTACGGCATGGATCCTGTCGGCCGGCTTCTCCTTCAATATCGTCAATATTGTCTGGCCGGTCCTTTGCGTCGGTATCGTTCTGATCCAACTCGGAAGGCATCGGTATTTCGGCGACTTTCTGATCGGTCTGGGGTTCCTTCTCTATGCGATGGTCCTTCTGAAGAACACTGGGGTAGAGATGGATCTGGCGAGCAAACCTGCCGTCGTCGCGTTCTTCTCCAGTTTCAAGACCAATTACGCCACCATCCTGCTGTTCCTGCTCATCGGCACCATCCTGACCGCCGTCTTACAGAGTTCGGCTGCGCTGATGGCCATCACGATGGTCCTCTGCGCCACGGGAGCCATTTCCATCTATCAGGGTATCGCATTGGTCATGGGTGAGAATATAGGCACGACTTCCACGGCCAATCTGGCAGCATTGAACGCGAACACGCAGGCGCGGCGGACGGCATTGGCCCACCTGGTGTTCAACGTATTCGGTGTCATCTGGATGCTCATCGTTTTCTTTCCCTTCGTGAGGATGGTCTGCAGCGTCGTGGGACTCGATCCGGAGGCGGCTCAGCAGGACACCACGTTGCTTTCCTTTACGCTGGCTGCTTTCCACACCGGCTTCAATGTCATCAATACGGCCATCCTGATCTGGTTCATCCCGCAGATTGAGAAGTTGGTCTGCAAGATTGTCCGGCCCAGGAAGTCGGACGAGGAGGATGAGTTCCGCCTGCAATATATCCGCGGCGGTATTATGAAGACGCCGTAAATTTCCGTGCTTCAGGCGCAGAAAGAGATTGTCGTTTACGGGGAAAAGACCCAGCATATGTTCGCGCTGGTCCGGGAACTTTATGCCGCGAAAGACGAGCAGGGTTCGGGTATTCTTTTCAGGAATGATTCCGATCCGATACAACGTCCGGGATCAGGCGTGTTATTTCCCCAAAAAGAAACGGCTGACTGTATTCTCATTTCTTGTCTGTTGCGAAGGATTCCAGCGTAGAGACTTGCAACTGCGTGACCTCATATAGAGCGTACTCAATTCCCTGCGCGAAATCGGCATAATCAAAGTATCGGGCAAAACAACGGTCTTCACCTTTACGATAATAAACATCGACCAGGGCTCCGCCAGGCTGCCAGCTTTGAAGGTTCACCGTGTCGATACGGCCTTCCAGATATGCCAGGATCTCGGCCTTATTCTCCCTGGAGAGGGATATTTCCTTGAGCCGGAAAAGGCCTTTCCGGCCTTCCAGCCGATACCCATGGTGATAGAAAGGGAGCATCATGATTCCACAGAAGATGATGGTCGCACCCAGACCGCCCCAACCTTCTCCCAGAAGGAAGCAGGCGGCTCCT
>JAILDI010000048.1 GCA_024689525.1 Bacteroidales bacterium
GATTTCCATGGGCGGCACCTTCATCCGCCTTGCAACCCAGGGCCACAACGTGCACGTGGCGTACGAGACCTCCGGTAACGTAGCAGTGCACGACGACGTAGTCCTGCAGCATATGGACGCCGCCTTCCAGCTTGGCTTCGCAGACAAGTTCGCCGAGGTTAAGGCGCTGGTGGACAGCAAAGTACCCGGCGAGCCCGAACCCCGTGCCCTCCTTGAGATGAAGGGCGCAATCCGCCGCTCGGAGGCCCGTGGCGCCGTTCGCAGCTTCGGCCTTAACGACGAAACCAACGCCCACTTCCTGAACCTCCCGTTCTACGAGAGCGGCGGCATCAAGAAGAACCCCAGGACCCAGGCCGATGTCGACATCATCAAGCAGCTGATTATGGACCTGAAGCCCCATATGATCTTTATGGCGGGCGATCTGGCCGACCCTCACGGCACACACCGCGTGTGCACGGAGGCCGCCCTGGAGGCCATCGAGCAGCTGAAGGAAGAAGGCAACGCATGGCTCAACGAAACCCACGTGTGGCTGTACCGCGGCGCCTGGATGGAGTGGGAGCTCGGCCGCGTGGACATGGCAGTTCCCCTGAGCCCGGACGAGGTTATCAAGAAGCGTCACGCCATCTACAGGCATCTCTCCCAGAAGGACATCGTCCCGTTCCCGGGCGAGGATTCCCGCGAATTCTGGCAGAGGGCGGAGGAGCGCACATCGGCCACCGCACGTCACTACGACGAGCTGGGAATGGCCGAATATCAGGCAATTGAAGTATTCCTGAAACTTTGGTAAGAAACCCTTTTTATTCAACAATTAACCTTTTTTAAGTTAGTAGTAATTAATATGAAAGTAGTTATTCGCAACTCATCCAAGGAGGGCTCGCTGTATGCAGCCCACCTTATCGCCGACCGCATCCGAGCGAAGGCAGCAGTGACCGACAAACCTTTCGTCATCGGCCTTTGCACCGGAAGTACCCCCATCGAGACCTATGCGGAGCTCATCCGTATGGTCAAGGCCGGGGAACTCTCCTTCAAGAACGTGATTTCCTTCAATATGGACGAATATGTGGGCCTCCCCGTGGAGCATCCGGAGAGCTACCACAGCTTTATGCACAGGTATCTGTTCGACCATATCGACGAGAAGCCAGAGAATATCCATATCCTGGACGGCAATGCCAAGGACGTTGAGGCAGAATGCGCAGCCTATGAGAAGGCTATTGTCGATGCCGGCGGCTTCGACCTGTTCCTCGGCGGCGTTGGCGAAGACGGCCACATCGCCTTCAATGAGCCCTTCTCCTCACTGGAGAGCCGCACCCGCGTAATCACCCTCACCCAGGACACCCGCGAGGTCAACGCCCGTTTCTTCGACGGCGACTTCAACAAGGTTCCCAAGCAGGCTCTTACCGTTGGCGTAGCCACCGTTCTGAGCTCCAAGGAGGTTGTTATCCTTGCTTTCGGCTCCAAGAAGGCCAGGGCTATCAAGGATGCCGTGGAAGGCCCTATGAGCCACTATTGCACCCTTTCCGGCCTGCAGGGACACCCCAACGGAGTAATCGTTTGTGACGAGGCTTCCGTGGGCGAGCTCAAGGTTAACAGCTACCGCTATTTCAAGGCTGTTGAAGAGGCAGAAAACCTTTAATTGATTATGAAATACGTATTTTTGTTCGTAGCGGCCCTGTGGCTGCTGGCAGCCGCTCCCAGGAGCTGCAACCAACCCAAGAACAACGGTGGAGATAATGTGGAGGCTGTCGATCCCGACGCCCCCACTCCCTCCGCTACCGACCTCATCGTGATGGTCTACTCCAACGCATATGACGGATTCCTGAATGTGCGCGAGCAGCCGGACACCAAGGCCCCCATCATCGGCAAGATTCTCAACGGCCCCTTGGGTGCCGTTAAGATGGGCGAGGTGGGCGGATGGACCATCGTCAAGATTGGCGACACCATCGGCTATGCCAGCTCCCGCTATCTCCAGACCGAGCCTACGCCGGAATTCACCGACAAGGATATGGAGAAGTGCATTATGGGCGAATGGATCCGCGAAACCCCTATGGACCAGAGGGTTATCGTCCTGATGAAGAACAACCTGGTGGCCGAGGGATACACGATGGAAGGCTGGCTGCACTGCGGCTTTTGGGAGGTGAAGGGCAATGTGCTCACGCTCCGTTTCAACAAGGAGTTTCCTTTCGAGGGCAAAGGCTGGGAGGATGACAACACGGTGGAGAACTGGGAGATCGTGAACGGCGACGTCATCAACGATGGCCAGGACACGTACAAGAAGCAGAAGCTTATCTCCGCGAAGGACTACGACGCGAAGGAAGACCCTGCCTGGTACGAGCTTAGCCAGGATGCCCTGGACTACCTCTACGAGCAAACCCACCTCCGCGCGAAGGGAGGATTCCCTTCGGGAGAGTAGTTTTGTCAGAAGAAAATTTTTTCTGGCTCCGCGGACTAAAACTTTTCTAGCCAAAAAAACGTCGTCGAAAAGTTTTGTCCGACTCCGCTATCGAAAAAATTTTCTTCTGAACAACCTTACTAATAACCACTAATGATAACACTAAATGTTCGCTCTGAGACTGGACGTCTTAGGGAAGTAATTCTGGGATTGCCGTATTCTAACGGCGGCACTCCCACGTTAGATCAAACTTTCGACAGTAAGAGCTATGAGTCGGTTCTCAACGGGGTGTATCCCGTTGAGGCCGATATCATCGCCGAGATGGACGCTTTCAAGGCCGTTCTCGAGAAGTACGGGGTGAAGGTTTATCGTCCTGAGCTGGTGCCGGATTGTAACCAGGTTTTCGCCCGAGACGTGGGCTTCGTCATCGACGATAAGATCGTGGTTTCCAACATAATACCCGACCGTCAGGAGGAGATTGACGCTTACGGAAAAATCTACGAACAGATCCACTACAAGCAGATTTACAACCTGCCCGAAGCGGTGCACGTGGAGGGCGGCGACGTGGTGCTTTACGGCGACCGGATATTCCTGGGGCAGTACAATTTCCTGGACTATCCGCAGGTGAAGACGGCGCGTTCAAACCGCCTCGCCGTGGACTACCTGAAGATGCTTTTCCCGGACCGCGAGATCGTCCCGCTGAACCTGCGGAAGAACGACATCGACCCGTATGACGGCATCCTCCACCTGGACTGCACCTTTATGCCGGTTGGCCGCGGCAAGGCGATCATCTTCCGCGAAGGCTTTATGAACCCCCGCGACGCCGACCACCTCGTCTCCTTCTTCGGCAAGGACAACGTCTTCGAAATCACCCGCGAAGAAATGTACTGGATGAACACGAACGTCTTCTCGATTTCGGAGGATGTGGTTGTGATCGAGGAGCATTTTACGCGCCTGCAGAGGCATCTGGAGGATGTCTGGGGCATAAA
>JAILDI010000053.1 GCA_024689525.1 Bacteroidales bacterium
GCATAGCCGGCCTTTACCTTTACGATTTCATCAGCGAAGCCAAGATTGGCGACTTCTTTCTTGAGTAAAATTTCCATAAGGCATATTATTTAAGAAGGTCGGTTACATAAGGAAGGAGAGCGATGGAGCGGGCACGTTTGATGGCCTGGGCTACCTTGCGCTGGAACTTGAGGGAAGTACCGGTGATACGGCGGGGAAGGATCTTGCCCTGCTCGTTGAGGAACTTCTTGAGGAACTCGGGATCCTTATAGTCGATGTACTTGATACCCGCTTTCTTGAAGCGGCAGTATTTCTTCTTGCGGACCTCCACGGTCGGGGGGTTCAGGTAACGGATTTCTTTGTTTTCAGTTGCCATAGTTTTATCCTCCAATTATTCTGCTGCAGGAGCCTCTGCTGCGGGGGCTGCCTTTGCCGCTTTGTTAGCCCTTCTCTTCTCTGCGTAAGCAATAGCATCCTTGTCGAGGGTTACGGTGAGGTAACGGATGATGCGCTCGTCGCGGTGATACTGGGTTTCGAGGGTGGCTACGAACTGAGAGTCGGCCTTGAACTCGATGAGGTAATAAAAACCTGATGTCTTGTGCTGGATGGGATAGGCAAGCTGACGCAGGCCCCAATCCTCCTGATGCACGATCTCGCCACCGTTGTCGGTGATGAGGTTCACGTACTTCTGCACCGCTTCCTTCATCTGGGCCTCAGACAAAACGGGAGTAGCAATGAAAACGGTTTCGTACTGGTTAACCATTGTTGTTAAATGTTTGATAATTAATAATTTAAGTCTTTTCTCGCACACGCGGTGACGGAAAAGGACTGCAAATATAGGTATTTATTCCTGAAAAACCAAAAGTTTTTACTTCCACAGCTTGTACGGGAAGCGGGTAAGGAAGGAGTTATAGTAGCGTTTGTCGCCGGTAACCTCTTCTCCCAGCCAGGCCGGACGCGGGAACGGGCAGTCTTCTGAAGGAAGCTCTATCTCAGCCATCGTGAGCCCATCGTTGTCTCCGTGGAATTCGTCCACTTCGAATGCCAAGCCGTCACCGCAGGGGACGATGTGGCGGGTTTTGTCGATGAGCCCTCCGTGGCAGAGCCCCAGGAGGGCTTCCGCATCGGCCACGGAAATCAGTTTCTCCCATTCCTGACGGCTGATGCCATTTAGTGACGGCCCCTTGATCGTAAGGAATGCCTCCTGATCCCTGAGACGCACACGCACTGTGTTGCCGCCGTCGTGGGCGATGTAGCCCTGCTTGATACGGTAGGATTTAACGACATCCTTCTTATAGGAGTCGCCCCTGACAAGAAACTTCCGTTCAGTTTCTATGTGCATTGATTCTACATCAGCCATTTTGTCATATCTTTACCCGACTCCATTGCAGCGCGTATTTCCGATGAAGAAATCGGAATGACGGGCATCTTAAGAAGTTCGATCTTGTAGTTGGGATTCTCCTTGAGGAGTTTTTGCCTGAGCCTGCCCCGGTGATAGCCCTTGCGGGGGAAAACCGCAATTCCATACTCCAGAAGTATGCGCGTGTAATCCTTCCAGCGCGGGAAACTCTCCAGGCAGTCCGCCCCGCAGATGAGCGTGAACTCATCTTCCGGGTGGCGGGCCTTCAGGGCGTCAAGGGTGCGCACCGTATATTGCGGAGGCTCCATTTTCAGTTCGATGTCGCAGGCCTTTGCGTCGATGTCAGGATGGCGGGCCAGCGCCTCTTCCGCCAGACGGAAACGCCCTTCCGCGTCCGAAACCGACGGATCTCCCACTTTGAAAGGGTTCTGCGGAGTGACGACCATAAGCACAAGACCATAGTGCGTATCACGCGTGATGTGACGCAAAATGGCTTCGTGCCCCCGGTGAAGGGGATTGAAACTGCCGCTGTAAACCGCTACTTTCATTTAAGGAATTCGTCCACCATTTCCTCCGCCCTCGCGAAGGCATCGTCCAGATTGTCGTTGATGAGGATTTTGTCGAACTGGGGGGCATAAGTCATTTCTTCCGCAGCCTTGGCCACACGTTCGTCGATGGCTTCCTGGCTGTCCGTTGCCCGGGCAATGAGCCTGCGGCGGAGTTCCTCCACTGAAGGAGCCTGGATGAAGACCGACAGGGCGCTGTCCCCGAAATACTTTTTCAGGCTCACGCCGCCTTTCACATCCACATCGAAAATAATTACGTGCCCCTTGGCCCAGATACGCTCCACCTCGCTCTTGAGGGTGCCGTAAAAACGGCCCTCATAAACCTGCTCGTATTCCACGAATTCATCGGCCTCGATGCGGGCTCGGAAATCCTCCACCGTGAGGAAATAATACTCCACGCCGTCCTTCTCTTCCCCGCGGGGAGGACGGGAAGTGGCCGATACGGAAAACTCCATTTCCGGGTGCAGCGGCAGCAGATGATTCACTATGGTGCTCTTGCCGGATCCGGAGGGAGCCGAGAAAATTAAAACTTTTCCATTCATTGGAACTGTGATTTGACGCAAATATACTGCTTTTCCGTTTGGAAATCAAGCCGCCTTGATGTATCTTTGTATGTTAAGCAAGAAAAACTGATAACACAATGGACAAAAAGAGTTATGCATTTGGAATGAGCGTGGCTTCCAGCCTGTTTCAGCAGGGAATCCACGGCCTTGAACTGGAAGATTTCGTAGCCGGCCTCACAGCCATGCTGAAAGGCGAAAAGACTGCTATAAGCATAGAGGAAGCGGGCGAAGCCCTGGATGCCTTCTACAGGGAACTGGAAGAAGAGCAGAAGGAACGCGCTGCCGCCGCAGGCGCTGCTGCAAAAGCGGAGGGAGAGAAATTCCTCGCTTCTGCAATGAAGGACCCCGAGGTGCGTGCCACCAAGAGCGGCCTGCTGTACAAAGTGCTCAAGGAAGGCACCGGCCGTCATCCCAAGGCAACGGACCAGGTGAAATGCCACTATGAGGGCACCTTCCCCAACGGGCAGATTTTCGACAGCTCATACAAGCGCGGGGAACCCGCAGTGTTCGGCCTGAACCAGGTTATCAAAGGCTGGACGGAAGGCCTGCAGCTCATGGCGGAAGGCGCCAAGTACGAGCTTTACCTGCCGTACAACCTGGCCTATGGTGAAAACGGCGCAGGCGGAGCAATCCCGCCGTACAGCGCACTCAAATTCGTTGTGGAACTGATAGAAGTACTCTAGAATGAAACGACTCATACTGCTTGCAACAGCAATGGCCGTCCTTTTCTCCTGCAACACCAAAACCCGCCGGGAATCCAGGTTCCACGAATGTGTATACACGCCTTCGCTTACCAGTTTCTCCGTGTGGGCGGATAAAGCCGACGCCGTGGAGCTGCGCCTGTACAGCGAGCCCTCAGCAGCTGCCGAGGTGATAACTATGGCAAAGGACGCCCATGGTATGTGGCGTGCAAAGATTCACAGGGATATCAAGGGATACCAGTATACCTTCCGCACAAAAAACGGAGACGTCTGGAATGAAGAGTCCCCGGGCATCTTCGCCAAGGCCGTGGGCCTGAATGGCGACAGGGCCGCAGTTATCGACATTCGTGCAACCGACCCGGAAGGCTGGGCCGATGACGTGAGCCCGGTAGTGGACGACATCATCGTGTACGAAATGCACCACAGGGATTTCTCCATCAGTCCCACTTCCGGAGCCGCCCATCCCGGCAAGTTCCTGGCCCTCACTGAAGAGGGCACCGTGAGCCCGGACGGCCTTGCCACCGGCATCGACCATCTGAAGGAACTCGGAGTCACTTACGTGCAGATTCTGCCCTCCTTCGACTATGCGTCCGTGGACGAGGCCGACACCCTGAATCCCCAGTACAACTGGGGCTATGATCCCAAGAACTACAACACCCCGGAGGGCTCCTACAGCACAAATGCGGAGAATCCCGAGACCCGTATCCGGGAGATGAAGCAGATGATAATGGCCCTCCACAAGGCCGGCCTGAGGGTTATAATGGACGTTGTGTATAACCACACCTATGACGCAGAAGGCTGCGCTCTGGGCCGCGTGAGCCCCGGATATTTCTACCGCATGAACGAGGACGGCACGTATGCCAACGGCTCCGCCTGCGGCAACGAGACTGCCAGCGACCAGGAGATGATGCGCCGTTTCATGATAGTGTCCTGCATGTACTGGGTGAAGGAATATCACATCGACGGTTTCCGCTTCGACCTCATGGGCATCCACGACATCGAAACAATGCGTGCCATCCGTTCGGCCCTGCCGCCGGATGTTGTGGTGTACGGAGAAGGCTGGTCGGCAACGGCCCCGGCGCTTCCCACAGAAGAACTTGCAATGAAGGCCAACATCTGGGAAATGCCCGGCGTGGGTGCCTTCAGTGACGATATCCGCGACGCCCTTGTGGGCTCGCCCTTCAATCCGAAAGGTGGTTTCGCGGAGGGCGAACCCGGCCGCGAGGAGCAGCTGAAGTTCGGCCTCATCGGCGCCATCGACCATCCCGACGTGGCTTACGGTCCTTCCTGGGCAGGGCAGCCGCGCCAGCACATCAGCTACGTCACCTGCCACGACAATTTCTGTCTGAGGGACAGGCTTGCCATCGCCCGCCCGGATGCGGATGAGCAGCTCCTGCTCCGGATGGACAAACTGGCCCAGACAGCCGTGCTCACCTCCCAGGGAATTCCCTTCATCTTTGCCGGAGAGGAACTTTTCCGCACAAAAGGAGGCGACGAGAACAGCTACAAGAGTCCGGACAGCGTGAACGCCATCGACTGGACGTTCAAGAGCAAATACAACGACCTGTTCGAATACTACAAGGCCATCATCGCCATCCGCAAGGCCCATCCCGGATTCAGGCTCACATCGGCCCGTGACGTCCGCGACCACGTGGAATTCCTGGAAGGCAAGCCCAATGTGGTGGTATACCGCATTTGGGGCCTGGAAGGCATCGACACGGCAAAATCGCTCATCGTCATCCTCAACGGCAATGACGAATTGAAGAAGGTGTCTATCCCTCAAGGTCGATATAATATCCTGGCGATGGACGGCCTTGCCGATCCTGACGGCATCTTCGGGGACGATACCTACGATGGCAGCGACATCGACGTAGACCCCTATTCAGCAATGATTCTGGCCGAGGTTTAATTGGACTGGAAAGAAATAATACAGTTCGCGGCCCTGCTCACTGGCGTGCCGTACATCGTTCTGGAGATCCTTCAGAAGAGGTCGATGTGGATAATCGGCTTCATTACGGCCGCGGCCTGCGCTGTAGCTTTTGCCGCCGACAGGAACTGGGGGCAGATGGGGCTGAACATCTATTATTTCGTGATGTCGGCCGTGGGGCTGTACTCCTGGAAAAAGGATTCGGAGAAGGCCGGGAAAGGGGTCGTCCACCTGCGTAAGCTGAATAAGAAAACGGCCATCTGGAGCGCCGTGGGCTTCGTTTTCGGCTCTGTGGCGCTGGCCTTCGTGCTAAGGCTGCTGGGCGACGGAGTATCCACCCTGGATGCCGCGGCCACGGTATTGAGCATCATCGGCACAATATGGCTGGCCCGCTCCATTCCGGAGCAGTGGATTCTCTGGATAGTGGCCGACATTATGACAACCATCCTGTGCCTCAACCAGGGCAATGTGTGGATGGGAATACTGTATATCGCTTACATCCTGTCGGCGATATATGGCTTTTATCACTGGATACAGAACGGCAAGGAGGTATGAAACTAATAATTGAAAGCGGTGCCACCAAGACTTCCTGGTGCACATCCAAGGAGCGCTTCGAAACGGCGGGAATGAATTTCGCCCATCAGAGTGCCGATGCCCTGCGCGCCATAATCGGACCTGCAGCATTGCAGATCGGGCCCGGTGTGGAGGAAGTGCACCTGTACGGAGCCGGCATCATCGGCCAGCCACCAGTGGATCTGGGAGAGTTTTTCCCGGGGGCCGATATTGAATGCGCGTCCGACCTTCTGGCCGCTGCGCGCGCCGTCTGCGGCCGTTCGGAGGGCATCGCCGCCATCCTTGGCACGGGCTCGAATTCCTGCCTGTACGACGGCGCGAAGATCGTCGCCAACATCCACGGCGGCGGATATATCATCGGCGATGAAGGCGGTGCGGCATCCCTTGGACGTATGTTCCTGGCCGATTTCATAAAGGACCTGGTGCCGGAGGAACTTGCCAAGGCATTCATCGCCGCCGGATTCGACCCGTCCTATGGCGGGATTGTGGAGAATGTGTACCGCAGCGGGGCTCCGGCGAAGTATTTCGGCAGCATCGCCCCGGTTGTGACGGCAAACTTGCACATACCTTACGCGGCCCGGCTCGTGGCCGACAACTTCCGCGCCTTCTTCGAAAGGGCCATTGTCCGCTACGGAAAAGGGCTTCCGGTAGGCGTCATCGGCGGTTTTGCCGCGGCGATGGAAAAGCAGCTGCGGGAGGTGGCGGCGGAATACGGCATCGACATAAAGAGTATAAGTGCATCCCCTCTGGAGGGGCTCATCAGATATCATGGCATATAAGGAACAATACCCGTCGGCACTGCTCAGCGACGCAGTTGAGGCAATCGGCTCCCTTCCCGGAGTGGGCCACCGCAGCGCGCTGAGGCTGGCGCTTCACCTTCTGAGGCAGCCGGAGGAGAACGTGCATCACTTCACCGACGCCATCAATCGCCTGCGCGACGGCGTGCAGTATTGCAAATGCTGCCACAACATATCGGACAGCGAGGTTTGCAGCATCTGCTCGGATCCCGGCCGCAACCACAGCCAGATCTGCGTCGTGGAGAACGTGCGGGATGTGATGAGTATCGAGGCCACCAACCAGTACTTCGGCCTGTACCATGTCCTGGGCGGCATAATTTCGCCGGTCAACGGCATCGGCCCGGCGGACCTCACCATTAAGGAGTTGGTCGACAGGATATCGGCCCTGGAGAACCCCTCGGAATGCGAAGTGATCCTGGCGCTGAGCGGCGACGTGGACGGCGACACCACTTCCTACTACATCTGCCGACAGATTGCCCCCTCCGGCGTGCGCATCACAACGCTGGCCCGCGGCCTGGGCTTCGGCGACGACCTTGAATACGCCGATCAGCTCACTCTTGGACGCTCAATCGTGAACAGACAGGAGTTCAAGTATTGATTTTTAGATTGTTTTGATTATATTTGCGAAGATAAACGATATCGCTTATGAAATGGTTACGCAACATCCTTAAGGGTGTATCACTCACCGCAGCACTGTTCGTGTTCCAGGCCTGCTACGGCGCCCCCCAGGTGCCGGATGAGCCGGAGGATGCAGCGCTGGTGGAAACCAAGGCGGAAGAGGCCCCCGCGGAAGAAGAAGCCGTGGCCGAAACCCCTGTGGCCCAGGCTGAATGAACCCTTTTCTGTTCAGGCTGTTCCGTTACAACGAAACCCGGGTGCACGAGCTGAACTATCTGTTCTGGGAGTGCACTACCCGGTGCAATCTGCATTGCCGCCACTGCGGCAGCGACTGCACTGTTGTGAGCGGCAACCCTGATATGCCTTTACCGGACTTCTTACACGCACTTGAGACGGTGCCCGTACGCGAACGGGTGCCGGGGTTTACCGTGATTCTCACCGGCGGGGAGCCGTTGCTGCGTCCGGACATCGACCTTGTGGTACGCTCAATTAAGGAGCGTGGCGTGGGGGTTGGAATGGTGTCCAACGGGTATTTCTACGACGAAGCCATGCACTCCCGGATGATGGCCGCCGGGCTTGGCGCGCTCACGATTTCGCTGGACGGCCTGGAGGAATCGCACGACTGGATGCGCGGTCATAAGGGCAGCTATCCGCGTGCGCTCAAAGCCATCGGCCTGGCTGCTCGTTCTTCTCTGGCCTTTGACGTTGTAACCTGCGTGAACAAGCGCAATTTCCACGAACTGCCGGAGATCTGGAAGGTGCTGGAGGGCCTGGGCGTGCGGCAGTGGAGGCTGTTTACGATTATTCCCATCGGCAGGGCCGCATCGGATCCGGAAATGCATTTGAGCGACGAGGAGTTCCTTGGGCTGATGGAGTTCATAAAGGAGCGCCGCAGCGTGGGTTCTGCTATGAAAACCACCTTCAGCTGCGAAGGCTATCTTGGCCAGTATGAAGAAGTGGTGCGGGACACCCCGTATTTCTGCCACGCCGGCATCAACATCGCCTCCGTGCTCATCGACGGGCGTATCAACGCCTGCCCCAACATCGACCGTGACGCCTTCAGCGAAGGCTCCATATACAAAGACAGCCTGTGGGAAGTATGGAACACCCGCTTCAAACGCTACCGCAACCGCAAATGGGCCCGCGTGGGCTCCTGCCACGGCTGCCCCGTGTGGAAAAACTGCCTGGGTAACGGCATGCACAACTGGCACGGCACCTGCGAGCAGGTTCTCAACTGCCACTACGGCAAAATCCGCGACGCCTCCGCCCCGGAGATGCCGTAAAATGCATTTCTCTGATTATCAATGATTTACAGTTTTTAAATGCGGCATTTTGCCGCATTTAGTTTTCGCAAGTCGCTGATTTACAGCCTGTTGCGTTTTACGCCCAACAGCATACAACCGTCGTACAAGCCGTG
>JAILDI010000157.1 GCA_024689525.1 Bacteroidales bacterium
GTCGCGTCGCTGGGCGCTCTGGGTGTCCTGTTCCACGAAGCGGTCGGGGATGCCAAGGCCCTTGATAATGGGGCGTTTGCTGCGTCCGGCGAAGTATTCGCTGACGGCGCCGTACAGGCCGCCCTTGAGGCATCCGTCCTCCACCGTGAGGATGGAATGGCAGGTGGCCGCAACCTCTTCCAGGATGTCAGTGTCGATGGGCTTGAGGAAGCGCATGTCGTAGACACTGGGCATCGACCAGTAATCGAGTTTGTGGCGCTTTGCCGCCTCCACGGCGCGGTTCACGCAAGGGCCGAGAGCAAGGATTGCGACGCCCTTGCCATCGACCAGTTTCTCTCCCTTGCCGATGGGCAGGGATTCGGGCTCAGGGGTTTTCCAGTCGACCCCCTCCCCGCATCCGCGCGGATACCTTATTATATATGGGCCGCCTTTGAGCGACAGGCCGGTGAACATCAGCCGGCGGAGTTCGAGTTCATTGCGGGGGGCCGATATGACGGCGTTGGGGATGCTGCGGTATGCGGCAAGGTCGAAGGCGCCGGTATGCGTGGCTCCGTCCTCCCCTACTACGCCTGCGCGGTCGAAGCACAGGACTACGGGGAGATTCTGGAGGGCGACGTCGTGGATTATCTGGTCGTAGGCGCGCTGCGAGAAGGACGAGTAGATGTTGCAGTAGGGCTTCATGCCGCCGGCGGCGAGGCCTGCGGAGAAGGTTACTGCGTGCTCCTCTTCGATTCCGACGTCGAAGAAACGTTCCGGGAAGCGCTCTCCGAACTTCACCATTCCGCAGCCGGAGGCCATTGCTGGGGTGATGCCCACCACTTTGGGGTCTTTTTGAGCCAGTTCGATGAGGGTTTCTCCGAATACGTCCTGGTAGCGGTCGGCCGGGCACACGGATTTGATGCGCTCGCCCGTTGCGGGGTCGAAGCGGCCGGGGGCGTGCCAGGTTGTGGGATCCGCCTCCGCGGGTGCGTAGCCGCAGCCTTTCTTCGTGATCACGTGAAGCAGGCGGGGGCCTCCAAGGCCTCTGAGCCGCTTGAGCGTGCTCACGACGGCCTCGATGTCATTGCCGTCCACGGGGCCGAAGTAGCGGAAGCCGAGCGCCTCGAACACGGCGCCGCCGCTGTGGCGCACCAGGTTCGACTTGGTATCGGTGACCATCTTCTGGACCCAGTCCCTGAATTTACCCTCTCCCAGGGTGTTCCAGACCTTGCCCTTGACGCGGTTGTAGGTCGATGAGGTAGTGACCTTGAGGAGATAGTCGTGCATTCCGCCGCGGGCGGGGTCGATGGAGCAGTTGTTGTCGTTCAGGATTACCAGGATATCGGCATTCGATGCTCCGGCGTTGTTCAGGCCTTCCCAGGCCAGGCCTCCGGTGAGGGCTCCGTCGCCTATCACGGCTACAGCCTTATGGGAGTCCTTGCTGAGTTTCGATGCCTCCGCAAAGCCAAGGGCTGCGGATATCGACGTGGAAGAATGGCCGGTGCCGAAGGAGTCGTAGGGGCTCTCCGAGCGGCGCGGGAAGCCGCTGATGCCATCGACCATACGGTTCTTGCGGAAAATCTCCCTGCGGCCGGTGATTATCTTGTGGGCATAGGCCTGGTGGCCTACATCGAACACGAGTTTGTCGTCCGGGGTGTTGTATACGTAATGGAGGGCGGCGATGATTTCAACGGCGCCAAGGCTCGAGCCCAGATGGCCCGGGTTGGCGGCGCAACACTCCACCATATAGCCCCTTATCTCCCTGCAGAGGGTTTCCAACTCCTTCACAGACAGTTTCCTCACATCCTCCGGGGATGATATTTTTTCCAGCAATTCGTACATTTGAGCCCGCAAGTTACGAATTTTTTACTAATTTTGCATCCATTGTACGACAATATAAACGTTCAACGATATGACTGACAAGATTAAGAAACTGATGAACGACAGCGCCGCGGCAAGATGGACGGCCCTGATCCTCATCGCCCTGATGATGTTCTTCGCGTACCTTTTCGCCGACATCCTCTCACCCCTTAAATCCACCCTGGAAAGCGTACGCGGCTGGGACAGCGCAACCTTCGGCATCTATGCCGGCGGCGAGTTCTTCCTCAACGTGTTCTGCTTCTTCCTCATCTTTGCGGGTATCATCCTGGACAAGATGGGTGTCCGGTTCACCGGTATTTTGTCGGCAGCCCTTATGGTGGGCGGCGCCTTCATCAAATACATCGGCGTAAGCGAGTGGTTCCAGGCCACCGCGTTCTGCAACTGGATGAACAGCTGGTGGACTTCCTTCCCTGCAAGTGCAAAGATGGCCACCCTGGGCTTCATGATTTTCGGTATGGGCTGCGAGATGGGCGGCACAACCGTGTCCAAGGCCATCGCCAAGTGGTTCAAGGGTAAGGAAATGGCTATGGCGATGGGCGTGGAAATGAGTATCGCACGCCTGGGCGTATTCGCCGCGATGTGGCTCTCCCCCGCAATCTCCAAGACCGCCGTCGACACTGTTGGCGCTCCGGTTCTTGTCGGCGCGCTGCTCCTCTGCATCGGCCTTATCACCTTCACTTCCTTCACATTTATGGACAGGAAGTTCGACAAACAGCTCGCCGAGATTGGCCAGAGCGACACTTCCAAGAGCGACGAATTCCAGATCAAGGACCTGGGAATCATCTTCCGCTCAAAGATGTTCTGGATCGTCTCCATCCTCTGCGTCCTGTATTACAGCGCAATATTCCCCTTCCAGAAATTCGCTCCCAACTACTTTGAGGTAACGCTGGGCGTGGAACCCGAGTTTGCAGCCCGCCTGTTCAGTGTGTTCCCCATCCTGGCTATGGTGCTCACACCGTTCCTGGGCCTGTTCCTGGACAAGAAGGGCAAGGGTGCAAGTATGCTGCTGGTCGGCTCCATCATTATGTTCGTGTGCCACCTGAGCTTCGCGTTCCTGCTGCCCGTGGTCAAGTCGTCCGCCCTTGCAGTGGTGCTTATTTTGGTGCTGGGCGTGAGCTTCTCGCTGGTGCCCGCATCACTCTGGCCTTCGGTTCCCAAGATCATCGACGAGAAAGTGCTCGGCAGCGCATACTGCCTCATTTTCTGGGTCCAGAACATCGGCCTTTGGGGAGTTCCCCTGCTCATCGGCAGTGTGGAAAAGTCCACCGGCGGATATACCGTTCCCATGATTATCTTCTCCAGCTTCGGCGTTATAGCCTTCATCATCAGCCTGCTGCTCAAGGTGGAGGACAAGAAGAAGGGTTACGGGCTTGAGCTTCCCAACATCAAGGAGGATGCTCCCAAGGCCGCTCCCGAACTGGTGAATGCGGAAGAACTTGCCGCAGAGCTTTCAAAGGACGAATGCTCCGATAAATAATGCTTCCTGTGGGCAAGAAGAGTTTCAGCAGGCTGGCGCCGTGGTTGGCGCTGGCCTGTTTGGTTGTACCGATGTTCGCGCAGTACTTCTTCGACGATATGTTCTCGTCGATTTCGTACCTGTTCGAAGATCCGTCCCTTCTGGCCCTTGGCTGGGATTCGGCGGGCTATGGCTTCTACGCCAGCGGGTACAGCGTACTGTGCGTTTTCGGCGGGCTTGTGATCGGTGGCATCCTGCTGGATAGGTGGGGCGTACGCGTAACGGGCTCGCTGTTTGTGGGCATGATGGTGTTTGGCGCAGGTCTGGTGCTGTTTGCGTTGTTGCGCGGCGGTTCATCGTCCCTGGCCCTGGCCTATGTGGGCTGTATGCTCTTCGGTTTGGGCAGCGAGATAGCCGGAACTTCTGTTACGCGCTCCATAGCCAAATGGTTCAAGGGAGGGCCGATGGCGCTTGCGATGGGCCTGGAACTGGCCATCGCCCGCCTGGGCACGGCCTTCGCCCTGGTGATGTCCCCGCGCCTGGTTTCTTCTTCCGACCCCGGACACTTCTACACATTGGTTGAAACCGCCCGTCCCGCGCTTTTTGGCATGGGACTGATGGCGGTGGGGCTGATTCTGTGGGCCGTGTTTGTGGCGATGGATGCCCGCCGGGACCGCGGTTCGTCCACGAAATCGGCCAAAAACGTGGATGAGTCGGAGCGCTTCCGCTTCAAGGACGTCCTCGGCGTTCTCGGCAACAAGAACTTCTGGCTCCTGGGCCTGCTGTGCGTGCTGTTCTACAGTAGCGTGGTGGCCTTCAAGAAGTTCGCCGGCGCCATACTGGTACCCCGCTTCGACATTCCCGCATCGGCCGCCGGATGGATGGTGTCCATGCTCCCCTTTTCCACGGTTATCTTCGCTCCCCTGTTCGGCATCCTGGTCGATAAGCGCGGCAACGGCACCCGCTGGATGATCCTTGGCTCCGTGCTCGCGCTGGTGGCGCACCTGCTGCTGGCCTTAGCTCCCGCCGGCGTGCCCTTCTGGGGCTACCTGGCCATGGCGTTCCTCGGCTTCGGCTACTCCCTCGTGCCCGCCGCCCTGTGGCCCAGCGTGCCCAAGATAGTCCCGGACAAAGTGCTCGGCACCACCTTCGCCCTCATCTACTGGGTGCAGAACCTGGGCCTCCTGAGCTTCAAGTGGATCGCCGGTGTCATCCTGAATGCCTCTTCCGGCCCCGTCGACCCGGCCAATTCCGCCGACCCGGCCCAAATCGGCGCCTTCACGGTCGAACTTATGTTCAGCGCCCTCTGCATCGCCTCGGTCGTCGTCGCCCTCCTCTTCCGCCGCACCTCGCGCCGGAACCCAGCCCTCAAGCTCGACACGCCCAACACCTGATCGACCCCCGGCCCATCGACCCAGAACACCGAATTGGCCCTAAACGCCGCATCATCGGCCCCCACCTCACCGGCCCCCACCTCATCGGCCAAATCGCCGTGGCGCCCAACCCGCTGATTATCAGCGCATTACCATACCCTCCCCTGGTGGAAACGCACCAGGGGAGCCTCATTTAACTCACAGCAAATCAACAAGTTATCCGCCACGGGCACAATCGGCCTTCCGCAACAAAAACCGGCACAGCAGGTCACAAAAACCATAAAGAAAAATTTTTACGTTTTTTAATTCTATAAAGAAAAAGTGTCGATTTCTATTAAAAAACATAAATAGTTGCAGGGCTCGGGCGGAAAACAGCATCAACGACGCGGTTCTTTTTTACCTTCGCTGAAAAAACGCTATGCGAGGTCAAAACAGAAAATGCTACAATGGAATCCTGAACCACAGCTGCCAGAATACCAAAAACGGATTCCTTATCTTTTACAATGTACTGGACCATCTTGTGTTTTTTACGACATTCTGCGTAGAGGCTCTTTCACATAATGTACAGGTACTCGAACTGTGCCAGATGCCGGACCATATTCATCACAGCACCATTGCCGATAGCAGGCGCGACCTGTATTCATTCGTCCGTGACTATACTTCAAGATTCGCCAAAGCCCAGAATGTCTATTGCCATAGGAGCGGTCCCCTGTTCAACACACCGTTCAAAAGCGTACCGAAAATGGGAGACAAAAAAGCACGGACAAACTTGATATACGTAGGAAATAATCCTCCCGAGAGGCGTCTCGTAATAAATGCGGAAGACTATCAGTGGGGCTTCCTCGCTTATGCAAAAAGCAATCATCCGTTCTCGGAAAAACTCGTGTTAAGCCGCGCCTCCAAATCATTGCGCCGGATCATAAAAGAGGTCGATTGCTACCGCGCGTCAATCCAGCCTCTCCGGTATGACATCCTGAAAAAGTGGTTCGAGTCGATCAACACCGCTGAAGCTCTTAAACTGGTCGATTATATCGTCACAAAATATTCTGTCATCGACCACGACGCTGCGATCCGGTTCTTCGGCAGCTATGAAGAAATGATTGTCGCAATGCATTCATCGACAGGAAGCGAATACGACTTGAATGAGATTACCGTCGGCAAAGACGACACATATTATCAGCAAATCACATCCCTGATTAAGAAGCGATATGGTTTTGCCGATATTCACGACGTCCTGAGGTTGTCACAGGATGAAAAGTACGAGCTATTCGAGTGGCTGGGGGCTAAGACAATGGCCCTTCCGGAACAAATAGCGAAATTCCTGCGTATGCCGTTTAGAAGGGCGAAGTAGGCGTGGCGGCCAACTGCTTAATAATCAGCAACTTGTGGTGTGTTCCCCTGGTGCGTTCTCACCAGGGGAGCCATAAGGAAAGCGCTGACAATCAGCCACTTAGGCGCCACGATAAACTAGCGGTAGAGTTCTCGGAGGACGGAGAGGGAGCGGACGGGGATGGAGGATTCGGTGTGGTACTCCAGGTAGCGGAGGACGGATTCGCAGAGGGAGTTGCGGGTGTTGCCGTCAAGGGGAAGCAACATGGCTTCCGAGAAGGGGGCGCTTAAAAACGGCTTCAGAGCCTGCAAATTATCGCCGGCAAAGGGGGCGATGTCGTCGAAAGTGGGGCGGAAGCCCAGGACGGAGGCATAGTCCAGCAGGAACCATACGCCGAAGTTGGCGAAATCGCCGCCCATAGCGTCCAGTGTCAGGATACACCTGACGCACCAGTCGTACAGGCCCTCTTCCGCGAGGCCTTCGTGGACGCTGCGGTAAAGCACTTCCGAAATAAACTGGGTGATTCCGCTCTTATAAATACTGCCGCGGATTCCGTTCAAGGGATCACGGGCCGATATCCCGCGCAGGGATAGCAGCTGCGATTTGGGCGACGAAACCACATCGGCCTCCAGGATGTTCAGGGGCAGGAAAAGCGCCATAGGCACTTTCTTGCTAACGCGGACGAGGAATCCGCGCCGGCCGTACTCGCGCGACAGGGTGTGGATTACCAGCGAGTTGTCCCGCGCCTTGGTGGTGGCCAGGACTATGAGCTCAATGCACTCTGCCATCGACCTTCACTTTCAGGAACACTTTGTCGCCGCGGCGGGGGTGGAGACGCTCGCCGGGAGTCATCGACGGGTTGTCGTTCACGCGGTCCTCGGGCATACCGTCCAGGGGTACCGCAACCGAGCAGGGAACGCCCTGGGGGCATACGTCGGCAGGCTTCAGATCCACCCGCATATCATCGACACACATCTCCAGGATGCCGGTGGTGTGGCCGATGAACATAATGGTGTCGCCCTTGTGCAGTGGCGCGGCCTCCACCTTGATTTCTGCTACGCCGATGCGGTCGAACCAGTTGGTCACTTTGCCGATGTACTGCTTCGTGTATGTGGCCTGGCTGCCGTATACGGCGCTCCATTCGCCAAGGCGGGCGCCCAGGTAATACCCGTCCCAGAAGCCGCGGTTGAACACTTCCGCCAGCCGCTCCTTCAAACTCAAGGCCAACTCCGGCGTATATGTACCGTCGGCAACGGCGTCCGCAGCCTCGCGGTAGCATTGGGAGCAAACCTTAACATAATCGGCACTGCGCGCGCGTCCTTCTATCTTGAACACCTGCACGCCGGCGTCGATGATGCGGTCCATAAACTCTACGGTGCAGAGGTCTTTGGGCGACATCAGATACTTGTTGTCGACGTGTATTTCGTTGCCGGTTTCGTAGTCCGTAACCAGATATCCCCGGCGGCAGACCTGCATGCAGGCGCCGCGGTTGGCGCTTTCCCCGTACGCGGCCAGCGACAGGTAGCATTTCCCGGAAATGGCCATACAGAAGGCTCCGTGGGCGAACATCTCGATGCGGACGAGCCGACCGGACGGGCCGCAAATCCGCTCCCGCACGATGGCCTCGTGAATCTCCTTCACCTGCTCCAGCTTAAGTTCCCGCGCCAGCACCACCACATCGGCCCACTGGCTGTAAAAGCGCAGCGCCTCCACGTTGGATATGCTCAGCTGAGTGGAAATATGCACTTCCAGGCCGATGGAGCGGGCATACAGGATAACCGCCATGTCGGAGGCGATAATCGCGTCCACACCGCACTCGCGAGCCAGATCCAGCACGCGCCTAGCCGCCTCCAGGTCCTCCCCGTACAGGGTGATGTTCAGCGTAAGGTATGCTTTCACGCCATAAGCGCGGCAGATGCGCATTACCTCCGGCAGATCATCGGCACTGAAATTATTGGCGCTGTGCGAGCGCATATTCAGATGGCCGATGCCGAAGTACACGCTGTTCGCCCCGCCCTCGACGGCGGCCAGAAGGCATTCCAGGTTCCCCGCAGGGGCCATTATTTCAAGCTCGTCGCGTCTCATTTGGTGCGTCCCGTAAGGCTGTGTGCGAACTTCTCCAGCATCGCCTCCCCGGGCACGAAGGACAGAGCCTTTGCCGTGAGGGCGTCAATCTCCGCCAGGGCCTCCGAGGCCACATCGACACTGGCATAAATCCCTTTCACAAGGTCGATTTTTTCTTGTGCCGGGG
Source organism: Bacteroidales bacterium (assembly GCA_024689525.1). Next base: position 8,271 of record JAILDI010000157.1, read on the forward strand.
CCGATGACTGAAGGGCCGATGTAATCTCCGATGCGCCCTTTTCGTAAGCCTTCACCGTGAGCCAGCTCTTCTTGCAGTTGAGGATGTCTCCGCCGATGGGCTTGCCGAAGACGGCCTGGTCGCCATAGGCGTCCAGATAGTCGTCGGCCACCTGGAAGGCGAGACCGAGGTTGTAGCCGTAGTCATAGAGCGCCTGCTGCGTTGCGGCATCGGCCCCTCCGATAATTGCGCCCATTTTGGCCGCGCAGGCCAGCAGGACGGCTGTTTTGAGGCCGATCATCTGCATATATTCGTCCATCGGCACAATGTCCACCTTCTCGAAGTCCATATCCATCTGCTGGCCGTCGCACACCTGCGCCGCAGTTACGGAGAACAGGTCCAGAACCTCCGGGAGCACTTCCCTGGGGGCCTGGGCGATGCGTTTGTACGAGTCGATGCACATTACGTCGCCGGAAAGGATGGCCGTGTCCGGGCTCCACTTCTTCCACACTGTGTCGCATCCGCGCCTGAGCGGGGAGCGGTCCATAATGTCGTCGTGGATGAGCGTGAAGGTGTGGAATACCTCCAGCCCCGCTGCGGGCCCAAGAATGCCCTGCGTGAAACCCTCCTTGAACATACTGTAGGCCATAAGACACAGCTTGGGGCGGATTCTCTTGCCCCCGATGGCTATCATATAGCGAAGGGGATCGTACAGCCCCGCGGGTTCCGCGGTGAATTCAATGTTGCCGAAAAGGTCCTTTACGGCCTTGTCGATGGCTTGCTCGGATATCATAGTGATTTAAGGAATTCTGCCATTGCGCGCAGGGATTTGCCCCTGTGGGAAATAGCGTTTTTCTGCTCTTTGGTGAGTTCTGCGGCGGTTACTTCGCAGCCGTCCGGAATGAATACGGGATCGTAGCCGAATCCGCCGTTGCCGTGGCGCTCGCGGGCGATGCGCCCTTCCATAATGCCGTCGAAAAAGTGCTTTACGCCGTTCAGGATAAGCGTCACGGAAGTGCGGAAGCGCGCTTTGCGCGTTGCGTGGGGGGTCGACAATCCATATTCGCGCATAATCGACGCTTCGAATTCCCTCCGCTCCATTTCCTTGAGCAATTTGTCGATGTTTGCTGCGGGATTCGCCGGCTCGCCGGCGTATCGGGCGGTATGGACTCCGGGAGCACCGCCGAGGATTTCCACCTCGAGGCCGGTGTCATCGGCAAAACAGTCTTTTCCGCATTTCTCGAATATGTATTGTGCCTTCTGGAGGGAGTTCGCCCTCAAGGTGTCTCCGTCTTCAGGTATGTCTTCTTTGATGCCGGCCTGGGCAGCCGTGAGTATTTCGTATTTGTCGCCCAGTATATTTGAGGCCTCCGACACTTTGCCGGGGTTGGCCGTTGCAAAAACCAGTTTCATAACAGATTGATATAGTTTTTCCGGGGGCAAAGATAGAGATTTTTTCATTATCTTTGTCCATTGGTACAGACTTTGCGCGTCGTTGGTGCCGTTATTTTCAGTATTATGGTAAAGAGTTTCAAGCATATCCTGGCCCTTGCGGCGGCCATCAGCATTGCCGTATCGGCATCGGCCCAATCCCATAGTTACACATTAGGCAAGTGGACGGAAATCCAGAATGCCATCCTCAAGGAACTCAACCGTTCGTACGTGGACTCGCTGGAGGTGAGCCGCATCGAGCGGGCGGGCATCGACGCTATGCTGGAGGCCCTGGACCCGTATACGGTGTACGTTCCGGAAGAGGAACAGGAGGATTTCCAGATGATGCTTTCCGGCTCGTACGGCGGCATCGGCGCAATCATCTACAAGCCCGATGTGGACGGGAATGTGGTGATTAACGAGCCTTATGCCGGCTCTCCCGCCGTAAAGGCAGGCCTGCAGTGCGGCGACGAGATTGTGAGCATCGATGGGGAATCGACCCACGGGCTCACCAGCTCGCAGAGCAGTGAGAAAATGCGCGGCAAGCCCGGCACCACGGTGCTCTTCCGCGTTAAGAAACTCCGCGCCGGCGAATACTGGCAGGCGGGCGAAGTGATTGCCGTCCCCGTGGTCCGCGAGCGGATTGTGCTCCCTTCAATCCCTTATTCCGGAATGCTGGACGATGAAACCGGCTATATCCTTGTCGAGAAATTCACGGAGGGCGTGGCACAGACGATGAGGGACTGCGCCAGGTCGCTCAAGAAGAAGGGGATGAAGCGCCTGGTCATCGACCTTAGAGGAAATGGCGGCGGCCTTCTCAGCGAGGCCGTAAATATGGTGGGCCTGTTCGTCCCCCGCGGCTCGGTGGTGGTTACGTCAAAGGGGCGCACGGCATCGTCCAACAGCACTTACCGCACTTCCAATGAGCCCTTCGACGTGAATCTGCCGCTCATCGTGATGGTGGATTCAGGCACGGCATCGGCCTCTGAGATTGTTTCCGGAGCGCTGCAGGATTACGACAGGGCTACGGTTATCGGCACTCGAACTTATGGCAAGGGCCTGGTGCAGAGCATCCGTTCGCTGCCCTATGACGGCCAGCTCAAGCTCACTACTGCCAAATACTACACTCCCTCCGGCCGCTGCGTGCAGGCCATCGACTATTCCCACCGCAATGAAGACGGCTCCGTGGGACATATCCCGGAGGAACTCACCCACACATTCAAGACAACCCACGGCCGCACGGTGCGCGACGGCGGCGGAATTACGCCGGACCACATCGTCCAGCCCCGCAAATACAGCCGCATCACTTATTCCATCGTTTTGAGCGGCATAGTGGAGGAGTATGTGCTGGATTATGTCCGCAAGCACGAGAGCATCCCCGCCCTGGAAAGCTTCCACTTCACGGAGTACGACGATTTCGTGAAATTCGCCTCCGGCAAGGAGTTCGACTACCGCACATCGTCCCGTACCGCCGTGGATGAGCTCCGCGAGGCCCTGGCCGATGAAGGCCTGAGCGAGGCGGCATCGGCCCAGCTCGCCGCCCTGGAGTCCGCGCTGAACATCTCCAAGGAGGATTACCTCCGCCTGAAGAAGGAGGAGATCGTCCCGTTCATCGAGGAGGAAATCGCCGTGCGCTACTACTACCAGGAAGCCGGCTACGCCATCCGCCTCCGCTACGACACCCAGCTCCAGACCGCCCTCACGCTCCCGCCTATAAGCTGGTAGCCCCAGTGGCGGCTAAATGCCTGATAATCAGCGATTAGCTATGCGTTCCCCTGGTGCGTTTTCACCAGGGGATCTGCGCTTAATGTACTGTGGCACAGAATGTTAGCCGCCACGCGGTGCTACAGCGAAATCTCTTCGCCGCGGTAGAACTGGAGGATGCGGGTCTGGAAGACGTACTCGTAGGTGGCCTGGACAAGGTCCGAGCGGGTTTTCATGAGCTGGTTGCGGGATTCGTTGAATTCCGTGATGGTGGCGCGGCCGTTTTCGTATTTGGCCTGCACCAGGCGGAAGGCGTCTTCCGCGGCGGAGCACGCGATGGAAGAGGCGTTGTACTTGGCCTGGGCGGCCACGGCGTTGTTCCACGCCTGCTGGATTTCCTTGTACAGGGACTGCTTCACCGAAGCCAGCTGGATGTTCTGCCGCAGAATGTCCAGTTCTGCGCTGCGTATGCTGTTGCGCGTTTCAAAACGGTTGAAGATGGGTATCGAAAGCGACAACCCGATATACTGTGAAAAGTTGTTGGACAGCTGGTCCCAGAATCCGGTGTTGGTTCCGCCCTTCAGCGAATAGTAGTTGGAGCCAATCCCACCACTAAGCGACAGCGAGGGATACAGCGAGCTGCGTGCGATCCGCAGTTGCTGCTGCGAGCCCTCCAGGCGCAGTTCCTCAGCCTTAACGCCGGGGCGCATACCCACGGCATCGGCATAGATGTCGTCCACGGAAGGGAGGAGGATATCCCCCGCCTCAACCTCGGGACGCACAATGTGGAACGCGGGGTCCAGCGGCAGTTCCAGCAGTTGGCACAGGTCCAGCATGCCAACCAGCAGGTTGTTCTCCGCCTGCGTCAGGGTAACCAGACTCTGCGCATAGGAGGCCTTCTGCTGGGACACTTCCGCGGCCGATGCCATTCCGGTGGCCATCAACGACTCCAGGCGAACCACCTGGGCCGAGTCGATGGCAATCTGCTGCCGAGCCACGTCCAAAATCTCGTAATCATACAACACCTGCACGTACGCCTGCGCCACGGAAATGCGGATATCGTCCCTTGTCTTCTCCAGATCGGCCGTAGCCGCCTCCAGATTCAGTCGGGACATTTCGATCCTGGCCGGCGTGGCCAGCCCGTCGAACAGATTCATTCCGGCGCCGATAGAGAAACTGGTCGATGTCGTATTCGACGACACATAAGTATTGTCGGCCGACAGACCGCGACCGAACGACAGATTCTCCGAGGCCGATGCGCTCACGCTGGGCAGCCAGGAGTACTGCGCCGTGTTCCGGTCCAACTCGCGCTGCTCCACGCCCGCCTCCTGCGAGCGTACGGTGAGGTTGTGCCCCATCGCCCACTCCATACATTCGGCCAGGTCCCAGGGATGGGAGAAGTCCGGCAGGGAGTCCACGGGCGCCTGCACCAGGGCCAAAGCAATTAACAGACTCTTCATCGCGGCTTACTTTTTAACGTTGGACAGAATCAGGGTTCCGCGCAGTTTGTCGCCAAGCTCCAATCCTTCGCGGATCTCGATATTGATGCCGTCGGAAAGGCCCGTGACCACGTCGCGGCGCTCATATCCCTCAAGAGTTTCCAGAAAAACATAGGTCTGCTCGCCCTCGAACTGCAGCGCAGCCTCGGGGATGGCAAGTACCTGCTCCACGCTCTGCAGCACAATCGACGCGTTGGCGCTGTAGCCGGAGCGGATTGTAACGTCGCCGGGGATATCGACCGAAGCCTTGATCTCGAACAGATTGGCGCCGTTGTTCTCCGTTGCCTTGGGCGAAATGTACTCCAGGACCGCGTTGAAGCTCACGTCCTGCAGCGCTCCCACTGAAATCACCACCGGCATCCCCACCGACAGGCGGCCCACCTCGGTCTCGTCGATGTTGCCGTCGAAAATGAGGTCGTCCATGTCGGCCACGGTGGCAATCGTGGTACCGTCATTGAAGGTGTTCGACTGCGTCACCGAATTACCCACCTTCACCGGAATGTCCAATATCAGGCCCGAAATGGTCGACCTGATGAGGGTGGAACTCCCCTGTGCGTTGGACGAGGATACGCCGTCGCGCACGATCTCCAGAGATTCCTGGGCCGATGCCAGCTCCTCCTTCGCCTGTTCCAGGGCCTGGAGCACCTTCTCGTACTCATCGGCACTCACCAGCGACTGGTCGAAGAGATTCTTCTCGCGGTCGTAATTGGTCTGCGCCTGCTTGAGGTTCACCTCCGCCAGCCGGACCCGGCTCTGGGCCGATGACAGGGACGACATGTCCGGAATCACCTTCACCTTGGCGATGATTTCGTCCTTCTTCACCGTCTGGCCGCTCTCCTTGTACAGCTGGGAGATGATTCCGCTTATCTGCGGCTTGATGTTCACCTCGTCGCGGGGCTGGATCTTGCCTGTGACCACGGTGGACTTCACGATGTCCATACGGGTAACCTCAACTGTGGTGTACTGCTCCACCTTGGGTTTGGAACGGCGGAAAAGATACACGAAGGTGCC
>JAILDI010000001.1 GCA_024689525.1 Bacteroidales bacterium
AAAAATTTTGGCAGTTTGGAAAAAGTTCGTACATTTGCAGTCCCAAACCCCAAGCGGATGTGGTGAAATGGTAGACACGCTACTTTGAGGGGGTAGTGAGCGATGGCTCATGGGAGTTCGAGTCTCCCCATCCGCACGAAAAGACAGCCGTAAAGGTTGTCTTTTTTCGTTTGTATTCCTCACCTCACCGCTCTGTATGGCCGTTTTTGCCTGCTTTTTGAACAGCACTGTTTTGAGGAAGGTGGGTATCAATTACCACTCCCGAGGCCCAGACCTTCCCCAGAGCGCACAGGAGGCTGAAATGTGACGAAAGATCTCTTAAAGATAGCGACGTGGAATTGTTTGGTCTTTAAGGTCGGAGTCGCGAGGTACGAGTCTCGTTTTCCGTTTAAAAACTAAAGGTGTAGGAAAGATCTACGGTAAAGGGCCGGATATAGGAGCCCGCCATAATCAGACCCTGGAGGGCCGAAGCGTCCTCTATGGTGTCGGCAATATCTATACTACCCTTGGCCCCCTGATCCAAAAGCACATTAACGACATTCAAGTTTATGCGATGATGTTTGCCCAACTTTGCCTCTGCACCGGCAAAGGTCTCAAAATGGCCCTTGAAATAGGCCAGGTTTGTACGACTCACATACTGGCGGCTATAGTATCGTGCACTGGCCCACACGCGCAAGCTCTTCCAAGTGAAAGAAGGATCCAATTCAATCATCAATTTTGAAATACCGGTCACAGTTTTCCCGGTATAGTCGATGATGGATACCGAGCCATCACTGAAGACAAATTCGTTTCGATAGTTCTTGTACTGGGGGTTCTGCCACGTAGCCCGAGAGTGAAGAGAAAAGCCGTCGAAGCGTAGAGTGCCGTCCACCGTGAATCCTAGAGTTCCGATTCCGTATTGAGCCACCCAGGGCAGGGTTTCGCTTACACCGTTAATCTGCTTTGTAACATTCACCTGTGCTGCATTGTTCCAACTGGTCACGTAAGACACGAGTGCGGTAAGGTCATACCACTGTCCATCAACGGAAAATCCACCCCGCGCCATCGCGTTTCCAATACTCTTCAAGGATGGAAGCGTTGCGTTCCTGTAATAGGTTGCCGCCTTTGGGGTCATACTGTAAAAGCCTTCGCCGACGGCCGAAAGGCCCTTGCAGATTCGCCAGGAAAGGCTTTCCGACACAACATAATCAAGACCTGGTTTCCGGAAATGATGTTTTTGCGCTATTGATGGGTCTGCGAGGTTGAATCCCTCAACGCGTGTATTGATAGTCTCTCCTTCCAGTCGGGCCGCACTATAAACATCATTATATATTCCTCTAACACGGATGCCGGTTCTTGAGAGAAAAGAACTAGTAATGCGCCAAGAGTGGAAGGCATACAGGTCGGCGTGCATTTTCCAGGAGTCGAACCACGTGCTGTTCCTGTTGAAGTTCCAGGTACCCTGACCATCCTTGAATACTCGCCGAGGATTCGCCTCGACAGTGTGCGCAAAACGGAAGGTAGATGATGCCTCATACTGCCTTGCGTAAACCAGCGACGTGCCTATTTTCAGATTATGTCGTCCGAACGTTTTTCGCCCTTCGAACCGAAGTTCAGGATCCACAGTCCAGGTGTCATAATAAAGGGCCTGCCGATTTTGAATCAGTCCTGTATATATATAGCCACCAGAAAGCGAGTAACCCTTTTCTCCAGAGACCTGATCCACACCGGCCAACTGCACTTTCATCCAATTGGAAGGAGCCATATAGCAGAGGTGGAAGGCCGCAAGACAGTCCCAGCCAAAAAGGTCGTTCTTTTTGTAGGTCAAATGCAGGTCGTGCAGTCGCCGACGGTCCATTTGGGACATATCTCCCTCTTGCCACTGTCCGGTTTCAAGATCCATCCACTTAACCTTCTCATCTGCGGGAACATAGCAGTCGGATCCAAGCCGAAACCCATTATATCGGCTAATTGTGCCATTTCCGTTATATATGAAAGGCGCCACGCTATAGCCGCCATCAACCCGGTCATTGCATAATGACAGACGATAAGTCATTGATATCATTTCATCTTCCCAGTGGCGGCTGACTGATGCCTGGTATATTTGCTTCTGATCGACAAATAGGCGGGATGGAGAATTGACTGACGTGGGGTCATAATTCACATACGCGCCGAGGGCAAACTGCCATCCCTTGTACAATGGGCCTCGCAACGAACCATCAAAACGGATGAGTCCGTTTCTGGAAGTTGCCGCCGTAAAAGTGCCGGAAAGGATATTAGAACCAACGCGCGTACTCGAATTCACCGGAATGCTGTATTCGCCATACTGAACCACAGCTTCCATAAAATCGATGGTACCTACTTTCTCATAAGCGTTGCCGCCGGCCCAATGATACTGGCTTCTCGGGAGTCCCATTGCGTGTTTTAGGCCATCCACAAACACCACCGCCCCGTTGGAACTGTCTGGAAGACCGATGTTGATTACTCTTGGAGCGCTGGCGCTTTCTGCATTCAACATCACGTTGCGTTTGTCTTCCTGACCAGATGCGAGAGCCAGTGATACATAAGAAAGTATGATGATAAGAGCCGCCCGTCTCATTTCTTCCTTACTTCGATGAAAGTTTGAAGTGACCGCTGGGTGGAAGGTGAGCATATATTCCCCTCCCCCTCCAGATAAAGAGCGGCAGAACCGTCAAGATTAATGGCATTGCGGACGAAGAAACTGTCGGTCAGCAGTTGCTGCAATTCCGGAAGGCTCATCGCCTTATCTGAAGCCAGCAGCAACATAGTTCCGTCCCACAACTGAGCTAATGCCGTACGTGGATACTGTTTGTAAATGAAGCCGTGCTTATTTCTTGTGTCTTCCTTCCACCTCAACTGTGCGCCCTCATAAATAAGCATTGGAGCAGAAGAAAAAATGTTCTTGACCTTTGAGTTGCGATATGAAATGGCCGCCCTGTCGGCCATACCGTCAAAACAAGCAAAATCAAGAGTCCCGTCCTCCTTGATCATTAATGCGGCCTCGTGCATCCACCAGCGGGAATTGTCAGGGGAAATGCTGATCTCCGAAATGTTCTTTCCATTAATCCTGACATAAGTATGGGGTAGTCCGAAAGTGGCTGTTGAAACAGCAGTAAGACCATTTTCTGTTCCATATTCCTCAACCGTCTTGCTCTCGGCGCTATAGCCAAACCCTATTGAATAGTCGCCGTCCGGCGCAATCTCAAGGATGTGGATACCTTCTTTCTCCAGCAGTCTGAGTCCGTTGCCCAAAATGCAAGAAGAGAATGTGGAATCGGTCTCGGCCGGTTTTTCAAAAGGATATTCGGGAAGAGATTGCAGCACAGTCTCGGCGTTCCAAGGATCTTCCGTTATACGGCTTGCTGCACCAATCCACTGCATCATCGCATCGTCTGGCCACTTATATTTATCTACTGCATTTTGGGAGTTCTTCACGCTTTCGGCCTCGATACGTGCCCTTTTCAGCCTGCCGCTTTCGCCAGAGACAAAGGCATAGTTTCCTTCACATTCAATAACTGTTTCAGAATCTGCCGATGTGGGAAAGGCAAATACTGTAACGGACAGAGACGCGCCATCATAGCACCATACTCCATCTCGGGCGAAGCGACTGTAAGGTAATTCGATACCATTCACAAGCACCTTGTCCGGGGCGCAGAATCCTGGTAGGACTAGCCGTATGCGCCGCTGCTCCAAGGCTCCTTCGTATTGTCCTTCGCGTGCTCCGACGGTGACTCTGACGCCGGTGTCGGTTTTTTCGCGCGAAAGAGAGGTAAAGGAATATGCAATGTCATAATCTGCGTTCTCTCCGCCATCTTCATATAAGCGAGTATGGAAATCATCCTCCCCGGGAACCGCCAAAATATAGAGCTCATCAGATACTTCCTGCAGCGACTGGATAGAAGGTGATGCCATAGGAATCAATGCGGAAGATCGCACGTACCAGGGATTCTCGGCAAGCATATAGGCAAGATTCATAACTGTTCCTCCGGAAAACATCGTGCCTGTTGCCATATCGAACCAGTCGCTGCCGGAAGGGAACCAGACTTCGCGCGCGGCAAGCCCGGTTGACGGGTCAATCGGCCTGCATATGGCCGCCGAGAGAATGTCATCGCCAAACATATACTCCTCCTTGAAGGAATAGGCTTCATCGGCCTCTGGCCAGTAATAATACAACGGACGACATATGCCGATTCCGGTTTCGTAAGTTTGACGGGCTGCTGTATAAATATAAGGGGAAAGGCTGTATCGCAGCCTGAAAGCCTCTTTCAGAATGTCAAATTGCTCGGGGAACATCCAAATCCGGCGTTCCAGATTCATATTGCGGGTTGGGTGGGTCTTGAAGATGGGGGTAAAAACCCCTTCCTGCACCCAGCGGGTAAACAATTCTGCGTCGGTATAATTGATACCTGGAATCTCATTGTGTCCCCCTATATCCTGCCCCCAGTAGGCATATCCAACATTAGAGGATGTGGAAATGAACCAGGGCATATAGGAAAGGACCTTCCAACTCACTTTGGTATCTCCGCTGAACCCAACCTGATACCGATGGCTGCCAAGGCCGCCCCAACGGTGATAAATCATAGGCCTCCTGCCATCCCGTCCGGAATCCTCAAAGAAGGTATGATTGAGCCAGAAAGTATTGCTGAGGCCTTGGAGATAGCGGCTGAGCGGCCACTGCTGCCAGTCAAGCCACCAGAAATCAACGCCCTGGCTCTCAAGAGGATGAAGAACCGTATGAAAGTAACTCTGTGCCCATTCCCGCTGGCTCATCCTGTAAGGCACATATTGTCCATCAGGCCAGTGTTCTCCTGTTCTTTCGGAGTAGTCCTTTACAAAACTCTCATAGCACTCCTCGAAAGTCTGGATGCCGGAAGCGGGATGAAGATTGAGGGAAGTTTTGAAACCGTTGAGGTGCAGATACTCGAATGTGTTTTCCGGACTTGGGAACAAGCTTTTGTTCCACGTGTATCCGGTCCAACCTTTTGACTGCCCGGCATCGTCCAGCGCAGGATTTTTGGATGTCAGTCCCCAGGTCTCATGCCAGTCCATATCAATTACGAAAACATCGGCCGGAATTCCGTAGCCTCGAAGTTTTCCCACCACATCCTCCAGCTCAAAGTCGTTGTAAAGCCAGTATCGGCTCCACCAGTATCCGAAAGCCCATTTAGGAGGAAGCGGAATCTCGCCTCCAATCTTTATGTAGTCCCGAACTGCCGATAGATAATCGTGTCCGTAGGCGAAGATATACCAGTCCTGCCTGTCTCCTTCCGGTCGTTCCGCCACCCAACCGTCCTCTGTAAATATATGACGCTGACTCTCATCCACAATAGCCCAGCCGTCACGAGAAACGACGCCTTTGTCAAACACATCGCGTGTAAGGCGACCATCTGGCTCCTGTGCGAAATAGCCGTCATAACGGTCGAGCGTACGGGTTGTGCCCATAAGATTGCCGATGTCGTCCATACCTGGCCGCCAAAGAACTCTTTTCCCGTTCATAAGGAAACTGACCGAAAGATTGTCCGATCCAAATTTCCCTCCTTTGTATTCCAAGGTTACGGATGAAGTCTTGATGCGCACCCCTCCGCGAATCTTCTTTACTTTGAAAGATGGAACAGGAAGATCCCTGTTCACTACTCCAAGAGTGGCCCTGTCTTCAAATACGCCGTCTTCCGCCCACTCCATACGGATTAGTTGTGGAGTCAGCACGGTAAAACGGGCATTTTCACAGACCACAACGGCATCCTGCGATGCTGATGGTTTCACGGCGGCGAATAGCGGCAGCAGGGCAATCAGGATATGGCAGAGAACATTCATTCCAGACAAAATTGTTCCAGAAGAGCCCTGACTTCTTCCCATTTATAATATGGGCCGCCCGAAAGCGCCGCCAGGGACCCTTCCTGTTCATTTACTAAAAATTTTACAAGAACTTTACCCTTTTTGTTGCGATAAAATACAATCTGGAGGTTTGCTGCAAGGGGAACCTTTTCACCGAAACAGAACGAGGCGGCAGAGTCGTTGTCCAGATCCGCGGAATAGCCTTCAATCCCAATCTGGACCAACAGGCGCATAAGTCCATTGTCGTGACCGTAACGAAGGTCGGCCGAAGGCTTATCCCGTTTTATTGCCGCATCGGCACGAAGAACGATGTCCGTAATCAGGGAATCGGCATTTGGAATGGCCATATTCTTGTATCCGGCCAAACTTTCGGAAGCGGCTAGCACATTCACGGCCTCTACTCCTATAATCCCGTCCAGGCTGAAGGGTTCAAGACCTATTGCCTCGCGATCCGCCCAAGCATTGAAAATTGCTTTGGCAAATGATACCTGATTCCCGACAATCTCCTTTCCGCGAACCGGATCGGAAAAGATTATCTCCAGCATTGAATCCATATCCAGATTCTCGATGAGGTACTTTTTCTGCTGGGACGCTCCGGAAATCCAACCCTCCGGTCGATGAGACGTATTCACAATACTCTGGTAGCGCTTTCCCACCAGATAGGACCACTTGGTTCTGGGAGCGAGCCGTGCAATTTCTCCGGTCGATGCGGACATACTCACGATGCAGCGGGGGTAGATGCTGGACATCACTCTGACTGAATCTTTGAAAACTGTCGGATACCGTGCCACCATACGCCTGGCTATGCCCTGATGCTCCATAACTCCAAACTTGGACAATTGTCCCCACATACCTGCGCTCTCCGAATGAAGTTCCCTTACCTTCTCCAGCAAGTATTCCCCTTCAGGAGTCAGGAGACCTTCCTGCTCTGCTGCGGCAAGAGGCTGCAAGGCGGGGAGAATCACTTTCTCGTATGAAAGATATCTTGAACCGTGACGACCAAAATGACTGATGTAAAATGCTTTATAACCGGTTGGCGGTGGCGTTTCTACGGCAGCATTGCCCGGATACGGGTGCATAACACCCGTACGCAAATCCTGCGCTACTGCCGCCGAGAGAGCAAGCAGCAGCGCCAGAACAAGCAGAGATGCCTTTCTCATCTTCTTCTGCACCTTCTGTTTTTGACTTCCTTAATTACAAAGAATGTGGGCAGTCTGCGCTCGTGAGAGTGGTCAAATTCAAAACCTTCTCCCGTTTCTCCCGTTTTTTCACAGGGATAGCTTACTATGCCTGTTTGTTCATCACCGCGGTCTCTGACAAACATAGAGCTGGAACCGCCGCCATCCATATTCATGGCATACTGGGGATTGAAATACCTCACCAGAAATCTCCTTAGCTCATCGCAGGTCATCCCGGATGCCTTTCCAAGCCATCGCCCGTCAACCGTAATCAGCAGCAAATGCCTGTCTCCGGTTAGCGCAATCGCAGTACGAGGGTGGCGTTGCTCTATGGTACTGGTCTTGGCCTTATAGCCTTTCACTGCCTGAAGGAACCATTCAGGAAGCTGATAATTGTCGATGAGGATTGGCGTACCTGAAAGAATATTCGGTTCTGTACGGCTGCGATATGCTTCAACAGCCTCATCGGGCCTTCCGTCATAATTGAGAAAACTCACATTGTTCTCCCCGTCAAACAACACAGCGGCTTCGTGCTTCCACCAGTCACGGTTCCCCGGTTCTATCTCAATGTCACACCAGGTATCGCCGTCCACACGAATAAATGTATGTGGCGGACCAAAACTGGCATTTGTGGCAGCAATAGCTTTTGTGTCTCGCGCAACTTCAGAGAGAACCTCTTTGTCGGGGTAATACTCATACGATAGCTTGAGATCGGGCTGGTCAAGGTCAAATTCCAGGACGTTGATTACCTGCGGAGCGCACGAGATATTGTCAGTCCCTGTAAAATTATGCCAGACAAGACCTACGCGTAGCGTATCGCTTACCCATCCTTCCTTATCCAGCAGGACAGGGGCTTTAGGCTGTGCCATGCATACTGAAACCCCCAGCAGTATGGTCATAATTGTCATCTGTGTTCTCATAATTATCGTATTTGATACCATTCATCGTTATTGTCGTCCACCGTTATAGGGTCGATGCCGGTTCCAACTGCGCAGTTCAGGACAAAGAAACTGGGCAGGTCGCGTTCTGCCGAGTGGTCGCGGGACACATCCTCCCCATTTTCTAAAGTCCCGTGGCAAGGATAATTGACAACGCCATTTCCGGCAATGTACATTGTCGTAGAGCCTCCGCCGTCCATATTGATGGCGTATAAAGGAGCGAAATACCTGTCAAGGAATTCTTGCATTTCGGCGCAGGTCATGCCCTTTGCCGTAGACAATCTACCGTCAATAGTAATGAGCAGGAGGCGTCCGCTACGGGTTACGGCAAGGACTGTCCTGGGATGAATCTGAGCCACATTGGTACCATCGCTGAAATAGCTCAGCTCAGTATGGTTCCCGTTGTCTATCAACAGTGGAGCGCTGGAGAACAAATTCGGGTGAGTGTCGGCGATATAAGCGTTGTTGGAAGTCTCCTTGTTAAATGCATGATAATTATAAAAGCCAAAAGATGAAATGCCGTCATACCAGACTGCAGCTTTATGTTTCCAGGCTGTATAACCATCAACGTTAAAGTCAATCCCGCGCCTTACGGTGCCGTTTGTCTTTATGTAAACCACCCCCGGCTGATCAGCGCCATAGGTGGCATTTACGGCAGCAACGGCTTTCTTTTCCGCGGCTATTTCCGAGACTTTTTTGTTGATATCGCTATAAACAAACGAGAACTGAAGCCCAGAGTTATCAAGGTCAGCCTCAAGCACATTGACAATCTGCTGTTTAGACGTAACCGGGTCCATTCCCTCGAAGTTGTGCCATTTCAAACCGGTTTGAACCTGTGTGGTTGTCCAGCCTTCGCGGTCCAGAAGGGACGTGCAGTGCACATCTGTGACAGAAAGCCTCAGTACGGCCACTCCACCCTTGGGAATTGTCAGGGCCTCGTTGAGGGTGATTGTTTTCACTATATCGTAACTTTCAGTCCTGGCTTCCACGGTAATCTTGCCGCTCTTGGCAATGACGCAAGGAAGAAGAGATAAGAAAACGCTGCCGGAACCTATCACCGGCCCCTCAGCATAAGTAGCAGAGACCACATTGGTGCCGGAGGGAATGGATGCGATATCCGCGCCATCAAAATCCACGGTAAAATTGCCTGCCAGTTTAGTCCCTTCTGGCGCCGTGAATTTGATGGATTGAATATGGTTCCCTGCCGCAAACGGCCCAGTCAGTTCAATCCTGAGCACACCAGTTAGACGGTGGAACAACAACCCTGAAATGTTCACCGTGCCGCTTGACTCGGAATAAGCCTTGGGCTCCGCGCAAAGAATATCACATGAGGGGTCGAAGGAAGTAAGAGCCGGTGCTTGAGATGATTTCAGCGTAGCATAACCACTCTTGCCTCCTGTCCAGGCAGAATAAGGATAAACAACACTGGCTGTTCCTGTGGCAGGGGCGCTGATATCACCTGTAAATAGAGCCGTCTCTCCGGCGCCAAGGGAATTGGCCAACTCTTCAGCCGGTGCCGAATCGGCATTGGCGCCGAAAAGTACGGCAACATGGTCATCGGCACCCCACATGGGTGTATATACAAATTTGCCGGGTTCACCAGGCTTCTCCGTACCCACAATGGTTGTTTTTGTAAGTGGTGCCCGGGCCGATACTTCAAAATGCAACTTGCCGTTTTTTGGGGATTGGGAATCATTTCCGGATGTGCATGCCGGAGCGATACATATAAGCGTGGCGGAGAGCCACTTGATAAAATCAGTATTCATACCAGTGATCTCCTTCTTCCATTTTTTCTCCGGCTTTGTCATAAGGACTGCCGAGGCAAATAGAACTCTCAGCAGGGATATACAATAACTTGCATTCCGGAGTTTCATACAATTGTTTCGTATTCATCATGTCAGTTATTTTTCACCAATAAAACAGCATCGGCCACAACCTTGCCATCTCCTCCATCCGAAGAGAATGAAGCGCTGAATATTTCTCCGGCTTTCAGTTTTACATTGCACAAGAGGTGCCATGCGCTGGTTGTCTGGCCGGCAATCTGCACATCGGAGGCGTGAACCTCAAATTTTTCTCCGGTAGATAGTTCTATGGATGTTAACGGGTTCACTCCTTCCTGGAGTTTGTGCTGATAACTATATACCATATAGTCCCCATCTACGGGAATCACCGAAGAGAAAACGATGGGAGTACATCCGGGCTCGCCGGTAAAGCACGAAGGACCATATGAGCCATCCATAGCCACTTTCTCCCATCCTGGGACAGGCTCTATTGAAGCGTCATCCATAATTATGTCCGGATAAGTTCCATTCTGGAATGGATCTGTTTCCAGAATATGTACTATGTCTCTGTAGTCAACATCCTGAATGCGTGAAAGGCCTTTGTATTTAGCGAAGGCAACGGCCAGTCCGGCTGCCTGTCCCATTCCCATAAATACGGGTTCCATACGAATGGAACCATATGCTATGTGACTGGCAGAACAACACACGGGCACAAGAAGGTTTGTGCACTGCTCCCTTTTTGGAGTGAGGCTGCGATATGAGATCGGATACGGCAGACCGCCGTAGATTTCCACATCGCCTTCGTTCTTTACCATATACTTACCGTCATTTACCACTACTATTCGCTGGCAATTGTGGGAGTCCATAGTATATGCCGCCATCGCTATTCCGTCCGGAGCCACGCGTGCATTTTCGCAATCGGCCTGGGTGGCAACGTACTCACCCACCATTCTGCGGGATTCTCTTACGTAGAGTTGGGGCGTCCAGTGGCCTGTTTCTATATACTCGTCTTTGGGCAGGCCCCACTTTGCCACGAACTCTCTTATGACCGCAGGGATCCTTTCGTCGTGAGCCGTGAAATACAGCAGGCCAAGTGTGTAGTCTTTGTGGGCCTTTATTATTTCCTGTCTCTGCTCCCAGGTGCCCTCAGGGTAGTCGTAGTTCATCCCAATCATATCCGTAGAGAAGGCGCTGCGGTTATTGACGTCGGTCTTGCGGCCCGGCATAGGGCTCCATATAAAATACTGGTTTATATCCCTTTGATCCGGCTGGGCGTCATACAGGCGGATAAGAAGCTCATAGCGGGAGGGGTCATAAGCGTCCGGCTTTTCAATGGGGATCATATTCTCCAGGCTGTCAGTGAGGCATATTCTGAAATTATAAGCTTGAACCAGCGAGTCGCCAGTTCCCTGAGGCTTTAATTTCTGATCACTTATTCCCCAGAGAAGTCCACTTTCCGGATCCCCAGGTATCACAAATGGGTCCACCCCGTCCGGAAACTGATGGAGATGCCTCATATGTACGCCGTTCCAGGTTTCTCCATACTCGGAATTGTCCTCGCGTCCCACACGGTATTCTACGCCTGATGCAGCCATAAGATCCCCCTCATAAGAGCAGTCGATAAACCAAGGGGCCATGAAGGAGAGTGTATCCTTATCACAAGCCACCCTGATGGAACGGATATCCGTTCCTTCCTTGCAGGCATCAACAAGATGATAACCATTGATAGCCGTTATACGAGGATGAGATAAATATTCATTCATTATTTCAGCAGCGGCCGATGGCTCGAAAACCCAGTTCTCCAGGTTGCCGTAATGTGCTCCCAACTTGCGGTAAAACTGTAGCGCCAGGCCTTTGACCACCTGCTTGTTGCCGATGTCGGTTTGCCCAAGGCCTCCCGTGGTAAGGCCGCCAAAACGGGCCGTGGGCTCAATCACCACTACATTCAGCCCCATCTGAGCCGCACTGTATGCCGCCACAATGCCGGCAGCAGAGCCGCCGTATATGCATACGTCATATTTAGGCTTACAGGCGGCTAGCATAAGACATGCTACCCCTGCGTAAAGCAAAAATCTTCTCATTCTCAAAACTCGATACAAACGATGGAATTAGGATACAGAGTCATCGTAATATTGCCGTCCTCCACGGGAAATGGATAGACCGTATTCTTGTGCAAATGGTCCGAAAGCATACAGATTGGATCGGAAGATCTATCAGGCACACGTACAATCAAGGTCTTTCGCTGGAAGACAGAGGGATCCTCGTTGAATCTCACGAGCATAAGACGAAGTTTCCCCTCCGGGCTTTTTGCGGCAACGGCATAGATATCACTTTCGTCACATTTAACCTTGACCTGTGTCCCGTACTGGGCCAGCCGGTTCCAGAACCAGAACGCGTAGTACGTGGGAGTCTCTTCATCCGTCTGGCGGTTAATGGAGCCATTATATGTTGTGGGGCGGAAGTCGTAATAGGTGAGAATGTCGGTACAGGCCACATCCTGCATATGGCACATCACAGCCGCGGTATAAGCTGAGCCCACGATGCTCTGACGGACTCTTTTACTATGTTCTACCCCTTCCGGAGTCCAATCGTAATTGTAATTCCATTCGTCCAGGATGGTTGGTACGTCTTTCATTCCATATCGGTCCAGCAGTTCTCGGACACGAACGCCTTCCTCTGAGAGCCTTTCGGGCGTGCGGGAATAGCGGTGCCACGTGAAGAAGTCAACCCTCACGCCTCTTTTATTCATTTCTCGGAGGAATGGTTCGTTCCATTCGAACTCGGCATTTGCGGGACCACCGATAAGGATATCCGGATGTGTCTTTCTGAGGTGCTTGAAGGTGATTTCGAAGAGGTCGTAATACTGGCACATCGTCCCTCCCCATGAATGCGGCGTTACCTCGTAGCGCCATCTTCCGTCTTCGAGGAGACGCTGATCCATATCCGGCTCGTTCCAGATTTCCCACATCTTTATATTATAATGGAAGCCATCGGCCCAGCCGTCGTTGTAGTGTCGGACGATATGTTCGCAGATCCTGGCCCATTTCTTAAAATCCTTTGGAGGCCATGCACCATACTTTTTGATTGTGCCAGGCTCGTGACCGGTATTTTTAAGCCTGTAGATAATCTGCGCTCCGCAGGAAAGTATGCGCTGGATATACTGGTCGGAGATAGTGAAGTCGTAGTTCTCCGCTTTATTCTCATCGGCATCGAAGTTGGGGAAGATGTGCATCACTTCAATACAGTGTTGAGTAGAATTTCCCACGTCGTGAAGCCGGGTATATGGAATCCCCGCAGCCTTGTATAGGGGCTGTTGGGCGGCAGTGGGGCCTGCTCCCATGCCGTTCATCGGGCCGATGGGCCTCAATTTTTCCTGCGGAAATATCTCTACAACGGCCTGCGCATTCAACATGACAGAGGATAAAAAACAGGCTATGATACCTAACAATCGCTTCATCATTTTGTATATCTTATTGACAAGTAATTGAGTGCGTTATATCGGGAACTGGAAACAGCTCCACCTTCATAGCTGTCGGCGGTCCCCGCCACCTTGTTTGCCGGAACAAGGCGAACATAGGCCTTGTCCACGGTTTTTACGCTCTCCGGAAGATTGAACATTATATACTTTGTCCCGGGCAACTGGTACGCTTTCTTTGCTGCAGCTCTCACAAAGTCCGGAACGGTGTAAGTACAAATTGAATACCACAGTTCGCCATCAAGGGAACACTCGGCTTTCCAGTGACGCGGGGCGCCATAGCCGTTGATTGCATTCATGGTTCCGAATACAACGCTTACGGGACCCTGAGCCTCTGACAGTCCCTGTGTGGGGAACTCCACACACCACCATTGGCTTGTACTCCAACCGGACGCCGTCCAAGCGGATCCATTGGACTGAGACCAATCACTGCCGGAATAGATGACGCCGATCGTTGGAACTGATGGATATACTCTCCAGTGAGCGCTTCGTCCCTGAGCATCTACAACACCGTTGCCGTTTGAGGGGGTGCTGATAACCCCGCCATAAGTGTAAGGCCCAAGATGAGTAAAGTCGTTGCAAAGGCCCATCTTCACGTTTTCGCCTGACGACTTTACACAATATAATTTTGCACCAAGGGCCAGGGGATTTGCGCTCAGGGGATAAGTGGGGAAAAGTTCATCTGTAGAAGGATTGTAATTCTTTACTAGATTAACACCAAGAGAATCACAATAGGCCCACTCAAACAGAATGTCAGAAAGGCGGTCGTCGAAATCTTCTGAGATTGCGATATCGGTCTTTTCCATGGGCCGTATCTGCCAAGCGGAAAACTCACCAAGTGAAGATATGTAATCCGGCATGGCTCCGGCGGCCTTTAGCTCTTCCTCCCTGACGGAGTCCCATTCAAAATTGTCGCACACCTCATGCACAAGGACCCCCGTTACGCTTCCTTGTCCCCGAGGCATTGTCATTCCGTCTCTGGACCAAGGGCAGTCCACATTGACCATCATTGGTATCTGGTTTCCGGAATCATCCCTGAGAATCATAGGATATGCCGTCATAACACTGATATAGCGGATGTCGATGGGCATGTATGGCCCTTTTCTGACGGGTATCTCCACTTTGGGAAGCATGACATAGGTGAACAAGTCCTTGTAGGAGATATCGGCAATCCCAAGTATTCTTGGTGTAAGCTCTGCTCCGGATTCAGAAGAGACAATGGCTGACAGAGGCACGTCTTTAAAGTAGTATCTCAGCGGATTGCTCTCCCTCACCAAAGTGAGTCCCATTGCATCTATTGAGATGCCGGCCCAGCGGTTCAGCACACCATGACAGCTTTCCTGAAACTCCACCTTGATGCCTTCCAGACCATCATCGGCCTGAAGATAAACTATCCTGGACTTATAATCCATATCCGGAATATCAACGGAAATAATCCGGTTTTCTGCGCCATTAGTGCTTGAAGGGTTGTTCACAACAACTCCTTCTACAATGTAATGCTTATCAAGAGTTACGGCCCCATCATGGTCCAGGATGGATTTGAGAGAGGATATAGTTGTTTGCACCACTTCCGCCCCCTGGCTGAACTGGGTAACAAGTATGACGGCGCTTCCACCATCGTGCTCTATTTCTATCCTTGCATGACGTATCAGCGTTGAACTGATATTTGCCGCTACGTAGAATCGTATAAAATTCCCTTCCAGACGGATAT
Organism: Bacteroidales bacterium; assembly: GCA_024689525.1. Next base: position 14,919 of record JAILDI010000001.1, read on the forward strand.
TTCCAATCCATGATAGATCTTCATCCTGCTCGTATCTCACGAGGTATGACAAATCTGAATCTTTAAGAAGGGTGTTTACCCTTACACCACATTCGCCGCCACCATACTCTACGCTCAAGCCCTGCTGCACCAGTTCAAATCCGCCTTGAAGGAGGCCGTCCTGGCTTATGGTAAGATATGCCGTATTGTTTCCTCGCGAGAGCACGACATCCGCTTTTCTGGGAACACTGCGGTTAATGTCAACCGTGAAAGACAGGGTAACGTCGCCGCTAAGGCTTAACCTGCGGTCGGACGATGACTTGAAATGGATCCAGTCTGTCTCATCGGGTATGGAAACCGTAAATGGTCCGTTGGAAAGCACTTGGGTACTGCAATCTCCTCCTTGATAACCGACACTGAGTTCGATGTCCACGGGGCCAAGTTCATAGATGCTGGTGTCGTCATGGATTCCAGTGCAGCAGATAGTCGCCAGGGCGACTGACATAATACATACAATCTTTCTCATACTACCTGGCATATTCTGAGTTATCCAACGCACCGCCGCTGTAGCTCACCTGGTCGGCCGGGATTGGCCAATACCTGTGGCATGGACGGATATTGTTTTGAAGGTACTTGCTGTCGTTGTAGGCTTTGGTACGATCGTACCAGATGCCCCAACGCACAAGGTCATACTTTCTGGTAAATTCTCCAAATAGTTCCTTCGCCCTCTCGCGACGGATTTCCTCCATAAGGGCATCGTTACTCCCCATCATTCCGGCATAGGTGAGCGGGGAGAGGCCGGCGCGCGTTCTGGTAATGTTAAGGTACTGGCACGCCAGTGTCCCGTCTCCAAGATGCAGAAGAGCTTCGGCCTTCATCAAAAGGACATCGGCAAAACGGAAGAAACGGTAATTGTTGTTGTCCTTGTTGTTGTACATACCGGGGCACCAGAACTTGTTTCCAAGCCAAGGGCGTGAAGAGGTCCCGCCGGAAGACGAACTGCCAAAGAAGAAAAACATCACCTGCCTATACGCCCTGGCGGAATCTTCTGCCTTATAACCGGACCATCTCCAGGCAAGGTTGCCCGATCCGCCGCGCGGGGAATCCGAGGCATTGGAATACTCTCCCGAGCGAAGATCCTCAGAGGCATAAGGGAGAAGTTGCTGATAATAGTAACCCGTGGGGCGAACGGCCGCGCTAGTACGTGCATAACCACCCAGCTCTGGAATCACTATGCCGTCATAGTAATCCGAACCAGACTGGGCGCCCGCGTCTTCCCTGGCTTCCGAATCGTCCTCTGGGTCATAATCCTCGGGAACCAGAGAAAAGGATCTCCTTGTGGGCATCGTTACCGGGGCAATGGCTCCGTTAATCTGAAGACCATAGGAATCCACCTGATTCCCTATTTCCCAGATCGATTCCGCAATATACTTGTTGGTAAACGGAATATCGGCCAGGGGATAATCCTGACCAAAGGATTCGGGGGAATTAACATATTTCCCATAGATGTCTTCAAGTGCCGATGTGAACTCGAGAACCGTGTCCCACTCCTGGTTCCAGATGGCGCATTTTGCTCCAAGCATAAGTCCCACGGCAGCACCTGCCCGGTAATTCTCGCCCGTATATGTCCTCTGCATTGGAAGAGCCTTCTTCTCCAGTATCCATTTTCTCATCCAGAGTATGCAGGAATCTCGCGTTGCAGAAGCGGACATCCTTGGAAGGGTTGCAATGCGTGAGCGATTTTCTTCGGTGACCTTTTCTGTATAGAAAGGAACGTCTCCGAAGGAACTTGTCAGCAGATACAGATACATTGCCCGAAGCACCTGGGCTTCAGCCTCCAATGGGGCCGTGTCTGTTTCGGTCACATAGCCTTTATCCATGGCAGCATGCATGTCGGCGATGATCGAGTTCGTATACATCAAGCCCTGATATCCGCTTCTCCACAAGGTGGCAGCAAAGCTGGGGCGTGCTGGAGAAACATCGCAGTTTGCATCATAAGCAGTACTGGAAGCAAGATACATAAGGTCTGTATCGGCCTCTGTCATCAACCAGAAGCCTCTTGCCGACATAATGCTTCTCATTGGAGTATAACATCCTGTGATTCCGCTTCTGATCTGGGCGGCGGAGCGATAGTATGTCTCTGATGTTGCAGCGCTACGCATATCCTCTTTGAGGCATGAACTCAGCAACGGCACCACGGTGCATATAATCAGTATTGTCCTCTTTATCATAGCCCGTCAGAATTTAATATTGATGTTAAATGCCGCGGTTCTGGGACGCGGGAATGAACCGTTGTCCAGCCTGTACACGGATGAAGACGTGTTCACGTCAGGGTCGAAGCCCGGATATGATTTCCACAGAAGGAGGTTTTCACCCACAATTCCAACCGAGCATGTCTTGATATATTTCTTTACCTTTTTGCCGAGAGGGACGTCATAGTCCAGAGACAGGGTCTTCAAGCGCAGATAAGAAGCGTCATAGACATGTCTGGAAGAGGCTTGAACATCATCAAAACCGGCCTTAACGATATCTGAATCCGGATTCTGCTCTGTCCATGCATCCATCATATACCTATATTTATTATAGGAAGAGGTGCCGGAGCCAAGCCATAGTTCGCCTATATTGTAAATACTTCCGCCGATTGACCAGGTAACATAGATTCCCAGATTCAGCTTGTTCCATAGGCGGAAATCATTCTGGATGCCACCATAAAGAATGGCGTCTGATGTGCCCAGGTAAACCATATCATTCTGGTCCAGCATGCCATCGTGATTCATATCTGCATATTTTGGATGGCCTAGTCCGCTTCCCTGGGTGCCGGGCTTCACTTGCGATACGTAAGCATGTGTGACTTCGTTGCGATCAATCTCGTCCTGGGTGTGCCATACTCCTTCATACTTGTATCCCCATAGCGCATTTACCGGATAACCCTTGCGGTATCCGTACATATACTGGGTGGTATTCCGGGGATTCATATAAGTGGGAACAACCTCGGATTCGGATCCTACACCCGTTACGATTTGACTATTGTGGGAAGCTGTTAGCGTCGTTGTCCATTCGAAATCGCGCTTCTTGATATTCTTTGTAATCAGTGTAAACTCTACACCTTGGTTTCGAGTAGAACCCGCATTAGCATAATACGTATTATAACCAGTTGTCTGTGCGTTTCTTACGCTAAGAAGAAGGTCTTCTGTCCAAGAAACATACGCGTCAATCTCCAACCTTAACCTGTTCTGCCAGACAGCAAAGTCGAATCCGGCATTGATGGCCGATGTGGTTTCCCAAGTAAGATAGGAATTCTGAAGTTTGGAAGGATAAAAACCGGTTTCCCTGTCGTTGCCATATAACCAGTTGCCCATAGAGGACCCCAGAGAAGCCAGGGACATATACGGAGAAATGGCATCATTCCCGCTCCGTCCCGCGCTCAACCTGAATGACATATCGTTAAGCCAGGTGGCTTTTGAGAACCAAGGCTCGTTCATAATAGACCAGCGAAGTGCAATGGCCGGGAAGAATCCCCACTTCTTGTTGTCTGCAAAATTGGAGGCACCATCGGCCCTAGCGGTTGCCGTGATATAATAACGCTTGCGATAATTGAAATTCACACGGCCGAAGGCTGACAACTTATTGATCCGGTTCCAGTAAGATGTGGGAGTAAAATTGACCGGAGAATCCAGACCAGCCATATTGTACCAAAGCAGGGAATCATCAAGATAACCGGTTCCCGAGTAATTCTCGCCGGAAATGGTGGTTTGGTCGAAGGTGAAACCAGCAAGGGTTTCCAGTTCCCACCTACTGCGTGAACGCTTATAATTAAGGGTGAGTTCTGCGAGATACTTGTCTTTGTCGTAATGGGTACGACGAGCAGTGCCTCCCGTGTCGTTCGCGTTTGCAACTGCAAGGGTTGAAGGAGAATAATAACCGCCGTCACTGCGTGTGGTGGTACGCGAGGCGCGGGCTTCAGCCCACAGGCGCGGGTTGAAGTTGTATCGCAGGTTGGCGGAAAGCAACAGTTGTTCGTTTTTCGTTTTGCTGGTCACATTGCGCGCCACAAGATAAGGGCTGTTGAAAGGCAGACCGCCGTACGACTCACCGTCCCCAAACTTGTTCCAGGTATCTTCCTTGTCCAGCATTGGAGACAGGAATATGGCGGCAGAGGTGTTTGTCCCGGTAATTGATGCCACCGGATTGTCTTTATCGCTGAGGACGAAGTTTACGTTCACGCCCCAAGTGAGTCGTTGTTTTATTTTGCTGCTAAGTTTTATGGAACCGGTATATTTACGAAGGCCGGAACCGATAATCACAGAGGGGGTGTTGTTGTAACCAAATGATGTTGTCCAGCTCGTTCCTCCGTTAATTCCATGAAGGTTCAGATGGTGGTTTCTGTAAAAAGCCGTTTGGGAAAGTGCTTTTATCCAATCGGTTCCGGTGTCGCGGTAAATATCCGTATCTGGATAAGGAATGCGGCTGGAGCCAAGATTTGTCGATACCAAATTTCTCCACCTGGCATATTCTTCAGCGTTCATCAGGTCCTGGCCGCCAGCTATACCGGAAACGCCAATGGTACTTTTGAACCGCGCCGCAAAAACGCCAGTTTGCTTGTTAGGGGTCTGCGTCGTTACCAGTATGACGCCATTTGCACCCCTTGAACCATATATGGCGGTGGACGACACATCCTTAAGGAGCGAGATGCTAACAATATCCGAAGGGTTAAGGTCTGACAGGCTCTCAACCGCATCCACAATCCCATCCACCACAATCAGAGGCTCGTTTCCTGCCGATATGGACCGGCTTCCTCGTATACGGATAGAGCCGGCCTCGCCAACCTCTCCCGTTCCGGACGAGAACTCAGCTCCCGCAATCCTGCCTTGAAGAGCCTGTGTAACTGAGGATGCAGGAATATTCTCCAGTTGTTCCATTTCTACAACTGCCACGCTACCGGTAAGGTCTCCTTTTTTCGAAGTGCCGTAACCGATTACCACAACAGCCTCCAGTGCTTCATTGTCCATTTTAAGGACCACGTCTATCTGGGTTCGTCCGTCAACGGCTTCAATGGCCGATTTGAATCCAATGCAAGAAATCTCAAGGAAGGCCTGCGGAGGCACGTTTATACTGTATTTTCCGTTTGCATCGGCCATTACGCCGTAGGTGGGGTTTCCGCGCTCCATAATTGTGGCGCCAGCAACCGGAACACCGGCTTCATCTTTCACCACGCCGCTGACAGAAACCTTGTCCTGAGCCGCCAGCGTTATGGCGAAACAGGCGATTAGGAAAGAAATAATAATTCTCAGTTTCATATCTGTCAGTATTTAAGGACCACGGCAATCGGGCTATGTGTCATACCCGAAATGGGCGAGGGGAGAATATCCACGGAAGCCACCTTGTCCAGAACAGATGCGCTGACATACACGTAGTCCGCCTGCCACTTGTGGCCGGTATTGTCCGTATAAGTTTCCACCCAACCCCTTGTTTTCATCCAAAGAAGGTCATACAGGTTATTCTGCCAAGCAAAGCGGTCTGAAATAAAATCGCTTCCTGATGCATCAGCCGGATACCATGACGGAGTATCCATATATCCCACCTGCATAGCGGAATAATGATACATCTGCCCGCAAACAATCCAGTCATTACCGTAAACAAGGGCATTTCCTATGCTGGACTGAACTGCTTCACGGAAAGAGGAGATGCGTTGTTTGTCACTCTGTCCCTCATAATTACAACCAAGGACATTCAGCCCGTCAATATTACCGGTTACCACTCCGTCAAGTACGCTCACCGTTGCACTATAACTCCGTACCCAATCTGCGACAGCTGCGGCCGAAGCGCCTTCTGTGGACGCCACAAGCAACTTTACCTCAACACTGGAGGGCGTTTCAAACTCAAGTTTCAAGGTGGGGTCGGCCGTAACAGAGATATTCTCCTCGGGAGTAAGGAATCCCCTTTGTGATATCAGGAGGGTATCGGCCTTTTTGCTGTCTTCCATGCAAATGGCAATGCGGCCGATGCGGCCGGAGCGTAGATTCAGAATGTCGGACTGGTTGGAGTCGTAATGAAAGGTAAATGCACCTCTGCCATTCCCTCCCGGGACATCTGTTGAAATCCAAGAATCGACAGTTCGAAGACGCCATTGTCCTTCGGTTTCTACTAGAACCGAAACATCACCTCCAGAAGCGCCCACGCTGCAAACCGCCACGGCGTTTCCTGGCTGAAAGGCGGGAATCACATCAGCCTTCCTTGAACAGGAAAATATCAGCGCTACAGCTGCAAATAATATGAAGAGCCTAGTTTTCATCGAACTGCACATTTACGGGTGTAAAACCTTCTGGGCCGTCGCTTCCAATAACCATAGATAACATGCTGAACGTCTCTGCGGCAACACGAGGGACAGATACTCCGGCGATACTGCACACAAACGGCTGTTCTCCGGTAAAGTAAAACGCGATTTCCAGATCCGGATACTCAAAAGGGGGCAATACAATATAGAAAGGAACCAGATTCCCGGATTTGTCACGAATGGAGACCGGCTGGTCAAATACCAGTTCCAGACCGTGTGACGCTCCGTTTCCAAACTGTATCCCCTCCGGCGTGACAATGCCGGTTCCGGCAAACGGAAGATCTTCGCAGCTAAGAGTTATTCCCTCCACCTTCAAATCTTCTTCCAGGGCAACCTTGATGGCAAGCATCCCATAAGGATATTCGAAAGAGAGTTTCCCGGCGCTCTCGAAACCGTAGGCAACTGGACTGTAAGCAAGGAACTGCTCCAGAGGGCCGTTTGCCTGAGTATATGCCTGCCGGCTGTCAAGGGCCGATGTCATCCTTCCCCATGAGCCGGTGTAAGACTCATCCCATGGGTAATAAGCAGATATATCACCCGCGACCTTCGGCCCATAAAAAACGGCTTCTGAAAGTGCGGCATCGGCTTTTCTGAGTAGATACTTCAGATTGGTCCCATCTTCGGAACCAGACACACCTATCGCGGACCCTTCCGGCCATACCCGGGAATCATTACCCAAAAGAATGGACTCTATCTTAGCCTCGACGATGGTACGTCCCTCCAGGTTCAGCGGAGGTAGTTCCTCCGGAACCTTATCGACACATGCCGTAATGGCAAAGACAGTAAATATTGAGAGTAGATACTTCTTCATAGCACTATTATTTACCATCCCAATACGTAACATTTTCCACACTCACCCCTGTATTGGCAGTAAAGCCTTGGCCGCACACCAGATTGGAAGCAATCTTATCCGCTCCATTGAATATATGTGCGTATCGGGGAGTATAGCTTTCGCCAGTAAGGTCTCCGTACACTGTATCGGCAAAGCAGTCTTGAGAGATATAGAGGTCTCCTCCCACTTTGCAGTCCTTGATTGATGAGCCGTTGACGTTGCCTTGCTGGTCCATAAGGGCTGATGCGCTGGTGGAAGTTCCGTTCCTGGTGGGGACTACCGCCACGATGGCGCGGTTGTCCTTGAAATTGGTGGTGCGGCTGAATCCGCCGTTGAACCAAATACGGCAATCCTTGAACCTGAAAGGAGCAACGGTGTAGCCCACACCGCCCGCAATTGCAACGCTCTGGCGTTTGGCATCTCCTATAGTGGCGTTGACTGTCGTCCCGCCGGTAAAAGAGAGATATCCTCCCCATCCAACCAGGCCGGCAGTAACGACACACTTGCAATTTGCGTTGATTTTGCGTTCCGGATCAGTGTCGTTCCACGCAACAATCTTTCCCGTAAAAGAGCAATTGTCGATTGTGGCATAAGAATCCTGCTTTCCGGCAAGCGCGCCGGCAAGTCCTGCGATATAAACCTTTCCGTAGCCCACCTTATACTGGATTCCGGTGATTGCCTTGCAGGAAATTTCCCCACTGCTGGAGCATCCGGTGAGGCTCACGGTAAAGCCGTTATCGGCAGTGACCGTGGCAAGTTGGGCTTCATTCTGGTAGGAGGAAATGGCCGAAAACACCATCGGAGCAGCATTGCCGATGATTCCTCCTGCAAATACCGCAGGAGAATTGGAAGACCCGCCGCCAGCCGAAGTGACACCGGTGTCGCTCCATACAAGACTGCCCGAATTTGTACAATCTGAGACCGTGAGCGCATAGGAGTTGTCCCTCACCCAGGCAACTATTCCAGCAAGGGCTCCGTAACGGATGAAGTTGCCGGATGTCTGTCCGGAAGGATTCAGGGTAAGGGTTCCGCTATTGGAACAACCCGTGATGGAAACATCGGAGGTGAGGTCCTTCAACTGTCCAACTACTCCGGCAAGCTGTACGTTTCTTTTTCCGGCTGAGCAGTCGATATTCGAGGTTATGTTGCCCTCATTGCTGCAATTGGAAAGGGTGCCGCCGCTCATAGTGGCGACAACACCTGCAACGCACGCGACCGTTGCTTCAGCTGAAGTGTACGTAATGTCCATCTTGTTCACGACATTCGTAATGGAGCCATTTCCGGAGAGTGAAGGAGACAGGGCAGCAAAGTAACTATCGCTGCCGTCGCCAGTCATCGACCCCTTGAGGGTAAGCCTTGTGATGCTGCCGGTGATTGTTCCGAACAATGGACCTTCGGCAGCATTGCGGGTGATGCTGTGCCCCTGACCGTCAAAGGAAAGGGTCCAGTCCTTCAGAGAGGTGAAGTTGTCGGAGGCAATGTCCGCACCGAGACGGACGGAGCCGTCCTTATAACGGTACTTGGACAAATCGCCCCCCGAGTTATAGGCAAGGGCGAATTCCTCCCACTCTTCGGCAGTTTCTATGTCTTTGGCGCCTGCGGCAAAAGCAACGTTTTCAAAGCAGTAAAGCCTTCCTGCAACGACATTTCCGGTTGGAGTCCAGCTGCAAAGCATCGAGCGGTGGTCGTCGGAACGCACAAAACTCAGTTGGAAACCGTCCTTATAATATCCGGCAGGGACGATGAACCAGAAGTTGGTTCCGCCGGGGCTCAGTGCAAGACCGTTTCCGATATCAAGTGTGATCGTATTAGTTCCTTCAGACGGGGTGAGAGTCCCGGTTTCCGGGTTCAGGATAAACTCTCCGGCTATTGGCAGTCCGGGAGAATACAGCGAAACAGAAGATATTTCCGCAGAAGCGGTGTCTTTAAGGTTTACCTTGATTGCGGCACAGAGGTTTTTGAGGTCAATTTTGTCTCCGCTTTCGGCATAGCCATACAGGAGAGCACAGCCATTGGCAAAAGTGGTGGAACTGTATTCCTGGACTTCGGGGATATGGATTTCCCAAGAGCCGTCTTCCGTTACTGCCTTAACCGCTTCTGCCGGGTAGAAGGCCTTGAAGGGGGCTGATATGCTTCGGAAAGAGAATTCAGCGTTACTCACTTTCGCGCCCGGAGACACATTAACGCTGGAAGATATCTGCCCGTTGACGAGTATTTTGTCGCCATCGGACCAGAACACCTTAAGCGGAGAGCCGCCACCTTCGCTGTCCAGCCAAGTTTTGGTTTCCACGGTCGAAATACCGGCCGTAAGCCTGGTTTCACCCCATCCGGCACTTGTATCCTGCACCTCGCGGGTGCAGGATACAAGCAGCAGAAGAATCAATCCGTAAAAGACTCTGCGTCTCATATGAGGTTGTTAGTTGATGGTTACGCCGGCGTTTGGCTGGGTAAGGCCTATGCCGCGAACCCAGTTGGAAGAAGAGTCGCTGGCCCTGTTGTTGAATGTCGCACCGGCCCTTGAAGAAGTAGTGGAGAATGTAATGGTTGCTGTACTGGATATAGTGCCTGTTACAGTACAGCCAGTGACAGTACTTCCGCTTACATCCGGTGGACAAGTGACGTCAGCGCCGTCAAACTTCGCCGGGGTAGCTGCTATAAATGCATAGTTGTTTCCGGTAAGATTTGTATCAGTACTACTCACAGTCTTTTTGCCTGCCACGAAATAACCCGTTATGCCCACGTTGAAATTAGAAATCGCGAAAGGACGAACGGCGAAGCCTATCACACCGCCAAGGGCGAAGCAATGACGCTCTTTGGTTCCAATGGTACCGCTGGTGCTACCACCGTCGATTGTCACATAACCGCCCCATCCGATGAGACCGCCAACGACGCAGGCCAGACCGCATTGGGAAGATGCATAAATGGAACCGTCTGTCGCATAGTCATAAGGAGTGACATTGCCGGAGTTGGTGCAGTTAGTCAGAACGGCATGTTCACTTTCCTTACCGATAAGGGAGCCGGCGAGGCCACCGACATAGACCTTGCGGTGCATCTGCTTCATGGCAGCCGTACTTTCCAAAGCGGCAGCAACGGTACCGTACCAGCCTATAGCCTTACCATTGACATCACCACTGTTATCGCAATTAATCATTTCTATTGACATTCCATTGGTGGCTGAAGGAGTACTAAACAGGTAAGGATAAGACCCTGACACTGGCGTCGCACGTCCCAAAACACCGCCAATACTGGTTGCTGCAGCGTTTCCTACGGCCTGATTGTTCGCACCGGAACCAAAACCATGTGCGCCAATCCAATTGATTTCGCCAGCATTATCGCAATTGTTCAGCGTAATCTTGTTTGCAGGGGAACTAATGGAAGCAATTACTCCACCAACAGCCCCAAACTTCACGTAATTATCTTTGTCGTCTGTCGTGGGAGTGACAGTAAGCGTGCCGTTATTTACACAATCCTTAATCACCGCATCCTCCGTGAGGGATGTTCCGGCAACGATTCCGCCTACCTGACAGGCATAGATGTCATCACAGACATTGATATTGGCCGTAATATTCGCGTTATTCACACAGCCCTCCATGGAACCGCCCTTTATCTGTCGAACGATACCACCAATCGCAATGTCGGCAGCGGCAGTAACGGTAATGTTCATTCCATTTGTCACATTGGTGATTTTTCCACCGGCATCAAGAATGTCGGCCAGAGCACCAAGTTGAGGTGCGGCGCTTGCATCAATGGCACCCGCCAGTGTAAGGTTCTTGACTTCGCCGCTGATTGTGCCGATAAGGGCTCCGGTAGCGGTCGGCCTTGTGATGGTGTGGCCCTGGCCGTCGATGGTATACTTGAGGTTGTCAATTGCAGTGAGGTTTCCGGAAATATCGGCCCCCAATTTAACTGTCCCGTTACCAACCCATTTGTAGAGATCCCAATCATTGGTTTCACCATTAACGGCAGCGGCAAAAGCGTTCCAGTCATCTGCGTTGTTGATGGTTCCGCTCTGGGGGTTGTAAGCCAAAGTCTTGGTGATAAGAGTTCCTTTCTTGGAGGCGAGATTTGAGCTTGATGCGGGGATTCCATAAGACTGGAAGTGATCTTCGGTATCCTTTACGGTAATGATAAGACCGTCTGCAAAATCGTATGAAGGCAGGGTGATGATGACCGGCGTG
>JAILDI010000047.1 GCA_024689525.1 Bacteroidales bacterium
GAAGATGATATTGCGGATTTCCGCATCCTGTGCGGGCTGCTCCACCTTTACGATTTCGTAAGGATTTGGGGTTGAGTAATAGAAAATGGGCAGCTCCGCCGCTTTCTGTTTACAAGAAAGAACGGACAATACTGATACTGCAAGGATAAGTGCTTTCTTCATAAATACTAGTGGATTATGGCATCGTCAAGTCCTGTAAACTCGTATTTGTAGATATAGGAAGTGCCTCCGTAGTCGTCTCCAACCCAGATGCAGCCATGAGTGTGGTCTACGCAGATTGATTCGGGATTGGATATTTCGCTTACCGAGTATGCACCCAGAATATTTACGTTCTCGCCATCGATGGAAAGGGCAAAGAACTTCTTGTTTTCAGAATCTATTACCCAGAGCCAGCCCGTGAGAGGGTCGTAGCACAGGTCGGCGATTTCGGAGATTGTTGCCTTGTTATAAAGCATCTTGTGCCACAAAACCTCACCCGTATCAAGTTTGATGCAGAACAAGTGGGAATTCGCCTGGGCGCCGGCCAGGATAAGTCCACCTCCGTAGTAAGTCACACCTTCAATGCCGGCGTTATTGTATTTGTTGGCCGCGTCTATCCTGTACAATCCATTCACTGCGTTGAATCCATCGTGGGAAATAAGGCCGATTCCATTGTAAGAATGAATGTTCTGACCAGACCCTGAAGGATTGTACAGGTCTTCGATGCTCACAATCAGATCCTCCGTATCCCAGTTGCGGGAAACGGCTTCCAGATCGCAGCCTATCCATTTTTCCCAAAGCAGTTCACCCCCCAGGGATATCTTGGCTATTGAGCCGTCATCGCCCACACCCCAGAGGAAATCTTCGTCCTTGCTCAGGCAGATACCGGACAACTCATTGAATTTTATGGAGTATTTTGTGCGCTGTCCCTTTTCAGGCATCTTTGGAGCAGGACCGGTATAACTCGCGAGTTTCGAAGTGATATCGCCCAAATCGGCAATAGTGCCAGCCGCCAGCTCTGTATCTTTATTGACGTTATAAACCATTGACCAGTTGTCGCCTTTGCCAATAAAGACTGAGTAGCCGCCCTTGAATAAGACTCCGCCGGGGAACCAGACAGATACTTTGCCGTCTTCAACCGTGGCATAGCGGAAAGGATAGCCGTCGTTTCTGGCCGGAGAGAAAGTACCGTTCTCCGATGTATAATCTACAGTGAATGAAATCGGCCTTATTCCGGGACGCTGCATGCCACCCACTGCCACATCCGTATAGTCTCCGGTTACCGAGAAGGTAAGCAGCGACATGGCATCTGCGAAAACGAAAGTATCTCCTTTAAGATAGGCAACTGAAACAGGACTCAGAAAATCCTTGAAAGTCGTTTCAGATTCCAATAGACCGTCTTCCTGCTCCACTGCCGATGCCGGAAATGCGGCATAAAGGCCATCCGGAGCTGCCAGAAGCGAGGTAACTTCACCAAGTTCAGCCGTTGCGGTTTTTCCATCGGCGGAAATATCTCCGCTCTTGAGCGTAACAATCTGGGCTCTGGGTCCGTATGAACCGTGAATGTATATCTGGTCCCCGGCTTCCCATTTTCCCTTCATAGGAGAGACCGTGAATTTATATGTCCCGGGATCAAGCTTCAACTGTGTGCTGTTGATATTCCCGTTATCATCTTCTTCCACCCCATTTTTCTCTGAACATGAGACAAAGCAGATGGAGGCGAACAGTGCAGAGACAATAAGCTGCAAGGAAATACTCTTGATTTTCATTTTTTACAGGACTAAAGTATATGAAGACTCAACCATGCCATCCGGATTCACCACAAAGAAAACCGGAGTTATGCTAATATCGAAAACATCCGATGTGTCATTTACAAATTCCCAGCCCGGGGCTGTTGGGACAGGACCAAAACCGCAGCAGACAGCCACTTTACGAGTGTCGGCAAACTCCGGTTTTTCATATAGTTTGGTCAACGCCTCGCGGCATGAAGGGCATCCGGTGTCGACCACCAGCACAAGCGTGCGTTCTTTTATCATCACTCCCGGTACCGTAGCCCGGGTATTTACAAGGTTATACTGAATCCAGTTCCTTCTCTTCTGAAAAGGCTCACATTCACTTGCCGAAAGGACTCCGTCGGATTCCATCCTTTCCACTATCTTGTCGTACAAGGCGGCGTTCCGGCATGGAGAAAGGACGCTGTAAAAAGCGGCATCGGCCCATTCGTTATATAGGTAATAGGAAACAGCATCCTCCATAAGTTTGTCGTAGAGCACATCCAGTGCAGCCAGGGCATCTTCCTGCGGAGCCGAAGCGGCCAGTTCGGCAAAGTCCAGGAATTCTTCCCTGGCGGTATCCACATCCTCAAAGTTTATATCGCGTTTGCTCCAGTACCCTTTTACAGAAGGACTGGAGCAGGAGACCAAAACGGCAAGAAATAACGCAGTTATGACTTGGGAAAGCCGCATCCTACAGTTCGAACAATTTGTTGTATCCGGTGGATTTGTCGAATACCCCTTCGTTGGCAAGCGCGATGCTGTAAAGAGGATTGTCGGGGAGAAGCGGGTCGCTCAGATTCAGATAAAGGCTACCCTTTTCGGAAGGAAGTTTGATTTTGGTAACAAGAAGATGAGGACCGGGATGCCAGGTCCTGGGATCGTAAGGGAGTGTGAAAAATGTCTTTTTGCCGGATGCGTCAATAAACACCAGTTCGGCGTTCCTGGGATTCATTGGGGCAGCAAATCCATCGTTACGGAACCTGATTGCTATGTCAAGGTCTTCCCCGGCAACGGGATTTGCGCCTCTCTCCACTTTTTCCAAAACGAGCCGATATCCTAGTCTGGCAACGATATCGTCCATACAGCCGCTCGAACGCCATCTGCTCAGGACATCGCCGTTGTACCCACTGTTCAGATAGGTCCAGTGATAGTCTTTCATATCCTTAAGGGAAGCATCACAGACACAATAATCGGAGACATTGCATGTTTCTCCGCCCATAATGGTATAACGGGTATCGGCCTTCCAGAACTTGCGGTCGCCGGTTTCATTGTCAAAGGTACCCCAGTCGTCATATGCTGCACCAAAACAGTCATTATGGCCCCCTATACGGGAAAGGTCGCTGCCGTTATGAGCCGTTGCCCTTGTAATGGTGTCTTTGGCGGAAAGGCCGAACAACCGCATTTTGAACTGCGGTGTGCGAAGTTGTATCTGTCGGGATTTGGGAAGGGCAGCCAGAAGCGCATCGCAAACGTGCTTGCGTGGCTGATAATCTGCATTGGTCTGAGGGTCGAAAATGAAATTGGACGTGTAATACCATTCGCCCCAAACCCCAACAAAACCAGCTTGAAGGACGAATATCACGTCTTCGTTCTTCTGAAGGATTGGTTTAATCTGATCTATATGATGAAGAACAATCTCCTCCGATGGATCCCAGGGCTTGGCGCCTGAACTGTCGCTCCTCTTGTAGGCGAAACGCAAAACACATTTGGCACCACCTTCACGCAGCGCATCCATAGTTGCCTGGATTTTGTCCAGATAAGCTTTGGAAATATCGCCGCTACCAGTCATGAAATCCGTAAGGTAATAGCCTGTGTACCATAGGGTCCTGCCTTCCGCCCTTTGGGCTTTGACAGCCGACGCCTTGAGCGGGGATGTGTCGGAATCAAAGTCCTGAGCCTTGTAGAAACCCCTTTCGGGATTTGCCAATACCGCCGATGACTCCTGGAATGTAACAGTCTCGCCAGTCCAGTCATATGAAGTGGGTTCCTCTTCATATTGGGGCTGATCTTGATTGCCAGGCTGTTCCTGATTCCCGGGATGCTCCTGATTATCAGGATCCTCGGGTGCGTCATTGGTGAAAAAGAAGTCACAGGATGTGATCAGTAGCGAGAATGTGGCCAGGATGGCCATCAAGCGGCATTTAATCATAACTGAAGCTCTCTAAGAAGATTATATCCTGTTTTTTCGTCCCAAACCTCCGGATTGGCCATGGCTATTGAAAACAAAGGATTGTTGCGAAGGTTTTCACATGGATCCGGAAGGTTCAGATAAAGGCCTAGTGTTCCTGTAGCCCCGGATGGAATTGAAATGGTGTAGTCCAGGACCTGTGTTTCCCCGGGCATCCAGAACCTGGGATCGCTGTCCAATGGATAAACAGCAAGGACTTTTCCCGAAGCATCTGTCAGGACGAACTCCGCATCTCGCGGATTCATTGCAGATGCATAGCCGTCATTTTTGACTTTAATGACGAAACGATAGTCTTCTCCAGCCACGGGATTCTTGGAGAAATAGCCTTCTGTAAGGGCAAAACGGTACCCGAGGTTCCTACGCATGTCATCGTAGCAGCCATTCCTTTTCCAGTAAGAAATGACACTGGGCTCATAACCTATATGAATGTATGAGAAATGCTGAAGTTTAACCTCATTGACGGCATTGTCACATTGGCAGAAGTTTGACAATGCACATGTCTCTCCGCCCATGATAGTGTAATTGGTTTCCGCGCGCCAGTACTGCTTGTCCATCGGGCCGTTGAATGTTCCCTGGTCCGAAGAGTTTGCAAGGAAGCAGTCATTGTGACCGGCAAGGCGGGCCTTTGTAGTGGGAAGATGAGCCTCTGCCCTAGTTATTGTATCGGCAAGTCCCCAGCCGTACATACTCATCTTGAACTTGGGGGTGCGAAGCTCTATCTGCCTGTTGGAAGGCAACGCATCCAGAAGAGCCTCCGTAACGTGCTTTCTTGGAAGATAATCATCCTCTGTCTGGGGGCCTTGGATAAAGTGATCGGTGTAATGCCATTCTCCCCAGCATCCGACGAAACCAGCCTGCAACACATAGATGATGTCGGCATACTCCTGAAGAATGGGTTTGAGCTGCGAGATGTGACGAAGGACCTGTTCCTCCGTGGGATCGAAGGGACGGTCGGCATCGGGATTGTTAAGATCCCGGATATTGTTGGAATATCCGAAACGGAGGATGCATTTGCCCCCTCCGTCCCGGAATGCCTGTAAACTCTGACGGACTATATCAAGGTACTGCTCTGAAATATCCGATTCAAAGAATTCCTTGAGCCAGAATTCCGTCATCATCAGCGTCCTTTTCTCCTTCCTTGCTGCTTGAAGGGCATATTTGGTAAGCGGAGCGTCCGTAGAACGCTCACAGGCATATCCAGTATAAAAGCCACGTTCAGGATTGGCAATAAACTCATCGGTTTGAGTATAGCTGACTTTGTCCATCCCCGGGTACTCCGGGGATGTCCTGTCACAAGAACCAACCAGCAGAACTACTGCAAGGCTGGAAATAAGAACAACTGATTTCTTCATTACTTAACTACGCTGATCTGAAGCAGGTTAGGCCTGCCGGTGGGGTTGGTTTCGGTAACTTCACCCTTGTTAGGAAGTGCGCCGGTGGCGTCCCAGCCATTGATCTGGAAGTTTACGCCGACAGTGATGGTATCTTCCATCTTTCCGCCAGGATAGAGGGCGCGGAGGAAAGCGATTTCAATGGCTTTGTCGGTGCAGTATGCCTTTGCGAACTTGGAAACGTCGCCTTCTGCTGCTTCCCAGCTCCATGTGTTACCGTTGGGAGCGCCGCTCCAGTTGTAGAAGCCGAATTCAGGTTCTGCAACAAGTGAACCAACTGTGCCGTCATCGGGATTGCCGTCGACGATGGTGTATTCTGCAAAGCCGTCAATGCAAGGAGTATCGCCCTGCTCCCACTGTCCGGGATATCCGCCGGTGGAAGTGTCATTGTCGGAATTGAAGCAGAACATACTGGTTGCGAACCAAACACCGTCTGCGGCGCCGACCTTGTTGCCATAGGCTGCGAAGTTGAACTCGATATAAGCATAGAGATAATACTGATCGTAATAGAGTTTCATCTTCTTGAGGTCCTGATAAGCAGAGAGTTCGGAGTTTTCAGTTACAACAACCTTGTCGGCGGGAAGGGCCGCCCAGTCTGAGAAGTCGCCATCGATTTTGATGGGAGCCTCATAGCCACCGGTCTTGCCACCATGCTCCTTCTTGGGATCGTCCTTTCCACAGGAAACAAACACCAAAGCTGCAAGAGCCATGAATACAAATACTTTTTTCATGATTGTTTAATAAATTAAGGGTTAATGAAAAATGTGAAAAAAATGAGTTTAGATTTAGTAGTTCTAACGGGGATTCTGTTCGATATGACTGGAATTAATCTCGTCGGCAGGAATCAGAAGGGCTATTCGATTGTCTGTGTAATCGATGGTGCCCCAAGGGTGATATCCCACATAACGACGGTCCAGGGTGCGGCCGTTGCGGAAAACATCAAACGCCCGGTGCCCTTCGAAGCAGAGTTCCATACGCCTTTCATCAAGGATTACATCAAGCACGTCGGTATAACCGTGCATGTTTGTTTCGGAGAACATTGCTGTTTCCGGCAGACCGGCACGTCGGCGGATAACATTCACGTCTTCAAGTGCACCGGGTGTATCTCCGGTCTTGAACCTGGCTTCCGCCCTGTTCAGCACGACCTCTCCCCAGCGGAGGAATACAGGTGAAGTGAGCATATTGTCTCCGTCCTGTCCGCTGAACTTGGTGTTGTAATAACGGACATATAGAGCTTCTCGCATACCATCTGTATTGCTTACATCGGGCCTGATGTACACAGGAGTGCGCTTGCCTGCTCCGGTCGACCAGTCCGAAAGGTCTACACCGTTGATGTAATAACGCGTGGCTTCTTTTTCAACGACCGGTTCTGCGGTGTATGACTTGCCCTTGAAGCTAAACGTGTATGATTCGGTCTCTGCCTTCTTGGTAACGCCATGAATGGCATTGGTTACACAGAAATCGTTGTTGTCCTTGTTCCTGTACGGGAAGCAAAGCATGTACTTGCCGTCATCCGTTAATCCTTCCATCTGGAAGTACGCAAGGAAACGCATGTCTTCAGGATTACGCTGGAAAAGCTCTATGAGTTCATCGCTCCAGTAGTGTTCTCCCCAACCACCGCCGATACGGTTGTACATGGAGCCGATTGAAGCCTGGCCGGCGTTGTCGTCCGGGTTGATGTGCCTTACGCACCAGATCGTTTCGGGAGAATCGTATGTGTGTGTGGGATACTTGGCAAGTTCGGTGCCGGGGATGAGATGGGAAGCCGGATTTGCGCCAAGAAGATCGTCGCATATCTCAAGGCACTTGTCGTCCTCTCCCATATACAGGTACACCCTTGCAAGAAGAGCCTTTGCAGCCTCCAGGGAAACATATCCTTTGTCTCCGCGAGGCTTGGTATCCTTCATGCAGTCTATTGCAGACAGTAAATCCGCCACTACTGCATCATATACCTCGCCAACGCTTGCTCGCACAATATCCTCTCCGTCATTTCCCACATGGAGCACAATGCCAGCGTTGTCCCTGCCGCAAATATAAGGCTTGGCGAAGAGGGTTACCAGATGGAAATGGGCGATAGCCCTGAAGAAATAGTTCTCTCCAAGGAGCTGTTTTTGATCTGTGCTCTTAAGGCCGTCTATATTGGAATTTGCGGCATTAATAATCTTATAACCGATCCACCAGGTATAGTAGATGTTTTTGGTCGTGTTCTCTTCCTCGTAACGGTAAGCGTTGCAAAAAGGGTCAGTGGACACGCCGGAAATTGTAACGTTGTCTCCCCTGAGTTCGGCAAGTTGGAAGTAGTGACGCACATAGTAGTTGCCGCTTTCGCCATCGCTCTGGCCTTTGTATGCCAGTTTATCCTTGAACAGGGAATATATACCGTCGGTGGTGTATACTGCAGCAGCAGGGTTCGCCTCCAGTTGTGCGGAGGTCATCGTATCGGATGAGAAGAACTCCATCTGGCATGAAGCCATGAGAATAACCGCTATGGTCGATGCAAATATCTTTTTCATGTCTTTGTCTTTTAGAATTTTACATCAAGTCCCAGAACCAATGAGAACGGTACGGGGTAATTGTTGGAGTACAAGCCTGCATGGCTGTAGGTATCTGCATCAAGACGGACTTCGGGATCCATTCCTGAGAAACGGGTAAGGGTGAGGACATTGTCGGCAGAGACATATACCCTGGCACCGCTCATCTTCATCTTGCCAATCAAGTTCTCGGGAAGGTCGTATGAGAGTGTGACGTTCCTTACGCGGAAGAAGCTACCGTCTTCAAGATAACGGGAAGAACAACTGTTGGATTTGTTGTTACCCTTCAGCACGACCTCCGGGTGGGTTGCAATGTCCCAGGTGCTGGGATCGTCGGCAGTCCAGCGTACCCAACCCAGTCCATTGTTATGGGACATCTGGTTGTAGGAAGGATACATACCATCCGAGTCCATGATTGCACGGGTCTTGTTGTAGATTTTGTTGCCCACAACGAAGTTTCCGTTTGCGCTCAGGGTAAAGTTCTTCCAGTGGACAGCAGTGTTCAAGCCACCGCTGAACAACGGAGATGCAGAGCCAACGATCTGCGGTTTGGCCTTGCTGTAATCGTTGGTAACCTCGTCACCGTTTCCTGTATACCACAGAGGCTCGCCGTTGGTGGGATCCACACCATACCACTTGGGCATGTACCAGGAGTAAACGTCACGACCTTCGGTAATAATCTGCGAGACCTCGCTCTTTGTCATGACCATATCCCTGTGTTCGGGAAGCTCCACAACACGGTTTTTGTTGAATCCAAGGTTGATTCCGGCGGTCCAGGTGAGGTCCTGATTGCCGATGATAGTCCAGTCCATCGCCATTTCAACACCGTTGTTCCTGACCTCGCCCACATTGCTCATATATGAGAAGAAGCCTGTGGATGGAGGGGTAGGAGCTTCGAGGAGAAGCTTTTTGTTTACAGTATTATAATAGTCAATGGTGAAATTGATGTTGTTGAACAATGTCGCATCCACGCCAACGCTGGTCATGAAGGCCTCTTCCCAACCGAGATTGTCATTCTTGAGACGTTCAAGCACAGCCACCTTCTTGCTGTTGTACTGACCGGATAGGGAGTATGTGTCCTGATACTGGAATGCGGGGATATTGTCGTTACCGGTTTTACCGTAACCAGCGCGGAGTTTCAGGAAGGTGATATCCTTGTTGTTCATAAGGAAATTCTCCTTTGAGATAATCCATGCACCAGAAACGCCGGGGAAAAATCCTCCGCGGGCATTCTTGCCAAACTTGTAGCTTTCGTCGTAACGGATAGAAGCCGTAAGCACATATTTGCCTAGATAGGAATACTGTGTCTGACCAAGCAAAGCCCAGGTACGGGTATGATAGTCAACACCACCTATGCCGTACATAATGGTGTTGCTGAGCGAACGCTGACCGTTGGGCATATGGTCGCCTTCCGCATCCATACTGCGGGAATAGCCTTCTCCGTATTCCCATCCGGCGATGGCGTTCAGTTCATGTGAGCCAAAAGATTTGTGGAACTTTGCCAGGTTTGTTGTACCCCAGCTGTTCCATTCGCCGTCGCTATTGCTCAGATAACCCTTGTCCTGAATGCTGGGAACATTGGTACGGGGATCGATATAGCTCTCACCGAAACTGTTGGAACTGTCATAGCGGTTTGTGGAAGTAAGGGTGAGCCAGTCGTTCACCGTCCAAATGAACTGGAGGTCTCCCATCAAGTCTTCGCCATGGCTGCGGGAATAGTTGTACTGCTCGTTGTGAAGGATATTGTAGGTCTGAGCAGAATACCAAGGCAAACCGTTGTCAGAACGCTTTGAACTATTCACGAACAACAGTTCTCCGGTGTTTTCATCGTAGGGATTGTCCCATGGAATTGCATAGTAGGCGTTTTCCAGAGTTACCCAGGAAGACGTGCCCTGGGTATTTGATTTCTGGTAATTCACCCTCATATTCACGGTGAGACGGTCCGTCACGGGGAAGGAGAGGTTCACACGGGCAGCATTACGCTTGAAGTTGGTGTTAATAAGAGTACCGTCTTCCTTGTAATGGTCCAGACTGGCATAATAGCTCACCTTACCGGCCTTTCCGGATGCAGAAACGAAGTAATTCTGGACTGCGCCCGTCTTGAAGCAGTTGTTCACCCAGTCAAAATTCTTTTCCCACAGATTTTCCTCTTCGTAGACTATGCCGAAGATGACAGGGTCGTACATGTCATAGATATAGTCGTACAGTTCCTCTCCGTCCATCGCGTGAAAACGACCGGTAAGCGCACGCTTAATACCTACACTGGCCTTGAAATTCACAATGGTGTTCTCCTGGGATGCGCCCTTGGTCGTTACCACAATAACGCCGCCGGATGCGGCAGCACCGTAAAGTGCGGTTGCCGATGCATCCTTCAGCACTGTGATGGTTTCGATATCGTTGGGGTTGAAGGAACCGCCGGCCACGCCGTCCACCACATAGAGGGGGCCAGCGCCTGCGGTAATGGACCCGGTACCACGAATGCGGATATCGGCATTGTCACCAGGCTGGCCTGAGGAGTTCATGACCACCACGCCTGCAACTTTACCCTGAAGCATATTGCCCACGTCAGCGGTACTCACATCGCGGAGCTTCTCGCCTCCCATAGTAACGACGGCACTGGAGAGTTCCGCCTTCTTCTGGGTTGTGTAACCGAGGACCACCACCTCTTCGAGGAGCTGGCTGTCCGGCTGCATGGAGACATCAATGACACGGCGGCCGTCCACTTTCATCGTAACGCTTTCGAAACCGATGCTGGAGAAAGTGAGGACGTCGTCGTCAGCCGCCTCCAGAGTGTAATTACCGTCATAGTCCGTGACAACGCCGCCGCCGGAGGAAATGAGCACGCCCGCACCGATGACGGGGTCTCCGTTGGAAGCGTCGATAACCTTACCCGAAACCTGGTGTTTCTGGGCGAAGGCCGTCAGGGACAGCATAAGCATTGCTGCCACTGAGATAACGCGGATGAATGTTTTTTTCATTGGTTGTTTTATTTTAGAGTAAATCGTTCAATCCTATGAGGTTGAATGCGCGGAAGTATTTGTCCATATCGCGCTCTATGCGGCCGAGCACGATTTCTTCCGCGTCTACGCCGAGGCGCTTGAGGTTGTCATAGAGGAAGCCGCGGGCTGCCAGGGTGCGGGGCTGCTGCCAGATGTAGCGGCAGCAGGTGGAGACGATCCAGTCCTGGCGCTCCTCAGTGAGCTCGTGCAGGGACTTGCCCTGTTCGTCCTCGTGGAGCCATTTCTCCCAGCGGTGGCTGTCTTCAACTTCCTGCAGGAGCACCTCGCGCATCCTGGAGGGAACGGCAACCAGGCCTTCCTCATACTTGCGTTTCTCAAGCTCTTCCAACTCGCAAAGGGCCCTGTACTCGCTCATCGTGAATTCCGGGCCCACGTTGGCGGCGCCCATCCCGCAGAGCGGATACTCCTCGGGGTTGGCTACATCATCGGTGTAATGACCTTTGATGTAGCTTCCCAGAGGACGAACTTTGGACGTCAGGCGTCTGGCCACCTCTCCGTCGAAGATGGTGGTGTCCAGGTCGGTACCCACCTTGCCCACAATGAAACAAGGCCAGACATCCGGCAGTCCTGCAACAATTAACCCTTTTTTAAGTTCGTTTATGAATGTGTCGAAAGTGGTTTCATCGGCCAGTCCGCCGTGAACCTCTTCCGTACCGACCTCGTATGAAATGGGGGCGATGCCCTTCTCCTTGCGGAACTTCTCCACGTGGGCGATGAGCTCCACCGTGCGGGCAGCAACCACGTGAATGTCGATGATCTCTCCCTTGGGGACGTTGATGTCAACCGTGGGATCCACGTGAATGAGGTCGTAGCCTGCGAGAACCGCGGCTTCGAACGACTTTTTCACACCGTTCATCGCATCTTCCACGCTCCACTTTTCCGTGCGCTGCTTGTCCTTGAGCCAGGGACCGCCGTGGTCGATGGCCACGATGACGGGGCCGGTGAAGTTCACCCTTTCCGTCTCAAAGCGCACAAGGCGGCAGAACTGTTCCTGAGTCATGCCGGTATAACCGCCGTCACAGTCGATCTGATTGAGGGTTGCGGCAAAGTAGATGGGGGCGTTGTTACGCTTTGCGGCACGCAGTGACGCCCTGATTACCGTAGGTGAATTGGGACACGCCGCGAAGATGGTACGGGGAATTCCCGTTTCCTTCTGCAGCTCGTCGATGCGATGAAGAAGTTTCTCAGTCTTTTTCATTTTATATATATAGTATGACGCCTTCCACAACCCTGGAAATGTTTCCGGAAACGGAAGGTGTGTCCGGGCAGAGCCCGCAGTCTATCGATTTATAGAAACCCAGGAGCTGGGCGACGAAAATATTGGAGACGCAGCCGTAATATGCAGGGAAGCCTTGAGGGAGGCCGGTTTCCACGCACAGATGGCAGCTGTCGGCAGGAAGTTCCGCCGGTTTCTGCTGGCATACGACCACGCTGGCGACCACCTTGTTGTTGGAGTTCACCTGCTTGATGAGGTCCAGTTCATAGCGGAGCACCTTGGGATCCGGGGAAAGGATGTACACCATGAGGGTATCCTGCTTGACGATGGCCTTGGGGCCGTGACGGAAGCCGAGGAACGAGTCGAAGGCGCACATTATTGCACCGTCCGTGAGTTCCTGAAGCTTCAGGCGGGATTCCTCTGCCACTCCCTTGAGGGGGCCGGAGCCCAGGAAGACGGCACGCGAGAACTTGCGGGAAGTGATTTCCTTGATGGCCGCCTCGTATTTTTTCATGGCATTCTCCACGCACAGCGACAGGACGTCGATATGAGCCTGCTCTTCCTCGATATGGTCGATGTTGGCAATGAGCGAACAGGTGAGCAGCATTGTGGAATAGCTGCTTGTCATCGCCAGGGAAAGGTCGTTGGTTTCCGGGGGGAGGAGGAGGCAAAGGATATTGCCGCCCTTCATCTTGGCAAGTTCACCCTCCGCGTTGCAGGTGATGAAGATGTGGGCCACGCTGCCGGCCGTCTTTTCGACTGCACGGATGGCGCCCACGCTCTCCGGGCTGTTGCCGCTGCGGGCGAACGAAACCAGGAGCACCTTGCTGTCCGGGCCGAAGTACTGCTCCGGAGCGGTGATGATGTCCGTGGTTGCCAGCGAACGTGCACCCTTGAAAAGGGTATTGTACAAAGCCGGCTCCAGGGCATCGCCGATATAGGCGGATGTGCCGGCGCCGGTCAGTATGATTTCATAACCCTCCGGAATATACTTGTCCAAGAAGGATTTGATTTCGTTTTTACGCTCAAGAATCGCGTGGAAGGCCTTTTTCCAAACAACGGGCTGCTGGAGTATCTCTCTGTAAGTGTGGTGGTTTTGTGTCATTGCGTGTTATTTCACACTGCAAAAATATAAAATAAGATGCGATACTGTTTCGATTCGTGGCAAAAATAACGCAAAAAATGTTTCAAGACGTTTCGATTTTTACACACTCACCACTTCCACGTTAATTTTCATTGCCTTAAGCTGCTTGCGTACCGTTACTGGAAGGTGACTGTCAGTAATGACAGTGTTCAGTTTATCCGGCATCGCGATGAAAGCCAGGGCGCGCTTGTTCACCTTGGAGGAATCGAACATCGCAATGACTTCCCGGGCCCTTGAAATCATCACCTGATTGGTGCTGGCTTCCTCCACGTTCGGAGTGGATAGACCGGCCTCCACACTGAAGCTGTCAACACCCAGGAACAGTTTGTCGCAGTAGAAGAGTTTCAGGTTGGATTCTGCCAGAGGACCCACCATCGACAGGCTGGATTCGCGCACGGTTCCACCAAGCAGGATGACCTTGAATCTCTTATACTTAATCGCCTCTGTCATAGCGTGCAGGGAGTTCGTGATAATGGTCAGGTCGGTGAAGCGGTCCAGGTTGCGCACAACCTCCAGCGCCGTTGTTCCGGAGTCCACCAGAATGGTGTCTCCGTTGCGGATATGGGCTGCTGCGGCACGGCCGATTGCCTCCTTCTCACGGGCATTTACAAGGCGCTTGAAATTAAAATTGCGTTCCTCCACTTCGTCGATGGATGAGCCGGCTCCCATAATGGCGCCGCCGTGTACTCTCACAAGAAGCTTCCTCTCCTTGAGTATCCTCAGATCCTTTCGGATAGTGACTTCCGAAACGCCGAACTGCTCGCTTAGTTCCGTCACGCTGACTGTTGAATCCTCTCGCAGCTTCTGCAGAATTGCAGAACGTCTGCCCTGGGCGGAATCGTAAATGTTCATAATTGGTCTGTTTTAGGTCTCCGCAAATATAACCATTTTTTCAAACGAAACAAAACGAAATGTATTTTTTAACAAAAAACTTACAAAAGCAATGATTTTTCGCCAATTATTGCCATATTCGCGATATAATACTAAAACTGTATGAAACGTTTCGATATCGCAGCCATCGGCGAGCTGAATGTGGACATCATCCTCAACCGCATCGAGTCGGAGCCGGAAATCGGCAAGGAAAAGTTCGCAAAGGACATGACCGTCACTCTTGGCAGTTCCACCGCAATCTTCGCGGCAAACGCCGCATCACTCGGAAGCAAGGTATGCTTCGTAGGCCTTGTAGGCAAGGATTCCTTCGGGGAACTGGTAAAGACCTCACTTGAAGCAAAAGGCGTGGACACGCGCTACATCAAGGAAGGCCCCACCCCCACCGGAGCCACCATCTGTATGAATTATGGAGAAGATAGGGCGAACCTCACCTACCAGGGGTCGATGGACGTGATGGGCTGGGACGACATCGACAAAGACGTTTTTGACAACGCGCGTCACATCCACCTCTCTTCGCTGTTCATGCAGAGCGCACTGCTGCGGGACATCCACAAAGTACTGGACGCCGCAGCTGAAAAAGGTATCACCGTATCTCTGGACACACAGTGGGATCCGATGGAAACCTGGAAGCTGGACTACCGTTCCGTCCTCCCCAAGATAACCGTCTTCATGCCCAATGAGAAGGAACTCCAGGCGCTCACGCACAAGGACAGCCTGGAAGGCGCCATAGCGGAGGTTCTCCCCTACCTGGGCAACGCAATGGTGGTAAAGTGCGGCTCAAAAGGCTCGCTGCTGGTACTTAAGAATGGAAATATGAAACTGCTCCCGGCATACCTCAACAGCGACGTGGTCGATGCCATCGGCGCGGGAGACAGCTTCAACTCGGGCTTCATCAGCGCCTTTGTCAAAGGCCTGCCGCTGGAGGACTGCCAGGAAACCGGCAACCTCACCGGAGCAGTGAACACCACCGCAGCCGGCGGCACCGGAGCCTTCACCTCGCTGGAACACGTGAGGGAGGTTTGCCGCGGCCGATTTGCAAAAGAAATAAAACTGTAAGCCGATATGAGAAAACTTATCGCCGCCGTCCTCTTCGTCTCTCTCGCGTGCGCATGCGCGCAAGTCCCTCAAGACAGGGCCCTGTGCAACGGAAAAAGCGTGAAAGGGCTGGAAACACTGGTGAGCTTTGATCAGCCCGCGGATTTCCCCGGTCTCACCGTGCGTAAAGTGGGCTTTGTGAACGCCACGGCCCACGCCATCGACATCGACGCAATAGAAACTTCCCGCATCGGCCTGGACGGCCCTCAAGTGTGGTCCTTCCAGCCCACCTCCACCGGCGAGCGCAAGGACTGGACCTTCCCCGTGGAGTCCGGCTTCTTCCAGCGCAACTACCTTGGAATGAACGACAGCGACTATGGCGGAGGCATCCCCATGGTTTGCATCTGGACTCCGGAGAAGAACCTCAGCGTGGGCATCGCAGAGCCTGAGCTCCGGCTGGTCTCCATGCCCGTGAGACGCAAGGGCAACCACACGGAAGCCCTTATCCGCCAGGATTTCGCCGCTCCCAGGACCCTCCAGCCCGGAGATACCCTTTACAGCGTGCGCCAGTTCATCCTGGAAGGCCCCAAAGGGGACTTCTTCGAGCCTCTGCGCACCTTCACCCGCTTTATGGAGCGCGAATACGCCTTCCAGGCCCCCGAATCCCCGGCAGAGGCTTTCGAGCCCGTCTGGTGCGCCTGGGGCTATGAGCGCACCTTCACCGTGGACGAAGTCATCGGCACCCTTCCCAAGGTCGTCGAGCTTGGATTCAAATGGGTCGATGTCGACGACGGATACCAGTGGTGCGAAGGCGACTGGGACGCCAACGACCGCATCGGCCAGGACGGAATGCGCCGTATGACCGATGCCATCCACGCCGCCGGCCTCAAGGCCAAGCTCTGGTGGGCCCCTATGGCCGCCGATCCAGAGAGCAAGCTCGCCCACGAGCACCCGGAAATGCTTCTGGTCAAGGCGGACGGCACCCACGAGGACATCTCCTGGTGGGACAGCTGGTACCTATCCCCCGTGAATCCCGCCACCTGGGAGTACACGGAGAATCTCGTGGACATGTTCCTTGTCGATTGGAACTTCGACGGCTTCAAGCTGGACGGCCAGCACCTGAACCTGTCGGAGCCCGATTATAACCCGGCAAGCGGCCTCAGCCACCCGGAGGAAGCCTGCGAGCGCCATCCGGAATTCTTCCGCACCATCTACCAGAGGGCCCAGGCCGACAAATCCGGCGCCATCGTGCAGGTATGCCCCTGCGGCTGCGCCGTCAATTTCTTCTACCTGCCCTTCATCAACCAGGCGGTGGCATCGGACCCCACTTCCAGCGCCCAGATCCGTATGAAGCGCAAGGCCTATGCGGCCATCGCCCCCGGCCTGGCCTATTATGCCGACCACGTCGAGCTCAGCGACGGCGGGCTGGATTTCCCCAGCCAGGTTGGCGTGGGCGGAGTCATCGGCACAAAATTCACCTGGCCCAAGGCTAATCCGGACGCCACGGAGAATGGCGGAAGCCTGCTCACCGAGGAAAAGGAGGCACTGCTTCGCAAATGGGTTCCCATCTACAGCGAAAAGATGCTTTCCACCGGCAATTACCTGAATCTTTACGACTATGGCTTTGACAAGCCTGAAGGTCACGTGATTGAGAAAGACGGGGCGATGTATTATGCATTCTATGCCCCCGAATGGAACGGCGAGCCCATCGAACTTCGCGGTCTGGATCCCTCACGCAGCTACAGGGTACTGGAATATGCGGCCGACCAGCCCGTCGCCTATGCCGTGGAAGGCTCGGATCCCGTAATCCGCCCCACTTTCAAAGGAAGCTACCTGATAGAAGTCAAA
>JAILDI010000070.1 GCA_024689525.1 Bacteroidales bacterium
TTTTTGTTGCATTATGCATCCTGCCTTATGTTGCAAATGCGCAAATGGCCCGGCTCTATACAACGGAATACGGCCTGCCCAACAGTAAGGTAAACAACATTTATCAGGACGCCAGGGGATTCGTGTGGGTGTCCACCGAGAATGGACTTGCCCGTTTCGACGGACGGGAGTTCCTTACCTTCCAGTACCGCACCGACAAAACGGACGGACTGGCCAGCGACCTTGTCCTTTCCGTTTTTGAAGACAGCCGCGGCACGCTTTGGACTGCTACTTCGATGGGTCTCCAGATATTCGACAATGACAGCCGTTCCTTCCTCAAAATGGATCTACAGGATCCGGAATCTCCCGGTTCAACCCAGCACATATCCTGTGTATTGGAAGTGAGGACAGGTGGTGGAACCACCGAACTCTGGGTGGCAACTTCCCAGCATGGAATCTATGTCATCGACCCGGAGACAAAAAGCCTGAAGAAAAGCCGGAGGGAACAGCTGAGCAAAAACCTGCCTTCCCAGTTCGTTTACACGATGTTCCAGGACTCCCGCGGCTGGGTGTGGCTGGCAGGGGAGACCGGCGGTCTTTCGGTTGTGGAAGCCGGTTCATTGCAGAGCCGCGGAATAACGATTGAAGCTAACGCACAAATACGGTCCTTCGCGGAAGATCCATATAGCGGCAACATCCTCATTGCAACAATGAGCGGTTTGTACATCTATAATGCATCTACCCGTTCAATGTCGATTTCCGGCGACAGTAAGGCCAGTACAATACAGGCATGCTCTATCCTCTTCAGCAAAAGTATGCAGAAGGCCGGAGACCGCCTGTTCCTGATCGGTGCCGAAACTGAAGGGCTATGGGTGTACGATATGAATACCGGTAAAATGAGGAGGCCCAATGCTCCACAAGTGTCTTACGATACATCCAGATGGAAAGTGCATTGTCTTATGCAGGACAATCAGGGCAACATCTGGGTGGGGGCATTCCAGACCGGAGTCCTTGTGATTCCGCGCTCGATGTACGGTTTCGAGTATGCCAAGGTTGATTACGGCAGCGTATCTTCAATTGCGAGGAACCCCGTCGACGGCTCTCTGTGGATAGGTGCCGATGGTGGCGGCCTCACCCGTATAGCCCCGGACGGAAGCCGGAAACTGTTCGATGCGTCCAACAGTGCCCTTACGAACGATTCCGTAGTGGATCTTTGTTTCGACAAGCATGGCACGCTCTGGATCGGAACATATCTGGATGGAGTGTTCACATATAATCCTTATTGGGGATTCCGGCGTTTTGCCGACTCGGACGCCCTGGGCACGCGTAACATATCCTGTCTGGCTTATGACGCAACTGGAGATATAATGTACGTGGGCACGTACGGAGCTGGTATGAGCGTAGTATCGGTTACTGGCGAAAAAGTCCAGCGCCGCGTCTCCGAGAATATCAACCGATGGGTGAGCGACCTTTATATCGACCGTTCCGGAACAGTTTGGCTGGGAACCTTCAACGGCCCTATGTGCTACAACAATTCACTGGGCCAGTTGTTCTTCTACAATGTGGGAAACGTTGCCATCAAGGCCAGGGTGTACTGCATACTGGAAGCATCCGACGGCATTGTGTGGATCGGAACGGGAGAAGGCCTGACGGCCTGCGACCGCAAGAGTGGAACCGTTACCGTCTATACTGAAGAAAACGGCCTCTCCAGCAACGTCATCGACGCAATCCAGGAAGCAATGGACGGCACAATCTGGATATCCACTTCGTACGGCCTTAACCGTCTGGATCCGAGTACCGGCGTCATCTCTACCTATTATTCATATGATGGCCTCCAGGGCAACGAGTTCAGTCTGGGCGCATCGTTCAAGGAT
Organism: Bacteroidales bacterium; assembly: GCA_024689525.1. The sequence continues at coordinate 1,854 of JAILDI010000070.1, forward strand.
GCCGACGGAAAGCTGTTCTTCGGCGGAACCAACGGCATAAGCAGTTTCTATCCGCAGGTGGTGATCCAGAAAACGCATCCGGTTCCGCCCCTTTACTTCAACAAGCTCACAGTCCTGAACGAGCAGGTAGAGTACGACCCCCTGAGCGATAAGAACATCCTTGACAAGCCCATAACCGAGGCCAGCAGGATCACACTGCCATACAAGTCAAACTCGCTCTCGCTGGAATTTGCCGTGCTGGAGTACACCAATCCTATGAGGATAAGGTACTCCTGCAAGATCGAACGCTATGACAAGGAATGGCACGTTCTTCCTTCCCTGACGAACGCCGTTCCCTATACGAACCTTCCGGCCGGCCGATATACCTTCAAGGTAAAGGCATTCTTCGACGGCTCGCCGGAGGAGTTCTCTACAACGTCGATTGAAATAAGGGTTCTGCCTCCCTGGTACGCATCCGGCTGGGCAATAGTGTTCTACATCCTCGCCCTGGCAGCCCTGGTGATGCTTTACCTTCATCTTCAGAAACGCAGCAGGGAGCACAAACAGGACCGTCAGGCGTCCGAAATCAAGGAACTCAAGCTGAAGATGTTCACCAACATCTCCCACGAGATCCGCACTCCTCTCACACTTCTGATGTCGCCCCTCAAGGAGATGCGCGAGGCGGAGAAGGATCCGCACCAGAAGAGCCTGTACAACCTGATGTACCGCAACTCGCTCCGCATTCTCCGCCTGGTGAACCAGATCATGGATATGCGAAAGGTCGATGAAGGAAAGATGCGCCTCCACTTCCTGCAGACCGACATTGTGTATTTTGTCCGGGACATTATGCAGTCCTTCGACAATATGGCTCAGACGCGCAACATCGACCTTACCCTAAGTCCCGCGTCGGACGTGGTGAACCTTTGGATCGACCAGGGCAATTTCGACAAGATTGTCTTCAACCTGCTTTCCAATGCCTTCAAGCACACGCCGGACGGCGGGCACATCGACATTGGAATATCGGCCCCCGAAAAGAACAGGGGAGAGCTGTCGCCTGAGATTGAGCAGCAGGTGAGGATTACGATAACCAACAGCGGCTCGCACATAGAGGAGGCCGACAAGGAGAGACTCTTCGAACGTTTCTTCCAGAGCGACGTGCTGGACGCCAAGATGGGCAGCGGCGTGGGCCTGAGCCTTACCAGGATGCTCGTGGAACTGCATCACGGAACCATCACGGCGGCCAATACCGACGACGGCGTCTGCTTCACGGTGGTGATGCCCGTCGGAAGCACACATCTGAGCGACCTGGAGTTGTCCACGACGTCGCACCACAAGGACCTTTACACCAAGATGCCGACAACGGAAGATATGGTCCACACCACTGAGGACATAGCCTTCACGCCCACGGCCGATGCATCCGACAAGGTGGTGAAGTCCAGGAGGAATATAGTAATTGTCGATGATGACTCGGAGATCCTGGACTACCTGCTCACCGAACTTCGCGGCCAGTATAATGTAAAGACTTTCCAGAGCGCGCAGGATGCGTGGACGGAGATATCCGCGGCGCAGCCCGACGTTGTAGTAACCGACCTTGTGATGCCCGGAATGGATGGTCAGGAACTGTGCCGGAAAATCCGCAGCAATCCGGTTACCAACCATATCTCGGTGGTCATCCTCACGTCATCGACCGATGAGGCCAGCCATCTGCAGAGCATCGACAGCGGTGCCGACAAATTCCTCTCCAAGCCGCTTTCCATCGACCTTCTGAAGAGTTCCATCGCCCAGGTCATCTCCACCAGGGATACGATGCGCAGCAAGTATTCCGGAGGTACGACGCTGAATTACGACGACGTGAAGGTGACATCCATATCAGCCGGTCTCAAGGAAAGGGTGATGGAAGTGATAAAGGCCAATCTGGACAATCCGGAGTTCGGCGTGGAGGACCTCAGCCGCGAGATTGGAATGAGCCGCGTGCATATGAACCGCAAGCTCAAGGAGACCCTGGGCATATCTCCCTCCAGCCTTATCAAGAGCACCAGGATGAAACAGGCGGCATACCTTCTGGTCCACAACAAGGTGAACGTCTCGGAGGTTGCATACAAGGTTGGATTCTCCACTCCATCGTATTTCTCCAACTCGTTCAGGAGCTATTTCGGCCTGTCGCCGAAGGAGTTCGTGATCAAGTATTCCGACGTGGAAGACCTTCAGGAACTGGACAAATTATTCGAATAAGATGCGTATGGTGACGATTTCTATATAATATGTTTCATTTGTTTATGATGATGGTATAATATTGAAAACAGCTGAAACATTTGTAGCCCCTTCACAGGGGCTTTTATTGTATTTTTGTATCAAGAAAAAGTGCGATAATCTATGAGTACGGAGACAAAAGGTTTCTATAAGTTGAACTGGATGCAGCGCATCGGGTTCGGTGCCGGCGATATGGCGCAGAACCTGGTTTATCAGACTATCAGCATCTGGCTATTGTTCTACTACACCAACGTATTTGGCATCAAACCCGGGGCGGCGTCACTGATGTTCCTCATCGTGCGCCTCGTGGACGTGCTTTGGGACCCCGTGGTGGGCACAATCGTGGACAAGGGCAATCCCAAGTGGGGCAAGTACCGTTCCTGGCTCATCCTGGGCGGCATCCCGCTGGTTGGCCTGGCCATCCTGTGCTTCTGGAACGGATTCAGCGGCTCGCTCCTTTATGCATATATCACCTATGTGGGAATGTCGATGTGCTATACCCTGGTGAACGTCCCGTACGGCGCCCTTAACGCATCTCTCACCCGTGACACCAACGAGATTACGGTGCTCACCAGCACCCGTATGTTCATGGCCAATCTGGGCGCCCTGTGCGTGAAGTCCCTTCCCATAATCATCGCCATTTTCGCCCCCAAGGTCGATGGCGTAGCCGTGTACAACACGCCTGATGCCGCTCCGGCCTGGTTCATCACCATGACCATCTTCGCCCTCGCAGGCCTGGCCCTCCTGGTGTTCTGCTTCTCGCAGTGCAAGGAGAGGGTGGTGATGGACCAGAAGACATCGGCCGATGTAAAGGTGAGCGACCTGTGGATGGAATTCGTGCGCAACAAGCCCCTCCGCGTTCTGGCCTTCTTCTTCGTCACCGCATTCGCGATGATGAGCGTGGGCAATGCGGCCGATGCATATTTCATGAGCTACAACGTTGGCGCGACCCCGCTGCTCACCACCCTGTTCATGTGGCTGGGCACTATTCCGGCATTCATCTTCATGCCGCTGGTGCCCGCCCTCAAGCGCAAGATCGGCAAGCAGGGGATGTTCTACCTCTTCCTGGGCATTGCAATCCTGGGCATGGCGCTGATGTACACCTTTGTGTCGATACCGGCTACGAAGAGCAACTTCGTGCTCCTGTGCATCGCCCAGTTCGTAAAATCGACAGGTATAATCACCGCCACCGGCTACATGTGGGCGCTTGTGCCTGAAGTTATAGCTTATGGCGAATACACAACCGGAAAGCGCATCGCCGGCATCGTGAACGCCCTCACAGGCATCTTCTTCAAGGCCGGTATGGCGCTGGGCGGCGTGGTGCCCGGACTCGTGCTTGCGCTTGTCGGTTTTAACGCCGAAGCCCCCACGCAGACCCCTTTGGCCCTCCAGGGCATCCTGTGGCTGGTTTGCGTAATCCCGGCCGTCCTTCTCCTCCTTGCCATCTGGATCATCTCCAAGTACGAGCTGTCCGATGAGCGCATGGACCAGATCAACAGAGAAATAGAATCAAGAGCATAATGAAAAAGACGTTACTAATCCTGTCCGTCCTGCTCCTGGCCTGTACGCCCAAGGAGCAGACGCTGAAACAGGCCTTCGAGGGAAAAATCATCCTGGGGGCGGCTATCAACATTCCCCAGATAATGGGGGCCGATGTCAAGGGCGACTCAGTGCTCGTGAAGCACTTCGGCGCCATCGAACCGGAGAACTGCATGAAGAGTGCGGAGATAATGCCGCGCTTCGGCGAGTACAACTGGGAGATGGCCGATAAATACGTGGACTTCGGCGAGAAGAACGGCCTCCTGGTATACGGCCACTGCCTCATCTGGCATTCCCAGCTCACTCCGGACTTCTGCTATGACGCTGAAGGAAACCTCATTTCCCCGGAGCTCCTGAAGGAACGGATGAAGCAGCACATCACAACCGTGGTCACCCGCTACAAGGGCCGCATCAAGGGATGGGACGTGGTTAACGAGGCCATCCTTGAGGACGGCTCCTACCGTCAGAGCCCCTTCTACCAGATCCTGGGAGAGGAGTTCATCCCCTGGGCCTTCCAGTGCGCAAATGAGGCCGATCCCGACCTTGAACTCTACTACAACGACTACTCCATGCACGAGCCCGCCAAACTGGAAACCGCAATCCGGATGGTGAAGAAACTCCAGGAGCGCGGCATCCGCATCGACGCCCTGGGCTTCCAGGCCCATATCGGCATGGACTATCCGGACCTTGCCCTCTACGAGAGCCATATCCGCCGAGTTAAGGACGAGACCGGAATCGACGTTTGCATTACGGAACTGGATATGAGCATCCTGCCTTCCGTTACCCAAAGTGCCGATGTAAGTGGCGTCAACTTCTTCGAAGCTATGAGGGATCCCGAAAAACGAGAGGAACTTATGGCCAAGGTTGACCCGTACAGGGATGGAATTCCGGAGGATGTGTACGCCGCCTGGAACGCCCGTATGGCCGCATTCCTTGATATGTTCATCAAGAACTCCGATGCCGTCCGCCGTATCAACGTCTGGGGCGTCACGGACCACGACAGCTGGAAGAACAACTGGCCCATCCCCGGCAGGCACGACTCCTGCCTGTGGGTGGACCGCGACTATAACCTGAAACCTTTCCTCAGCGCTTACCTCAATGACTAAGAAGAGATATCTTTTCCCGGCCGACTATATGGCCGATCCGTCGGTTCACGTATTCGACGGCAAACTGTACATCTATCCCTCCCACGACTGGGAGAGCGGTGTGCCGGAGGACGATTTCGGCAGCCACTTCGACATGAAGGATTACCACGTGCTTTCACTCGAAGGCCCGGATCCGATGTCATCGCCAATAAAGGACCACGGCGTAATCCTGGACAAGAAGGACGTTCCGTGGGTTGGCCGCCAGCTCTGGGACTGCGACGTGGCCCGCAAGAACGGCAGATACTACCTGTATTTCCCTGCCAAGGACAAGACCGACATCTTCCGTTTCGGCGTGGCCGTGGCCGACAGGCCGGAAGGCCCGTTCATCCCGCAGCCCGCTCCCATGATGGGCAGTTATTCCATCGACGTATGCGTGCTGGAGGACAATGGGGAATACTATTTCTACTTCGGTGGCATCTGGGGCGGCCAGCTTCAGAGATACCGCGACAACAAGGCCCTGGACACCGGCACCACATATCCTGCCGATGACCAGCCCGCAATCCCTTCCCGCGTGGCACGCCTCCGTGACGACATGCTGGAGTTCGCCGAAGACCCCCGCCCCGTGGTCATCCTTGACAAGGACGGCAAGCCGCTCACCGTGGGCGACAATTCCCGCCGCTTCTTCGAAGCCAGCTGGGTGCACAAATGCAACGGAAAATACTACTTCAGCTACTCCACTGGCGACACGCACCTGCTGTGCTATGCGATAGGGGACAATCCCTACGGCCCCTTCGTGTACCAGGGCGTCATCCTCACTCCCGTGGTGGGCTGGACAACGCATCACTCGATTGTGGAGTACGGCGGCAAGTGGTGGCTCTTCCACCACGACAGCGTGCCTTCAGGCGCCCGCACGTGGCTCCGAAGCCTTAAGGTATGTGAACTGAAATACAATCCTGACGGTACTATACAAACGATAGAGGGGATAGATTCAGAGGCGTAAAAACACCTGATTGGTTATGTGTGTGCTTCTCCCGCTGCCAGCCGGTACTGGGAGAAGTTTTTTTATAGGAGGATGAAATGGGCAGATGTGTCGATGGAGAGCAGCCCGCCCGATGCGGCGGCCTCCGCCCTGAGAACACGGATGGCATTCTCATTATCCACAAGGTCGCTGTTGACAAGGAAGTCGGTCTCGTTCCACTGGAGCAGGGGATTGTCCCTGCCGGTATAATAGTCCGTGCGCTCCGTGGTGGCCAGGTACTCGCTCACGGCAAGGGTCAGCTCGCGTGAGGCCCAGTCTTCCGTCCAGTTGCCGTTATGATAGATTAACGTCCCGTCGTCTTTTCTGAGGGACTTGACAGAATATGAGCCGTTACTCCCGGTATAATAGCAGTTGATTCCTGTCATATATGAGAACAGACTCCCTCCTCCGCTGGTCATCGCGTACTTGAACAATTCCAGCAAGTCCGCATACGTAATGCGGTAGATGTAAGTCGTATTCCCGAACGGGAAAATCTCGAATACGTTTGAAACCGTGATGTTGCGCTGGGACATTCCGTTAAGCGGGAAACTCGTGCGTACGCCGCCGCTGTTCACAAAGGATACATCGGCCTCGCCGATACGGCGGATGATGTCGCACATCCAGTTGGACATTATGGTAGAACGGTCTCCGCTGCCGATTATGCCGTAGTTCGTAGCGTTGACGTTGATGTATCCTATAACATCGTTAAGCTGCTGTGAGGTGGTGGCAATGGCGTAGTAGGAGATTTCCAGGATGTCCGGATCCAGGTCTTCCACATTCTGGGTTTCATAAGAGTGAAGGTCGCGCGATGTGTCCACGGGGCAGAATTTCATCTTATCGACCTTGGAGAAGGATACGGCGCCTTCCTCATCGACAGTGAAATTCATATCGGCATAGGCGTAATGCTCGCAGTAGCGGCCGCCCTGGAGATAGGGGAGTCCCCAGCCGGTTCTTCCGCCGATGGTCTGGTGAGTATGACCGCCAAGGACAAAGTCGAAGACGCTGTTCTTTCCGATTCTCTCTGCGGCTTCGTCGGCCGCACCGTGGATGAGAAGAATGGTGGCGTCGCACTGCCCGCTCTCTTCCAGCTCCTTGGCAATATTGTTCGCGATTGAATAATCCTCTTTGATGGAATAGCCTTTGCCCGCGAACTTGGATGTCATTATGCTTCCGGAGTAGTCCGGCACGAAGCCCACAATTCCGATTTTCACGTTAACGGTGCCTCCCTTTGAGTTTACGGCAGTCTTTTCCACGATAATATAATCCTTCGTGCACGATACCCGTTCGCCGTCACGGTAAAGATTGGCACATACAATGGGAACATAGTTGTCTTTATGGGTGCCGTCCCAGTCATAATCCAGAAGAGTGGCGTCCGGGTCCGCCATCGTCTCGAAGTCCCAGTCGAACTCGTGGTTGCCCAGGGCCACGGCATCGTATCCCATCTTGTCCATCGACATATACATGGGCTTGCCGTCCATCAGATTGGACACGCTGTTCCCCTGGTAGATGTCGCCGCCGTCCAGAAGCAGGAGCCGGCTTCTGTCGTTGCCGCGGATGTCTTTGGCCTTGTCGGCAATGAAGGCCATGCGGTAATGGACGGTTTTATCCGCAACAGTGACTATATAGCCGTGGCAATCGGTTGTTTCGATTATGGGCAGAGTATATATCCCGGCCTTGGGTTTGCCGTCCGGCTGTTCCACCGGATCTTCCTTCACCGGAGTGTCCACCTTCTCGCACGAAAAGGCGCAAAGGATCAGAATCGTCAGAAGTACGGCAATGCGGTGTTTCATCGTGTGCAATGGATTAATTACTGCGAATATACAAATTAAATATGTATATTTGGAATTGGAAAGATGAAGAAACTGCTTTATATCGTTCTGTGGATGGTTGTCTGCATTCCGCTGGCAGCGCAGGAGACCCATAGGGATTCCGTGATTACCAGGGCGCGGTACCTGAAAAGCATCTACCGCACCGACGACGCCATCGACCTGCTTTCTGAACTGGTCCAGCCCGGCATTCCCGACGAGGGCGTCCTGTCGGAGCTGGCGGATTGTCATTTCCAGAGCGGTTCCTACGAGAATGCGGCAGGAACGTATTTCATGCTGTCTTCTTTCTCTCCCGGCAACATCCTTTACAAGATAAGGCTGATGCAGGCCTACTATCGGCTCAAAGATTATCGGCAGAGCATTTGGGCCGGCAGGGCGGTGTTGCAGCTGGACTCCATTCCGGCCGTTGTGAGCTATGTGGGCGATGCCTTCCGTCAGATCGAGGAGTCGGATTCGGCGCTCTGGTACTACCGCCGGGCGCTGGCTCTCAGGCCGATGAATCAATCGACCCTTGCCAAGGCGGCGAACATCCTCATCTCCAAGGAGGACTACGACGGGGCCGTGGCCATCACCGGGCCGTTCCTGGAGGAGGACCCGGACAATGTGTCGATTGCCCCGCTCAAGGGCCTCGCACTGTATCGCAAGGGCGATTACGACAGCGCCATCGCGCTGTTCGAACGCCAGAAAGAAATCGGCAATGAAAGTTATCCCATACATTATTATCTGGGGCAGAGCTACTGGCGCGCGAACATTATATGGAGGGCGGAGAAGGAGCTTGTGGCGGCCTGGCAGATAGATTCCAGCGACGTGAGCCTGGCATACTCCATAGCCGCGGTCAAGTATGAGGCCTACCGCTCCTTCGAAAAGGATATTAAGCCCTGGCTGGACAGGGCCATCGAGATGACGCAGCCGGACCCTGCCCTGATGTACCGCATCCACCAGCAATACGGGCTGGGGTACTACAGGGAAGAGGCCTGGAGCCAGGCCATCGAACAGTATAAGGAAGCCTACCGCTATAATCCCAAGTTCATATCGGCCATCTCCACCATTGCCTACTGCTACCAGCAGAAGAAGGATTACAGGCAGGCAGTGGAGTGGTACGAGAAATACTTGAAGCTGGCGCGGCCGGGCTCTCCGGGCTACGATTTCGCCAAGGACAATATGGATTACCTGAAGGCGGAATTGTTTATGACAGAATAGTTAGTAGTTAGTATATAATGAAGAAGTTCGTTTCGATTCTTGTTTTGTTGCACGCGTGCAGCATTGCTATGCGTGCGCAGGTAGTGATCATCAATGACAATCTGTTCAAGAGCAGAATGAGTCTGATAACTGCCACAGTGGTGGATTCTCTCACAAACGAAGCGCTGGGCTTTGCCTCGGTGTACGTTGTCCCGTCAAAGGATACCACCATCACCAATTTCACCCTTACGGATATGAAGGGAGCGGCGAAACTTGAGGAAGTCCCTTACGGCAGTTACGTCTTCCACGTTGAAATGATGGGATACAGGCCCTTCGTGAAGGAGCGTTATTTCCGCGACAGGGAAGTGGATATGGGCACAATCCGACTTCAGGTGGACGAGCAGTTCCTGGAGGCGGCGTTGGTTACTGACGTGGGTAACCCCATAGTGATGAAGCAGGATACGATCGAGTTCAATGCGGCATCCTTCCGCGTTGGGGCAAATGCCATGCTCAAGGACCTTCTCAAGCGCATGCCCGGTATGGAAATCACCGAGGACGGGAAAGTGAAGTTCAACGGGGAGGAAATCGACAAACTTACGGTCGGTGGCCGCACCTTCTTCTTCGGGGACCAGAGTACGGCGCTAAACAACCTGCCCGCATCGGTGGTGGACAAGATCCGCGTCATCGACAGGGAGAGCGAGCAGACCAGGGCTACTGGCATCCAGGACGGCTCGCGGGAGAAAGTGCTGGACGTGGGGCTCAAGAAGGAGTACGAGAAGGGCTGGTTCGGAAACGTGGGCCTGAATGCCGGCACCACTCTTGTCCCCAAGGACGAGGATGATCCCCTCCGGGACGACAGAGGACTGCTGTACAACGCCAGCGTCCTTGCATCGGCCTATTCGGAGAAGGACCAGGTGACATTCATTGCCGATGGCCAGAACATCAGCGAGTCCGAAATGGTCTTTGTCTATGTCGATGAGGATGGCGAGCGCACTCGATCCGGCGGCCAGGGCCTGTCCACCGCCGCGCAAGCAGGCATCAATGTCAACACGTCCCGCATCAAGGATGTGGAAACCACGGTCGGAGCAAGCTATCGGTACTCGGACACGGACAGCGGCAGCAGGGCGGAACGCACCACTTATCAGGACGACGGGAATCTGCTGTCCACAAGCGAAAACAACGGTAAAGCCTATGCCAACGCCTTGAGCACCAATATGGAATTCCAGAAGGAGAACGGCAATCTGTGGTTCCACTTCAGGCCTTCTTTCCGATATCAGAAGCAGGATTCCTACGACAACAACGAGTCGGAGATTTACCGTGCGGGGACATTCGTGAACAACTCGCGCAACGCTTCTCACGACGTTTCGCTGAGTAAAACCGCCGTATTCGAGGGCGACGTCACTTTCCGAGGAATCAGGGGAAAGGACGGACGAACGATTATGCTCGGGGCCGATTTCAATTACGGCGTAAGCTCCGGCCAGAGTGACGAGACATCGGTCCTCACCACAAGCGCTGGCGCCGACAGCCGCACGATGAAATACGACAGCGGCGGCAATTCGTCCGCCTGGAGCGGCACGCTGAAGTATACGGAACCTCTGGGCGGGAAATGGACCCTTTCTGCCTCGGGCATGTTCTCCTGGTCCAAACGGAATAATGTCCGTGATGCGTTCGATGCAGCGGGACGGAACGACTATTACAGTTCCGAGACCCGTTCCGACTATCTGACGCAGAAATACGATCTCACGGCGCAATACAAGTTTAACGACAACAGCTGGTTCACCGTTGGCGGCACGCTCACGGGGGTGTTAAATGAAACCTTCTCCAGGAGTTTCGGCATCGAGGACATTACCGGAAAAGACGAATGGACCTGGTTCGTGACGCCCACTATTCGGGTACAGCACAGTTCCGGGAATGACCGCCTGCGGGTGTATACCTCCGGCTACACGCAACGTCCCGGCAGCAGCCGTATGCTCCCCGTTCTGAACATTACCAATCCATCCAGACTTACCATCGGTAACGTATATCTCAAGCCATCTTCGTTCATCAACTTCGGAGCGAACTGGACCAGGAACAACCGGGAGAAGTTCTCCAATATGATGACCTATCTGTTCGGGGAAGTGAATAACAACCCGATGGTGAACGCACTCTGGTACGACAGCGACGGCATCCTGTATTCCGTTCCCGTCAACTCCACGAAGCCCAGTTTCACTGTAGGCCTGTTCTTCAATTATACGACTCCTCTGGATGCCGACAAGAATTGGTCGATCTCCTTCGGCTCGGATCTGATGTATACTTCATCCGTCAGTTTCCAGGCCGGGTCCACGCTTGCAGGGCTGAACAAAGACACGTTCGATTACTCGGCATTTATGGCCGATTTCTGGGGGGATTCCCACGGCAATCGCTTCTATGGCGGCCAGAGCGGCTTTGCAGAGAGCAGGACGCGTAAATTCACCCCTGATGCGGACATTTCCGTCAAGTTCAATCAGGACCACTATTCATTCAGCCTTGGGGCCGGTTTCGAGGGCCGCATAGCCCGTTATTCGCTGAATCCCACGGCCAATATGAATACGCTGAACACCTTCTTCACGGCGGAAGGCTCATACACCACAAAGCACGAATTTGAGCTGAATACGGATTTGTCCTATGTCTTTTACAGGGGCTATGCGGAAGGCTATGGCCAGCCCGAATGGCAGTGGAACGCTGAGGTGAACAAGAGCATCGGCGCGTTCAACCTCAGCTTCAAAGTCCACGACATCCTGAACCAGACCCGCAACCTCACCCATACGGTTACAGCCAACTACGAAGAAGATTCCTATCGACTTATAATGGGTCGATATATCCTCTTCGGCGTCAAATGGAACTTCGGCAAGATGAACGCCGCCCACAGTTCCCGCGCCCAGCAGGCCGCCTGGCAGATGGTATTCTGATTAAACGAGGCAGCCGATCCTACTTTTTCTCAAAAAGCCACTGCTGTGTTTTTTCCTTATTGGTGGCCGAGATCTGAAGTAGGCCGTTCTCGGCAGCCCAGCCGTTGTAGAGGTCGGCTGCGAACCCTGTGTTCTTGACGGGCATTATCGCATACTTTCCTCCTCCGAGGCTTTCCGGCAGCCACTGCTGGCTCTCATCGCCATTGTATCTGCGCACCAGAAGTTTGCCGCGGTCGCTCAATGACTCCGGCACGAGTACATAATTGTTGTCGGCCATACTGCGGATGACAATCCTGCCGTTTCCGGTGTTGGTCACCTTCCACTTCTGGAAATCGTAGCCCTGCCACGACAGGAGCCGTACGGGAGCCGATTCGCTTGCGCTTCCGCTGGGAATGGACATCACAAATTTCGATGTGGCCGCGTACCTGATGGCATAAACGCCGTCGGGGATTATCTCCTTTTCGATGCGGGGAGTTGTGGCGCTGGTGGTTATGGTTGTGCGGGGGCTGTCCTGCTCTATCTCCGGGGCTTCGAATTCCACCCCGGGATCGTTGCTGTAATGGTTCTCGATATCGCAGATGGCGATGCCGAATTTCGGGGCCATTTCTTCAATCTTGAACGGATACACCCTTGTGCCGTTGCCCCGGCTGTATGCTTTCTGCCCCGGCTCCAGCACAACTTCCTTCCCTGTCTTCTTGTTGGTGACGGTAACCTTGCCGGCAAAGAGCCACACCGTGGATTCCAGGCCCGTCTCCTCCAGGTAGAAGATGGTGCCGTTGATGCCGGCGACGCATTGGGACATTTCAAAGACAACACTCCTCCCTTCAATCATCTTTTTTACATTGCCTATCATGTTGCCTATTATCATCTCAATCTTTGATCTCTCATCATCTTGGGTGTGAATTATTAGGATGCTCTCAGGCTTTATAACATAGGTGCTCATATCCTCAAGACCCAGAATGGCACCAGAATCCTCCTCTGTCTTTATCCTGTCATCTTCATAGACGACGGTATCCAGATCCACAAATTCGTAACTATCGTCTTCTTGGAAATTGCAACGGATTTTCACTTCTCCATAGAAGTCGTTGAAACGAATCTTGCTGTCCTTACGGTTGAAGCATTTCTTTGCGTTTTCGTCGTTCCTGCGCACCAGATCTTCGTCCACTTTATACTTATCCACCGGAACACGCCAAATGAAGTTGGCGGTGATATTGTTGAACTCCCTGGAGAAATAGACAGTAATATAGGCATCAACGGCGTTGTAAGGCATAATCTTGCTTATCGAAATCGGCTCGTTCCTGGCGCGCACCGTTTCTACCTCGCCCCCGATGAGATTACCTTGTTCGTCGTGGAAAGCGATGGTTGCCCGGAATGAGTAGTTGCCGCCCTCTTCAATTGAAGGCCCGGCGTTTGCAGCCGAAACGCCAACGTGCGCCCCCGGGTAAATAGTGTATGAAAAAGACTGGGTGGTATTCAACTTACCCATCCAGCGTTCCTGCCTTGGCTCTCCCGCCTCCTTCAGCGTTCCGCCGGAAACGGAGTAAGACATCTTGTCCAGCCCGGACTCAATAACGCCTTTCTTGCCCCCGTCGGGGGATGTTGACGAAAGGAATAGTAACACCGGAAGTGCTGCCAATAGTTTGAGGGCTCTAGGGATATTCATACTTATGCGAATTAATTACAATGCTTTACGGGTTTCAAATATAACGATTTCTCCTTTGCCCGCCAAAACAATAAGCGTTTCATACACACAAATTTATAAATTATCGCTACATTTGCCATCGAAATGACTCTCAGGCAATACATCGAGACGCAAATCATCCCGCAGTACGCCGCGTTCGACAAAGCGCACCGCGAGGACCACGCCCGTGCCGTGATTGAACGCGCATTGGCAATGGCGAAGAACCTGGATGCGGCGGCAGGGGAGACCCCCGTCGGGGACATCGATCTGGACATGCTCTATACCGCCGCTGCCTGCCACGACCTGGGCCTCGCCGTGGACCGCAAGACGCACCACCTGGAGAGCGGCCGGATAATCCGTGCCGATGTGCACCTGCGTGAGTGGTTCACCCCGGAGCAGATCGAAACCATCGCCCAGGCGGCGGAGGACCACCGCGCATCGGCCACGACGCCTCCCCGGAGCATCTACGGCGCCCTGGTCGCGGAGGCGGACCGGATGATCGTGCCGGAGACCATCGTCCGGCGGACGGTCCAGTTCGGCCTGGCCCATTATCCCGAACTGGGGAAGGAGGAACACTGGAAACGGACGCTGGCGCATCTCCATGAAAAGTACGCCGAGGGCGGCTATCTGCACCTCCTCATCCCCGGATCGCCCAACGAAGAACCCCTGGCGCGTCTCCGGTCCATGATCGAAGATGCGCAGGGGCTGCGTGCGCTGTTCGAGCGGATCTGGGCCGAGGAACGGCCTACAGATCCTGGCTGTTAATCTCGTCCTGCCGCTGGCAGTTGATGGCGTCCTCGTAAAGGAGCATGATACCCGGCTCCTGGGTCATCGGGTTGTTGGTGATCATCAGATGGATGGAGCCCTCCGGGGACATGAAGCGGGCGTACCAGCGTCCCTTGCCTCTGCGGAGCGCTTCCAGTTCGCGTCCGTCGCCGTCGGAGAAGGGCAGCTGGAACTCCTGGGACAGTTCCTCGGGCTTTCCGTATTTGAAGGAGAGGCTTCGGAGGAGCGTGTAGAAGTCCAGCCTCAGGGCGCCCCAGTTGTCGGGGGAGTCGAACGTGGCGGCGACGCGGCTGACGATGCCCTCGCTCGTGGGCATGACGAAGGCGTTGACGGGCCTTCCGGCCAGTTTTCCGCGCATGGACGCGCCGAATTGCGTATCCTCGACGAGGTGGAACT
>JAILDI010000122.1 GCA_024689525.1 Bacteroidales bacterium
CTACTGCATGCACAAGCCGCACTTCTCCCAGGCCCGCAACGACATGCTCCAGCACGCTTTCGCCGTGGTCCAGGACGATACGGGCGTTCCTTATAAGTATTTCGAGAAGGACAAATGGGACGTCACCCTCTATGGCGGCTACACCCATCCCCTTGCCGCGTTCGAGGCGTATACCTATCAGCTCGACCTGGTTGAGGCCTACAAGGGCAGCGACATCAAGCCCCTGAACTTCAAGCACGGGTATATGAAAGTTTCCTCCCTGATTGTTGCCAGAAGGAAGTAGTTCTGGCACGATATTGGCAATAAAAGGTATCAGACATAAATATTGATACCATCATAAGATTTGCCGGCCGGTTGTGAAACCCGCCGGCAAATTTTTGTGGCTATTCAAGAGTCTTGCAATTCTTGTCGAATTGAACAAATCTACAAAGAATTCATCGTCAGCCATGACGGAGTGGATATTACTTCTTCGTTTATGGACCTAATGGCTGAGGCATCGATTTTTTCAATCCTGTCATAAGTCATCAGTCCATTCACCTCTACTTCAACATCCGTGGTCTGGGTGTAAACCGCCGCGGCGCATCCAGTGCTGATCAAGACTTTCAATCGGTCGGCATAAAGCCGATATCGATCAAGTAATTCTTCGGAGGAAGAACAAAGTCCGGCATATCCCCAGTTTTTGCCATCGGGGCGCCAGATATGTCCCGGAACAGGATATCCGATTCCGCCATATTCGCCAAGGACATTAACCATTGTCCTTTCATATACATTCATCTTGGGCTCGGGATAATGATGAGCGTCAAGGATGTCCCCGGAAAAGTGGAAATTCCCGCCCGAAGACTCGTTCACAAGGCGCGAAGGGTCTTTCTCCTTTGTAAACAGTACAACATCTTCGGTATCGAACTGTCCCCAGCCTTCATTGAACGGTACCCATACTACAATACAAGGAAATCCCTTGAGACTCTCGATAATCTCTCCCCATTCTTTATAAAAGTTCTGCTTCCAATAATCCGGGACATTACAGTCCGTCCCACCCACGAAGGAATCCTTTACCCATTTGTTTGACTGGCGGGTTGCAAGATCGGCCGGTCTGCGGGCGTTGTTTTTTTTATTATGGTCGGCAATGCAGGGCATATCCTGCCATACGAGCAAACCCAACACATCACACCAATAATACCATCGGGCAGGTTCCACTTTAATGTGCTTCCTTATCATATTGAATCCCCATTCCTTGGTCTTTTCAATGTCAAAGCGAAGGGCTTCATCCGTAGGTGCCGTATAAAGGCCATCAGGCCACCAGCCCTGGTCCAGTGGGCCGAATTGGAAAAGGATGCTGTTGTTAAGCCCAAGACGTAATGAGCCCTGAGGGATGCCCTTGCTGGTGTTGAAGGTGTCCGTGTCCATAATAACTGACACTTTTCGCATTGCGGTGTATCCGCAAACCTTGTCCACTATCTTCCCCTTCCTGATTATGGAGATGTCTAATCCGTAGAGGTATGGATCGGAAGGAGACCATAAATGTGCTGAGGCAACAGGGATAATCACATCGGCCCCGTCGACAGAAGCTATTACTGCGCCTGACGGTTTTTCTGCGCTGTATCCTGTTCCGCCATCCCTCAATTCCACCCTCACAATATCTCCGTCTTTGAGTTCTTGAGTCTGGACATGAACGGTTATCGTGGAGTTGTCGATGTCGGATTGGGCATAATAATTCATAATATGCGTCTTCGGAACGGACTCGAGCCATACTGTTTGCCATATTCCAGTAACTGGTGTATACCATATCCCCTGTGGCTGGTCGCATTGTTTACCGCGGGGCTGCCATCCCTGGTCAGAAGCATCCAGAACCTTGATTCTCAGTTCCTGTTCCCCTTTTTTATTCAGTAAGGCCGATATGTCAAAGCTGAAAGGGGAGTAACCGCCGGTATGCATACCGACTTTCTTTCCATTCACCCAAACCTCGGCCTGCCAGTCAACTGCGCCGAAATGAAGCAGGACCTTATTCCCTTTCCATTTCTTGGGTATGGTAAATGTTTTGGTGTACCAAAGGGCATTATCCTTTCCCACATACCTCTGCACTCCGGACAATACCGACTCTGCTGAAAATGGGACAAGAATCTTCCCTTCTGCTCCCGCGAACTCTTCATCCTTTCCTGTAATTGCGTAATCCCACTTTCCGTTGAGGTTAAGCCAAGCGGGCCTCACCATTTGGGGCCGGGGATACTCAGGAAGGGGTGCGTCGGGATTAATACTAGAGGCCCAGCGTGTTGAGAGATTTGCACTGCTATAAGGTCTGAGCCATTCCACCACCTTGTCGGGGCAGTCGGATGATACGAAATTCACTCCATGCCGGACCGCCCAGTCGGCAACCTCTCTGTCGTTAACCATCCACAGGGTGGTCTCAATGCCAAGGTCTTTGGCTTCCGCTATAACCGAAGGATTGTTCATGAAGCCATCAAGGTTGTATGATAGACCCTTATACCCATGCTCAACAGCCCAAGATGCCGATTTTACCGGTGTGCCACTTTGAAGGTAAATCAGTTTGGCAGAAGGGTCGAGACGATGTATCTCGTCAAGCGCCAATATGCTGGAAGAAGTGTAATCCAGTTTAATCCCGGCATCTTTAACCAGAGAAACAGTCCTATGCACAAGAAGGAGAGTCCTTTCATCCGAAAGCTGCTTCTTGATTTCCAGGATCAACCCTATCTCGGGATGTCTCTCGGCCTCGGAAAACCACTCCTGAAGCGTAGGCATCTGTTGTCCGCCTGGGAGAGCGACCGCCCTGGCCTCGTCAAAAGAAACAGTTCTGATGTCTTTTTCCATTCCGGGGACAAGCGGTCCGTGAAAGACAATCACTTCATTGTCCGATGTCAGCTGTACGTCGAACTCCACGGCATCAACCCCGGCCGCAAAAGCAAAGCGCAGGCTCTCAAGCGTGTTCTCATAGGGTCCACCCTCGAATCGGCAACCTCGGTGGCCGATTATTCGGGGCTGAGCCCATGCGGTAATTACATATAATGTAAACAGAAGAAGCGTTACTGTCTTTTTCATAATTCTGATAATACTTTGTTTGCTCTCTGGCTGCCATCAGAGGGGGAACGCCAGAAGGAGCCAAGGATGAGAGTCCCAAGAAGACCGAATACTATGGCAACGATGAATACGGCGTTCCAGCCGAATCCGGGACGGTCGGCCAGATAACCAAAACCGATACCCGAGATTATAGTTGCACCGTAGCAGAAAATGCCGCAAAAACCGTTTGCACTGCCTGATGCCCTTTTGGTCGCGTATTGTGAACAGCTTACACCCAACAGAGCCTGGGGACCGTAAATAAAGAACGCCGATGCGACTATAGCTACCGCACTCCAAATCCAGTGAGAGCCATGTGGAATTAGCCAGAAGGCGGTAAAACAGATGGTTGCGCCAAGTGTAAACAGCGCACTGGTCCGTAACGTATGTGATTTTAAGAATCGGTCTGTAACCCATCCTGCAGCCAGGGTTCCCAGCACTCCGCCAATGAGTTCCGATGCCGCCACGATACTTGCAGCAAGGGCGATGTCAAAGCCTTTATACTGGGTAAGGAACGAGGTCCCCCATTCCAGGATGGTAAAACGAATCACGTATACGCAGAAATCGGCAATAGATATTCCCCAAATATAAGGGTTGCGGAATACCATACGGGAAATGAACTTTTTTAGACGCTCCGGGGCGAGGGCTTCTTCCCTGGTTGATACAAATGCAGTATTTCTTGTTTCTGCTTCGAACTCCTCCACGGAAGGGAGGCCGCACTGTTCAGGCGTGTCCTTTAGCGTGGTAAACATAAGTATGGCCCCAAGGAGAGCGATTATGGCCGGGACTATGAAGCAGAGGTTCCATGCACTGTAACCAAAGCGCGAAAGCATCCATCCGCAAAGGGCTATCACCACGCCTGCTCCAATTGAATGAGAGGCATTCCATATGCTTTGCTTGGTTGCAAGTTCAGAAGGGCGGAACCAGTGCGCCATCATAGCGGCAATCGGCGGATAGGCCATACCGTGAACATAACCGTTCAGGACCCAAAGAGAGCCTATGAGGTATATCAGGCCAAGCGTGGCTTTGCCCTCGCTGTCGAGAAGGTTCAGAAAGCCGTTAAGCCTTGGCGAGAAGCATATCGCAAGATTTATGACACACGAAAGCACCAGACCGGCCGACATAAGAATCCTCTTGGAATAACGGTCGGCAAGGATGCCATTCACCATACGGGACAACCCGTAAACTATTCCGTTCAGAGTAAGAAAAATGCCCAGCTGAACCTTGGAAAGGCCCAGGGATGCCTCCATAGCCGGGATTGCCGCGCTGAAATTCTTCCTCAGGAAATAATAGCAGATATAGCCCACCATCAGAACGATGAGGGTTTTCCATTGCAGTTTAACGTAGCGTTTCCTTACCGGAGCGTCCATAGCCTACTTTGTATTGTCAAAGGTAAACAATTCCCACGGTAATTCCGCGTCTTTTCCTTTATCAAGAACGGCAGCCGCGTGGCAAAGCATGGGAAAATCGGCAAGTTTGGCCAGCCCCAGTTCCGCTTTCCTGGCCATAGCATTGTAGACCCTTCTGGAAACGACAAGGCTCTCCAGCGTTACACCGGAAAGGATTTCCATTGCCTCGTTATATTTTTTGCCTTCTCCAAGAAGGATTCCCACTTTCCTTGTCCGCCCGCCGTAAACCGTCACATAGAGGTCTCCGATACCAATAATTTCGCAGTCCCGGCTTGCGCCCTGCATCTCAAGTAAAAGCCTCATTTCCTTAACCCCCTGATAAAAAGCCGCCGCCTGGGAATTGAAGTGCAATCCAACTTCCGGTCCGTGATGCCTGTTCACAAGGCCGATAGTCATGGCAATTGCAAGAGCATAACCGTTTTTCAGGGCTACAGCGCTCTCCAGCCCAACCACGTCATTGGTGAGTGATATATGATAATAAGGCGTTTGCATAGCCTCTTTCATCATGCGTATTTCTTCCGACTTCTCCCCGCAGAACGCTACTTCCGTTTGGTCGTGGAATACCAGTTCATAGCTGGTGCAGGGACCGCCAATTGCATTAATCGTACGTTTGATTCCTTTCTTGGCAAGTTCCCTTTGCCAATAGTCCGGATAGGAAATAAGTGTCCCGTCTTCTAAGTTGATGAGGCCTTTTGTTACGGAAAGGACTGGAATATCCGGATCCAGTTCAGCAAGAACACTCTCAAGGAACCAGTCCACACCGAATGATGATACGCCCCCTATTACGAAATCGACACCATCGACGGCTTCTTTCCGCTGCTCAAACTGATAGTACTTAACTCCGTCGGGAAAAGACCTGTCAAACTTTGGATGCTGTCCTGTTTTAAGGCAAGCATCAATTATATCCCTGTCAAGGGGCGTTCCTACAAGACGGACATCATGTCCGTTTTCGCGGGCGGGGAAGGCAAGGGCCGATCCCATCATCCCGGCACCGATAATTGCAATCTTTTTCATTCCTTTCAGTTTTTCCCAAATGTAGTGAAACCGTCGTGTCGTTTTTATTTCATTTTCATTTTATTTCAAATGAAAAACACTATTTTTGTGTTATGATAAACGAACAAAGACGCAAGAAAATACTGCAGTTCCTTCGTAAAGAGGGGACTCTTCGTGTTGAGGCCCTGGCAGCCCGCCTTGGAGTGAGTGGAGCCACTATTAGAAGCGATTTGCGTGAGCTAGAAAAGGAACAGGTTGTACGGCGCTCCCACGGCCTGGTTTCTCCTAGCATTCTGAATGTGACCGACCTTCCCGTTGCTGAGAAATACAACATTAGGCGGGAAGAAAAAGAAAGAATCGGCCTGCTTGCCGCTTCTTTGATTTGCGAAGGTGATTCGCTCCTTGTTACGTCCGGGACAACGGCTGAGGCTCTTGCCCGTGTTTTTCCCGATGGACAAATACTGAATGTGGTAACATCATCGATCCGTGTTGCATCCATTCTAAGTGCCAAAAAGGACATAAGGATTGTCGTGCTTGGCGGCACTCTAGTGTCAAATTCACTGTCGGTCAGGGACGATTATTCCCTGATGGGGCTCGACAATATACACGCTGGAAAACTGTTTTTCAGTTGTGACGGATTTGATTTGGGAGCAGGGATTACCACGGCATTCCCGGAAGAGGCACGCCTAACCTGCCGAATGATGTCTTGCGCAGACGAAATAATACTGCTCGCCGACTCTTCCAAACTTGGAAGAATCGGCTTCGGACGTATTGCGGGGTGGGAAGAGCTAGACACTCTTATCACCGATTCAGAAATACCAACGGCTGTCCGCAGTTCTATCGAAAGCCTTGGCGTCCGGGTTCTTATTGCTTGATGTCAAACAGAATAGGGAGACTAAGACTGACGGAGGGATTCAACAAGATCATAAGACAATCCGGTAGCCTTTGCGATGTCTTGAATTGGATAGTTCATCGCAATCAGATTACGGGCAATCTCAACTCTTGCCTTCTTGTCCAGAAAGCGCTCGTGCATCGCTATGCTCTGCTCGTCTAACATATCAGATTTGTAAAGTTGTTTCTCTCTGGCCGTAAAATTAGCAATTTTTGCCGAGTTGAACAAATCCACAAAGAATTTGTCTTCAGACAGTTGAGGCGGGATAGAGTCAAACTTCTCAATGTTGTGCATTACATAGCAGAAGTTG
>JAILDI010000177.1 GCA_024689525.1 Bacteroidales bacterium
TCCTCCTATTCCCATTCGTGATTAAAATCACCACCCGAGAAGTCGTGTTCCTGGACTTCCTGACCGGTGGAGACGATCGTGGTGTTGTCGACCACCGAGCCGGCAAGGATCGGCATGTCGGGCAGGAGGGATAGCTCCTGCAGGACCGCCGGCCTTACGAATTGTTTCTTCTGTTTCATTTTATGCATAAATTTTACTTTGTATTTCCTTCTTCTATATGTTGTTTACGTGTTATCGGATGGGCTCCAGCCAGGCCCTCGGCACGGAGGCCTTGGCGAACCAGCTGTCGAGCAGCTTGACGACGACGTAGGTGCGGCCCCGGAATTCGAGGACAAAGCCTTCGACGCCGGCAAGTACGCCCTTGATGACGCGGACCCTCTGGCCCAGCTCCAGCGGACGGTCGACCAGTCCGCCCTCGTCGGTGGAGAGGTCGAGCACGCGGCGGAAGTCCTCCAGCTGCTTGTCGGGGACGACGAGCAGGGAGCGTGTGGCGGGGTCGATGAGGTAGCGGACCGGGAGAGCCTCCTCGTTGGCGAGGGCGTAGGCCTGCCGCTTGGTGGCCTTGATGAACACCAGGCTGGGGATGAGCGCGCGCTCGTAGGTGGAGTTGCCGCGGGAGCGGCGGCGGACCTGCGTGGGCACGAAGCGTTCGACGCCGAGACGGTCCAACCGCCCGGCTACGGACAACTCCGATCCGCAGCGCGTACGCGCCGCGAACCAGCATTCCTGCCGATCGGCTACCGGGGTTTCAGGTGTTCCTGTCCGCATCTTGCTCGTCATGTTTCCGGTCAAAAAATACCTTTCAACGTGTTGTGTTATGAATTAATATTCATACCTTTATGTCGCAAATATATGCGATAATACATCTCTTCGGTAGAGATACTTTCTACTATCATTATTTTCATTCGATAGCAATGCCCACGAGGGAGAACATACTATCTCATCTTGCAAAGTTATTGCACTCAGCGGAAAAATGCAAGAAAAATTGGCATAAAATTCGGTCAAAAAGGCTAGAATTTTTTGCCAAAAATGATTCGAAAAAATGTCAGAGCCAGTAAACGGGTGTCAAACCACAAGGAGTGATTGCGTAAGTAGTATAAATCCAAATCCAGCCGGGTAAGCATCTTGTCCAAGGTGTCGGTATAGCCATTATATAAGGTAGCATAGCTAGTCACCCCCGGCCGGATTTGGAAAAGATACTGGTATCTGGGATTGACTGCCATAATCTGGTCGATGTAGAATCGGCGCTCCGGACGGTAGCCGATGAAGGACATATCTCCCCGGAAAACATTCCACAACTGCGGGAGCTCATCGAGGTGGTGTTCCCGCAGGAATTTACCTACCCGCGTAAGTCGGGGATCGTCGTCTCCGGAATAGAGTGCGGGTTTTCCACCAGCCTCGGCATCCATCTTCATGGAGCGGAACTTATAGATATGGAAAGGTTTGCCACCCCTGCCAAGCCGCTCTTGCGCGAAGATGGCAGGGCCTCCGTCTTCAAGCCGGACTGCCACCGCGCAAATTGCAGCGAGCGGAGAAAAGACAAGCATCAGCAGGCCGGAAGCAACGATGTCAAAAGCGCGTTTGACGGCGTGGCCGGCTACTGACATTGCGTCGTCATTGGCCGGCATCTTTTCCTCTGCAGGCCCTTCGCCGGGGCCGCGGGACTGGTCGGAATCGCTATGTCCTTTCGGGAAAAGGATACAGTCCACACCGCCTAAACGCCACTGCAGGGCTTCAAGATCTTCGTTAGAATTGGCATAATAGACAATCCTTTCACCGATGACTTTGCCCGATAAGGCAGGATCTTCGCTCAAGTAGCCCAGAATCAAATAATTCCCGGAGGTCTCGGCTTGGTCAGCCAAATGGACGGATGCTCTGTCCGTTCCGGCAACCAGCGCATTTAAGCGACCGGTCATCGCTTTGATCTCCCGCTCCTCACGACGTACGCTGCGCACGAGTATCCGAGGAAAGAACAACGCTGCGGCGGTGAAGATGATATCTGCCAGGACAGCCACAAGCGTAAGCGGTATGGAAGGTAAGCGGATCAGGCCGACCAGAATCAGAACGACAAGACCTGCCTCCTTGATCAGCATGGCGTTCCCCAAACGGGAATATCCCCGCAACGAAGCGTACTGCGTCACCACATCTCCACTGCGCGTGATGGAGAATCCCAGCACGGAGAGTACAATCGCGGCACCGACCCACACGGCAACAATGACGATAAAGCCCGGGATGGCTTCAGACACGCTACGCATTGCCAGGATCGCTGCCAGCGAACCCATCGCCGACAATACGGTGTCCAGCAGTGACCGCCGACGCATGGTTTTTCTGCTTTGTGAAGTACTCATAATGACGAATCAATCACAAATTCCGGGGGCAAAGTTATGTGCCCTGCCTCAAAAATGCAAGCCAGCGGGGCAGTTTTTTTTATAACAGTCTAAGGATTGAACGGTTGGCCAGGTCGATCTGCTGATGGTCCAGGGAGGCTAGGTAGATGGATGTCGTGCGTTCGGAGTCGTGCCCCAAACCTTCGCTGATTACGGCCAGCGGAATGTGTCGGCTGTGGGCGATGCTTGCCCAGGAATGGCGCGCGACATACATGGTCAGCGGGGTCTTCATATGGATTTTGTAGCCGACCAGGTGCAGATTGCGGTTCACGCGCGCGGACGCGTATTTATATTGATTGTAATCCGGCTGGTCGGGGTTCGTGATGATCGGCAGGAGATACTGCGTGGGGTTGGGTCCCCAGCGGTCGACGATCTCCTGCATGCAGGGTTCCCACTGGACGAGCAATTGTTGTTTTGTCTTGCGCCGGCAATAGGTCAGCAGGCCTCCATGCAGATCTGCCTTGCGCAGGTAGGCCATGTCCACGAAGGACATCCCCCGTGTATAAAAGCTGAAAAGGAACATGTCCCGCGCCCAGGCCTTGTCACCCTCGAGATGCAGACCCTTGAGTTTCTTGATCTCAAGGAGGTGGACGGCACGCTTGACCGTCTTGTCCACGCCGGTATACGCGGACAGGAACGGATCTTCGCGGGGCCTTCGCGTCCCCAAGGCCTTGTGCCAGGCCGATCGGAGGCTGCGAAGATAAAAGGAGGTGCTGTTCCGCTTCAAATTATTGTCGAGCATCCAACGTTCATATGAGAGAACAATCTGCGGGGTCAGGTCTGTCAGAGGTAGATCTTCGTTATTCCTGAAGCGCATGAAATTGTTCAGTGCCGTGGTATAGATTTGTGATGTTCTACGCTTCCCGCCAGCCTCTGCCAATGCTATCTGCTGCCGGATCGCTTC
>JAILDI010000151.1 GCA_024689525.1 Bacteroidales bacterium
AGAAAAGGGCTGGGAGCCCATAACCCTCCAGTCGAAGGAAGGCCTCGCCCTGCTCAACGGCACCCAGTTCATGAGCGCCCACGCCGTATGGTCCATCCTCAAGAGCATGCGCCTGTCAAGGTGGGCGGACCTCATCGGCGCAATGTCTCTGGATGCCTACGACGGCCGCATAGAGCCGTTCCTGCCGCTCACGCACCATCTGCGCCCCCATAAGGGCCAGATACTCACCGGAGAGAGCTTCATCGAGCTGCTGGAGGGCAGCGAACTATCCCGGCGCCCCAAGGAGCACGTCCAGGATCCCTACAGCTTCCGCTGCATACCCCAGGTCCACGGCGCCGTCAAGGATAACATCCTCTATGTCAAGTCCGTGATAGAGGCCGAGATAAACTCCGCGACCGACAACCCCAACATCTTCCCTGACGAGGACATGGTCATCTCGGCCGGAAACTTCCACGGCGAACCCATCGCCATCCCCATGGACGCCCTCGCCATTGCAATGTCGGAACTGGCCAGCATATCCGAGCGCCGCACCTACCAGCTGATCCACGGCCTGCGCGGCCTTCCCAAATACCTCGTGGCGACTCCCGGCCTCAACAACGGCTTCATGATACCGCAATACACGGCCGCATCCATAGTTAGCCAGAACAAGGGCCTTTGCTGGCCCGCATCCTGCGATTCAATCCCCTCCTCGCAGGGACAGGAGGACCACGTGAGCATGGGATCCAACTCCGCGACCAAACTGGTGCGCGTCGTCGACAACGCCGAGACCGTGCTGGGCATCGAACTCTTCAACGCGGCCCAGGCCCTCGAATTCCGCCGTCCCGCCAAGTCCTCCCCCGCCATCGAAAGGGTGTTCGAAGACTTCCGCAAAGTTGTGCCGTTCATCGACAACGACTGCTACATGCATCCGCTCATCGAAAAATCCATTGAATTCATACGTCAGGAACAATATCTATGACAACAATCCTGAACATAGGCGAGCTTGTCGGCATAGTGCCGGAAGGCGTCCTGCGCAAGCAGGGTGCGGAAATGTCGGAAACCGGATCCATCAGGGACGCCTGGCTCCGGATTGCCGACGACGGCACCATCCTGGATTTTGGCTCCATGAGCCATTATCGTCCGGCTGCGGACCCTGCGGACCGACTTTGGCCCTTACGAACAGGAGGGGCGCAGGGTCCGCAGCCGGACGACAACGGCGCGATGGTAATTGATGCCGAGGGCGGCCTGCTGATGCCGGGCTTCTGCGACAGCCACACCCATATAGTCTATGCCGGCAGCCGCGAAGGAGAATTCCTCGACAAGATCAAAGGCCTGAGCTACGAAGAAATTGCAGCCCGCGGCGGCGGCATACTAAACTCCTCCGACCTGCTGAACGCCACGTCCGAAGACGAACTCTACAGCCAGTCAATGGAGCGCGTGGAAGAAATGATGGCCGCCGGCACGACAAGCTTGGAAATCAAAAGCGGCTACGGCCTATGCCCGGAAGGAGAGCTCAAGATGCTGCGCGTCATAAAGCGCATCCGTGAAAGCGTACCCGCAGTCGTGCGTTCCTCCTTCCTCGGAGCCCACGCCGTCGGCCGCGGCTACACCAAGGAAGCCTACGTGCAGGAAATGGTTAACCTCATACCCAGTGCGGCGGAGCTGGCAGATTTCGTGGACGTGTTCTGCGACTCCGGATTCTTCTCCAGCGAAGAGACGGCACGCATACTGGAAGCCGGCGCCCGCTGCGGCCTCAGGCCCAAGATCCACGCCAACGAACTGGGGGTCATCGGCGGAGTGCAGGTGGGCGTTGCCCACGGAGCACTTTCCGTAGACCACCTGGAGCAAACGACCGATGCTGAAATCGCGGTTCTCAAGGGCAGCGGCACTATGCCCACGATGCTCCCGGGGTCTTCTTTCTTCCTCGGAATACCCTTCGGCCGGGCGAAAGAATTCATATCCGCAGGCCTGGGCATCGCCCTGGCTTCGGACTACAATCCCGGCTCCTCCCCTATGGGCGATATGCGCTTCGTCATGGCCCTTGCCTGCATAAAGATGCGCCTGACGCCTGTCCAGGCACTCAATGCCGTGACACTCAACGGCGCCTACGCCATGGGCATCAGCGACATCACCGGTTCCATCACCCCCGGCAAACGTGCAGACCTCATCCTCACCCTCCCCGGCTGGACCCTCACCCGCATCCCCTACACCTACCGAACCCCCTGGATTCGAACAGTATTCAAAAAAGGCCGGAGCTGATTGCTCAGCCCCAGCCTTAAACATTATCATTCAATCAATTATCACTCCTGTCAATAGCAGGAATACGGTCCATATGTGGCAAGGATCTCATATGAGTAATCAGTATCTTTAAGTTTGTAAACCATAAATGATCCGTCACCCTGCACTCTCACACATAAATGACCGCCTGCATCCTTCAATGATACACCTGTGCCGTTGTTTGTTGCAAACACATCGCCATACGCATCAGCGGCAGCCACACATGCTTCGTTAGGAGTATTAATGCCAAAACTACTCACAACTGTTACTTTTGGCTGCAAAATAACGGCTTGAGTATTTGAAAATGCACTTTCAGCCATATGATGGGGAGCTTTCAAGACCTCCACTTTTCCAACTCCGCTGCAAATATTTGTCATGATACTATAACCGCACTGGGCTCCGCAATCAGCTCCGAAATAGCAGTTGAAATCACCGTAGGAAAGCATCATGGTAATAGAACTGCCGTTTTCGCGATTGTCCGTGTTACAAGCTGTAAAAGAACTTCCGTTCCAATACTTGTAATCATACCCGATAACTTTGAGCGAAGCCTCCGGCGTTCCGTATTTGGGGGCAAACTGGGTGTTTCGGTTTGCCCCACTGATTGCTTGCCATTCCATTCCGTCACGCATTACCATCTTTTGGGCGAAAGTAGTGTAGTTATTGTATGTATCCTCGTGAATGTCATCTTCACTATAATGGGCGAAATCATTAAAGCCAACGCCCGGGCCCTTTCTATCAACAAGAGTCTTAATAGGAAGATCTTCATAAATCGCCGATAAACCACAAACGATATAAGAACCATCTGCAGACATTTTGTAATTCGTTTTGGGTGCTCCTATATGGTCCGTATGGTAGTGAGTGGCTAAGGCGTAATCAATATAATTATGCCTTGTATTTTGCAGGAAATATTTCATATACGTAGTGTACACTTTGTATACTCTTGCGAACAAAGGGTCTGACGAATCATTGGATGGTTTTCTGGAGACCAATTCTTCGTTCTCGCCTATCTCACCTGCATCAATGATAATGGATGTACCGTCAGGCATTATCACGAAATTGCACTCTCCCCTGGCTGAATTAATCAAATGTATATCCATCTCGCCTTCCCGCCATGGGCGAAGAGAGTTTGCCGTTGGAACCGCCTTGGGAGATTTGACTTCATCGGAAGGATTGTATAAAACCGGACGAATCATGTTGCCGCACTGAGTGTCGCCGATATTTGTTCCATTCCAAGTTGTAGTATAACCGTACACAATGCCGTTTGAGCCATTGAAGCCCAAAACGGTGACGCAATCCGTGTAGCCTTCTGCATTAGACCCGAATGTACTTGACCAATATGCACCCTGGCCATTGAAGTATTTCATGGATGTGGCTGAGGTGTTTACACGGCGTCCCGCCTTGGGAAGGAAAAGGCCGGCCTCCATGTCAGCGTCTGTGAGTTCTATCGCTGTGGCATTGCTTGTGCTGGTCTCCCACGAAGTGCTCGATGTGATGAGAACCCCGTATATTTGTTGAGTATTGCCGCCACGTTCCGTCACGTAATACCCAGCCTGCAGGTTTGCATTTGTAGCTTCAGTGCCGGCGCGAAGAACTTTCAGTTCCCCTGAGCGCGGCAACCTCATATGGCCCTTTGATGCCCAGAACGCCAAGTCTCCATAAATGGTAGGATTAGTTGACTGGAATGTACCCACATCTGTAAAACGGTCAGCGCCGCTCACTTCGGCTGCCGTCCATACATCCTCTGAATCTCCCGTACGCACAGAGTATATCTTGCCTGCAATATCAAACTTGTTGGGAGCAGCCTCGATATATCCAGCATTATGAACTCTGGCTGAACGGCTCAGTCCGCCCCAGTTGAAATGGTCGTAAACTTTGGAATCCATGGAGTATTCGTTAACCACCCCAGTTATTGCTTCGGTCGATTTCCACTCACCATATTCTGTCTTCCACTGCTTATCCCATATGTTCCAGCCTGTTTGGAAGCCAACTCCGTCTGTACCGTTTTGATATACCCTGAGGTTGCCGGTGGCCCATTTGATTCCCTCTACTTTTATGTAACCCTCACGGGTAACT
>JAILDI010000114.1 GCA_024689525.1 Bacteroidales bacterium
GCCTTACGGCTGACCACGGGATCTTCTTGTTTCTTGCAAGCAGTGAACAGTGAAGCCGCGATGCAGCCAAAAGCCAGAACTTTGAAAAAAGTGCGCATATGTTTTAACGATTTGTATGTGCAAATATACAATTATTATTAATAATGAAAGAAGCCCTGAGTCTATACCTCCGACCGCACCAGCACTACAGAAGCGGCGAAACTGCGGTTTATACTTTTAACGAATTCACGGAAACCGTCGTATGCCTGGGGCGATTCCACGCAGGAATGCAACTGGATATGCTGTTTCACCACAAGGGTTTTTCCGTCGTCTGAAAGATTGCAGCATGAAGAAAAAGATCCCCAACCCTGATTCAGCAACACGTCATTCGGAATGTTCTCCACCTTATACCCGTCCGGAATGTGAATGCGGATTATGTCGTCCATGGGATAGGACCCGCTGATGACAAGCGGGTTCACTCTCTCCACTTTCTGGCTTTCCAGTATCTTAGAGAAGGGATTCACGGGAATCATCATTCTGCCGGACACAAGCCGTCCGAAGGAGCGTACGTCAAAACTGTAGTTAACCTCGAACAGCGGCTTCCATCCAGGGCCGTCATAGGTTTGGAAATTATTGTTCATGACACCAAGGGCAAAGCTTTGCGGCTGTACGTCGCTGCCCCTCGTCAATGTGCTTCTCCACTGGTCCGGGCCGAAACTTTCATACGGTATCCAGCGCTCCGTCATCACACCGGTTTCGCTGCGGCGGGCATCCACATGCGCGCCGCCATCGGCCTGGAGAAATACCTCCAGCGAAAGCGTGCTGGACGATATGCTGTCGGGATAGGATCCGACGCGGACGAGTTCTCCCGCACCGTCCTTGATCAGTACCACCTGATGCCCGGCAATGCCCCTGTGCCTGTATCCAAGTGGAACCGACGGGGACGTACATTCCAGCCATAGAGTGTCTCTGAGCTCTGGCATCGGCACCGCAAGCATGGCATGGTTGGTTTGTCCGAACGAGGGATAAGAGGGGTAAAAGTCGGGCCTGTCGTCGTTCAGAACAGTATAGTACGAATCTATCCCGGCTGCATTCAGGAGGCTGCGCATGTAGTTGGACAGGGCCTTGCAGTCGCCGTAGCCCATCTTGTCCACCCACGAGGCGCTGAAGGGCTTGAATCCGCCTATGCCCAGTTGGATGCTCACATATCGGGTTTTCTCCCTGAGATAGTTGTACAGTATCCGTACTTTCTCCAGATTTGTATGAACACCGGCGGTGAGCTTGTCAACATCGGCCAGACATGCCTGTGGAAGCTGTTCCGTTCCTTTAAGAAGATTCCATTGCCACTTGCCGATAGACGCCCACGAATCCTGTTCGCCGGCATATCCGTCGAACATGAAAACATCAGGAGAGGCCAGTATGACCGGGACCAGGGAGCTTCTGGGAGGCATATTGTGTTCAATCACATAACCCGGATAGTTTTCAATCGTCCACGTATAGATGTCGGTGCCCATGCCGTGGCTCAGTTGTGCTTCCCCGGCAAGAGGGGAGCAGTATTTGCGCACTACAGTGCCTTCCGGAACAACTATTCTGTATTCCCCTTTTGCGAGGGCGACTTTTTCTCCCGGAATGGGGTTGTAGGCCGGGAATACGGCGAAGCCCTTTTTGTATTGCAGTTTATATGTATAGGTAACGGTGTAGGGGTAATGATTCCGGGCCGGGGCATATCCTATTACGTAACCGTCTTCAACAAGGCCTGATGAGATGGAAACCGACGAAAGGTCTTTCTTCTTTATTTTCAGCGGCTTGTCCCCATCGGTATGGATTTCTCCGGAAAAGGATACAAGGTCTATCGTTGGGGTTATGTATTCCATGAAGACGGCAGCCTTGTCTCCGGCGCTTCCGGTAACCAGTATCGTCCTGGTGCATACCATTTCTCCCTCAGATACTGATTTCATCGTGAAGGTGGTTTCATCGGCAAGGATGATCGCCGAGGATATGATGGCTGCTAATATCATTTTTTCTTCAGGACGATGATTGATTGTTCGGCATCGGCGGTCTTTTCCCAAAACAGGCGAAGATCCTCATAAAGATCGTTCTGCACCATGACGGTGTTCAGTTGGAAACGGAATGTGAGCAGCACTTTGCCTTCATCGGCAGAGCAATTGAGGATGAAGAAGCTGTCGGCAAGGGAGTGGCAGACCATGGTTACATCCTCCGGCATAGCCTCCACTTCATATCCGTCGGGAACGGTGAGTTCGTAGCTGTAGTACAGTTTGTGGCGGAAAGGAAAATCCACCGGCATTATGCGCTTTGGCTCTTTGAATGTGGTTGCAGAATGGAATTTGTCCAGGAACGGATCTATGTAAAGCCGATCCGCACCCAGGTATACTCCGCTGATGAAGGACAGCTCAGTTTCGCACTTGTTCGAGTAGTCATCCGTTCCGGTTATGGCGGCATCGCTTACTTCCACATCCGTGAGATTGTGTTCCAGGTCTTCCGTCCACTCGTCGCGGCTCTGGAACTTGCGGTAATGCTGCTTGTCGGACATGGCTTCTGCAAGAAAGGCTGTCTTATGAAATGTCCCGCAAAGGAAACTGTCATTGCCGAAAGCAGCCTTCACCGTGTAGTTGCCCGCGCCGAACGGGGCGGCTTCCTCCAGATTGATCCAACTACCATGTCCATTCAGGTCTATGAGCCTGGCGGCGTTGGTAAGAAGATTCGGACTCAGCACATTGAGATAGCCATCCTTTGCCATGGCGTCCAGGAAGTATACTTTTCCGCCCGGGACTTCAATCCTCAGAATCAGGCGGTCGAATTCACTTGCCGATGGCTGGAAGTCGATAAGGTATCCGTTTGCGCGAAGTTTCACAAGGACCGGTTCCGCCTTGTAGCCGTCCAACTGGTTAATCCCGCATGCGATGATTGCCGTTATGTCGGCATCGTTGCCGGTTCCCTCTATCCAGATATCGGCGCCTTCATCCGGTATCCGTGCGCGTTTGCCGTTCCACTCGACATTGTCCAGGACGTATTTCCTGATGGCCAGGACAATCCGGTCCGGTTTTGTGGCACCGCTGATGATCCCGTCCATGTCGGAAAAGGCCTTGAGTTTCCTGGTGCAGTTTTTAACCAGCCCCTTGCCGGTAAAGAAGCCGTCCACCTTTTCCCAGGTTGAAGAAAGGTCTTTGGGGTTCTGCCCCGGGAACTTCACGAGTCGCAGGCTGTATAGCAGGCGAAGCCGATACTGTTCAGGGCAGAAACTGAATGGTTCGTCCTTCACGGCAGGAAGGTCTTTCACGCGGTAAATGTCATGGATAACATTGTAATGATCGCTTCTTGCCCCCATGGAAAAGGTCCTGGTCTCTAATTCCTGGCGATATTGTGCCGATTCATATCCCATCTGCATGTGGTGGTACATGAAGTATTCCAAATAGGCGATGTCGATGTCGGCAAGATTCAGCGGATAGCTGTCCTGGATGTCCACGGGAGCTATTTCCACGGAAGACGTGCTGAAGGTATAGCTCACTTCCACCACCGAACCCACCTGTACCGCTTCCGGGGCAAATGAGAGGCGGTATACCCCTTCCGAATACTTTTCCCTGTAAATGTTTCTGCGTGAGATCTTGTGACTTATCATATTGCCGTCCGGGTCCAGATTGTACGTTACTGCCCTGATGTCCCTGACTTCATCTTTTTGCTTGTCGGAATTTGCGTAAAAGATTTCGTAGTCAATCTGGTCCTTTCCGCTTTCCTTCATCACTTTCCAACGTTCATAAACCTGCCTGTCGCAACCTATCTCGCCTGCCGCCGACGGGCCCACCGTAACATTGATATGGCGGTACAGCAGTACCAGGGCCGCCGTGGTGTCCGGTTCATACACGTTCATGGACAACTCTTCCGGGGAGACTTTGTCCGGATTAATCCTTATGTGTTGTGAAAACGCGCCAGGGCTCACCAGCATCAGAGCCGTGACAAATGTGAGGAAGCGTTTCATACTCGTGCTTTTAGCAAAATGCGCACCATCGCAAAAATACAAAAAATTAAGGATGCCTGCAAGAGACATCCTTTAATAATCTTCAGTGTTGGGAAGAAGACTACCAGCGGTCCTCGTCGGAGACGCTGAGCTTCTTGCGGGCGTGGCGACGGCGGGCGCTGAGGACGCGGCGGCCGTTGGCGCTGGCCATGCGGGCGCGGAAACCGTGCTTGTTCACGCGCTTGCGCTGGGA
>JAILDI010000067.1 GCA_024689525.1 Bacteroidales bacterium
AAAGAAAACCTCCTCAAAGCGGATCTGGCTCCTCAGGAGCTGCTGGAAGGAGAGCATCCGCGTCTGCTTGACGAGTGGCAGATAGCCCCGCAGCTTTGGGATACCATCCGATTTGACGTGGACCATCGTCCAGGTAACGGCCATTACATCCTAACGGGTTCATCCGTTCCGGTTGAAGAGGAGGAAGAAGACGAAGAAAAGCAGGAAGAGAACAAGAAGATGCGTCACTCCGGTACTGGCCGGTACGGCTGGGTGAAGATGCGCCCGATGGCGCTCTATGAATCCGGAGAATCCAACGGTGCCATCAGCCTGAAGGAACTCTTCAATGCTCCGGAGAAGATTTATGCCAAAAGCAGTCTTTCCCGTGAAGACCTTGCATTCGTCCTCTGCCGTGGCGGCTGGCCGGCTGCGATAGACTTGGAAAAAGACATCGCCCTGGACCAGGCTTTCGATTATGTGGATTCCGTGGCCAAGAAGGATATGAACCGCGTGGTGGACAAGGTCCGCCGTAATCCGGAGCGTGTGCGCCAGCTGATGCGTTCCTATGCCAGGAACGTGGCTTCCCAGGCCCCTTACGAGACCATTGCTGCCGACATGCAGGCCAACGAGCCTAAAGGGATGGATGCGGAAACCGTTTCTGCCTATATTGAGGCTCTCCGGAAACTCTTTGTGATTGAGGAATCCAAGGCCTGGAATCCCAATCTCCGGTCCAAGACTGCCATCCGTACCACCAATACCAGGTACTACTCTGATCCGTCCATCGGTACCGCCGCCCTGGGCATCGGCCCCGGAGACCTGCTTTCTGATTTCAACACCATCGGCCTTCACTTTGAGGGACTGGCCGTGCGTGACCTCCGGACTTATGCATCCGGTCTGCTGGGTGAAGTCTATCACTACCGTGATTCTGAAGGATTGGAATGTGATGCCATCGTCCATCTGCGTGACGGCAGTTACGGCCTCATCGAGATCAAGATTGGCGGAGAGGGCCTCATCAACGAAGGTGCCCAGACGCTCATCAAGCTCCGGGACAAGATTGACCCTACAAAGATGAAGAATCCGTCTTTCCTGATGGTTCTTGTGGGCATAGGAGAGATTGCGTACCGCCGCGATGACGGCGTGTATGTGGTCCCGATTGGGTGCCTGAAGGACTAAACACCAAGGTAGGAAATAATGCCATCGACATCCAGGTCGATGACTTTGTCCGCATCATCGGCCTTAAGATCCTTGCCGATGGCGGCCACCAGGCCCTGCGGATGGATCCGGAGACCCGTCGACCCCTGATGAACGCCTCCAAGTGCGTCGGCTGCCATCTCTGCCGCCTGGTATGCCCTGTGGGCGCTATTTCGTCATCGAATCGAATGCCTTTGAAATAATATGGAAAAAATAAAGTAGTATCTTTGCACCCGTATGTGGTGGCTGTTGGCATTTGGCTCCGCCTGTCTGCTTGGCGGGTACGATTCCTTCAAGAAGATCTCCCTGAAGGACAATGCAGTCATTCCTGTTCTGCTGCTGAATACCACTCTATGTGCCCTCATTTTCTCGCCATGGCTGATTAAGACCGGCTTTGTTAGCTGGGAGGTGCAGAAGTACATCATCGGCAAAAGTGCCCTGGTCCTGTCCTCATGGATGGCAGGCTATGTCGCCATGAAGCATTTGCCTCTGACGATAGTAGGGCCGATAAACGCCACCAGGCCGGTTCTGGTCCTCGTGGGGGCCATATTCCTGTTTGGAGAAAAGTTGAACTGGATGCAATGGGTGGGCGTCCTGCTTGCCATGGTTGCCTACTTGCTTATGCGCATGACCGGTAAATCTGAAGGCTACCAAAGGGGCAACAAATGGATTATCTGCCTCATCCTTGCCGTAATCCTTGGCTCAGCCAGCGGACTTTATGACAAGTACCTGATGTCGCCGTCTTATCTGGGGCTCGAAAGGATGCAGGTCTTGAGTTGGTATTCCCTGTATCAGGCATTGATGATGCTTGTTGTGACAACCGTCTTATGCTTGTCTAACCGCAAGCACTCCACACCGTTCCACTGGAACTGGGGCATCCCTTTCATCAGCATCTTCCTCTGCGGTGCCGATTTCCTCTACCTTCAGGCCCTTGCCCAGCCAGATGCCCTCATCGCCGTTGTCTCCATGATTCGCCGCGGCAGCGTCCTCGTAAGTTTCGCCATCGGCGCCTTCCTCCTCAAAGAAAAGAACCTGAAGTCCAAATCCCTCGACCTCCTGCTCCTGCTGATCAGCATGATCTTCCTCTACCTGGGCTCAAGATAATTAATGGCCTCCTGTTTTGTCTGTATTGATTGCAGTGATGCAGTACTGGACTTTCTTTTTGTCTCTTTGCTTAACGCCCACCAACATTTTAATGGCTCCTATTCCAGGACAGTCATATGCCATCCTCAACATCTGGATGAAACCTTT
Source organism: Bacteroidales bacterium (assembly GCA_024689525.1). The sequence continues at coordinate 2,422 of JAILDI010000067.1, forward strand.
TTGATTCTTCTTCTTTTGATTGATGGGAGTGGTTTCTACCAACACGGAATTTGAAAGAATCGCATCCAACTGAAGCACGGCTAGAGTTGACAGGTAAGTTAATGAGGCTTGTCCAGCAGTTTCTTCAAGAGAGACGTATCTAATATTTATATCGTCCTTAAGATTGATATTGTATCTTTTTGCATCTGGATTCAGAGCTTTCCAATGATGATAAAAAGACAGTATTATTTTATGCCTGATTCGTCTGTCTTCAGGGGAGTCTCCAGTGGGGATGTCCTCTTCCGAGATGAGGAAATCATCAGAACTATCCTCTTCTTCATCGTTAAGGACAATGGGAGATGAAAATATATCAGGCTCCTCAATGTAACCGATAAGCATCTCAAAAGGAACACCCATCACGGAAGCGGCTTTGTAGATAGTATTAATATTATTCGACTTGAACAAAGATTTAACATTCTGCTTACAGATTCCCATCCTTCTGGCAAACTCTGCTTTCTTCATTCCTATCCTTTCCAGGAGTTCTTCACCTTTGGCTTCAAAATATATCTGAGGCATAATTCTTATCTTTTTGCAAAAGTAATTAAATATTATTACTTATACAACAAAAAATTGGGAGACCTTGCGATCTCCCGTTAGATTTTGCCCCAGGACTACGTGGCGGAATTACTTCGAAAGCGAGGATTGAGCTGGCGGGGACTTCGCACTACCCTTTGTCCATCCGTATCACGGTTTACCGTCTTGTGGAGCATAGGAGAATCGAACTCCTGACCTTTTGAATGCCATTCAAACGCTCTACCAACTGAGCTAATACCCCGATTGTGGATTGCAAAGGTACTACTTTTTTTCGAGTCTGCAAGAGATTTCGCAAAAAATTGCTATTTTTGCAAGACTATACGACAATGGGGATGTTTTGGTTTTGACAGCGCCGATGTCGGACGGTAAGCACGCCGGGCGTGGGGACCTTGCCCGTTAATCTCAGATCCCGAAACAATAGTTGGCAACAACAGATTCGCACTCGCTGCTTAATTAGCCAAGCTAATTAGCTTAATCCGCCTCGCCTAGGCTGCGGGGCCGACGAGTATCCCTCGGACTTTAAGCCCGTTATGTTCCGGCCCAGGGGTATCAAGCAAACGGGACGCTCTGCGGCACTGCCTCCAAGCCGTGGCTAAGAAAAAAGAGGATAAGGTGAGGGATTGCCCGCCTTCCGGCAGCCCGATCCCCACAATCAAAGGAAGGATAAGCGTGTAGAAAGCCGCCTGGTGCGACGTTTGGACGGCGGTTCGAGTCCGCCCATCTCCACAAATGAGTGGCCTGGAGATCATATTGCTGATAGTAGCTATCGTAGCAGTGCTTGCCGGAATAGCGGCAGTGATGATAGTATCGTCACGGTATCAGGCCAAACTTCTTGAAACTGTAAAACTTGAGCTTCGTCTGGAGAGCGAGAAGGCTCTGAAGGAGCGCGAGGAATCCCTCAAAAAAGAGGCGGAGGAGACCATCAAGGCCCTCACCGGTGGCCTGAACAAGGACATCAAGGACATGAAGGAGGCCTTCGACGCCCAGAAGAGGGCGCACGCGGAGGAGTCATCGGCCATCAAAACCAAATTCGACGAGACGGTAAAGAATCTGCGCCAGCAGACCGACTCCATCGGCACAAAGGCCGATAACCTTGCCAGCGCGCTGAAGGGAAAGAACAAGATGCAGGGCATTTTCGGGGAGACCATCCTGGAGAACATCCTCAAGGCGGAGGGCCTGCGCCTGGGCAAGGACTATGACGCTGAATTCTACCTCCGGGACAGGAAGGGCAACATCATCGTGAATGAGGAAACCCAGCGCCGCATGCGCCCCGACTTCGCCCTCCATTTCCCTGACAACACCGACATCCTCATCGACTCGAAAGTGAGCATGAGCGCCCTGGCCGATTATTTCGACGCCACAACCCCGGAGGAAAAGGCCGATGCCGCCGCGCGCAACCTTGAATCGGTGCTGAACCACGTGAAGGAACTCACCGGCAAGGAATACCAGAAGTTCGTCCAGGGCCGAAAGACGCTGGACTACGTGATTATGTTCATCCCCAATTACGGGGCCTACCAGCTTGCAAAGCAGGAAGACAAGGACATCTTCGCCAAGGCCTTCGCCCAGAATGTTCTCATCACCACAGAAGAAACGCTGATCCCCTTCCTGCGGCTCATCCGTAGCGCCTGGGTGCAGAAAGAGCAGATGGACAATATGCAGGAGATAGTGGACGATGCGCAGAAGATGATCGACCGCATCGCCCTGTTCTTCGACGACAATGCCAAGCTGCAGAAGGACCTGGAGGACGTGCTGGAGGGCTTCAAGAAAAACACTGAAAGACTTACCACCGGAAAGCAGAGCGTGCTCAAGGCCGCCCACGAGGTGGTTCAGCACGGGGTTGCTCCCACGAAGAGGGAGCTTCCGCCATATACAGAAGAACAATAACCATTACAGTATAATGAAGCGTTTATTCCTGCTTCCGCTATTAGTCCTGGCGGTCTCCTGCTATCCCGGAGAAACGGACCAGACAATCATTCTTGATCCCGGCTACGAACTCACGGCAACGGTAGTCACCGGTGCCGCATCGGATATTGCCATCACATCGGCAAAGATCAGCGGCAGCTGGAGCGGCGCAAATGCGGTGGTTCGTGAGGCGGGCTTCCTGCTGGGAACCAGCGCGGAAGACCTGGAGGAGACCTGGCAGGCGGAGCTTCCTGGCGGAGGCACAGGTACTACCGGCGCCTTCTCCGTATCCCTGGATGCCCTGGACGGCGGCGTTACCTATTATTACTGTGCATATGTGCAGCTCCAGGACGGGGAACTCATCAAGGAGTTCAAGGGCAGCACAAAGAGCTTCACAACCCAGACGCAGCCGGATGTCCCGCAGGTGTATTCTGGCAGCCAGCCCGGCTGGGCGGAACTCCCCGTGATGAACATCGGCACTTCCGGCAATTATATGATAAACAGCACGGACGACAGCGAGTATTATGCCTGGCACATCAGCCCGGATGTAAAGGGCCCCGGCAACAAGCTCGCCCGCAACTACACCGTGTGCTACAGCGCAACGCATCATTGCCCCGTGTGGGTGGCGGCTCCCAGGCATTCTATGTACGTGGGCAGCGCCGGCCGCTCTGACGCCTACGGCAAGGATCCGGACATCCCCGCCGACATCCAGTACAACTCCAAGAGCACCGGCGGCGGCTGCAACAAGGGTCATATGCTGGGCAGTGCGGAACGCACCTGCTCATCGGCCACCAACCGCCAGGTGTTCTACTACACCAACATCGCCCCTCAGCTTTCCGCCAACTTCAATACCGGCGGCGGCCGATGGAACGTGCTGGAAGACTTTGTGGACACCCAGGTTTGTGCCGATACCCTTTACGAGGTCATAGGCTGTTACTTTGACAAATACACAGATAAATACGGGGAAACGCAGACCCCCTCCACCATCAGCTACTGCGGCCGCGACGACGTCCATATGCCCACGATGTTCTACTACGTGCTCCTCCGCACCAAATCCGGAAGCAGCGGCAAGAGCGTTGCAAGTTGCAGCGCCTCCGAGTTGAAGTGCGTGGCCTTCGTCCGTGCCCACGTGAACGTGCGCCAGAAAGTCTCCGCCACCGAGCTTATGTCCGTGGCCGACCTTGAAGCAATCACCGGCGTAACCTACTTCCCCAACGTTCCCAACGCCCCGAAGAGCACATTCAAGGCTTCGGACTGGGGACTGTAAACAGTGGCAAGCTACCTTCAAATAGAGAACATCTCCAAGTCGTACGGCACCAAAGTGCTGTTCGACAGGATCGGCTTCAATATCAACGAGGGCGACAAGGTGGCCCTCATCGCCCCCAACGGCACGGGCAAGACATCGCTCCTGCGCATTCTTGCCGGCAAGGACAGCTCCGACAGCGGCGGTCGCATTCTCTTCCTCAAGGACATCCGCATCGCCTTCCTGGAGCAGGACTACGCCTACGACCCGGAGAAAGCCATCTTCCGCCAGATAATGGACTCCTCCGTAAAGTGGACGGAGCATCTGGACCAGGACCACCTGTGGGAGTACGAAAGGCGCGTGGAGCAGCTCCTGCACCAGTTCTCGCTCCCGGACATCGACCGGAAGATGAAGGACCTCTCGGGCGGGGAAATCAAGCGCGTCGCCCTGGTGGAGATGCTGGCCTCCGAGGCCGATTTCTACATAATGGACGAGCCCACGAACCACCTGGACGTGGAAGCCATCGAACTGCTGGAAAGCCGCCTCAAGCACGACCGTTGCACCCTATTTATGGTGACGCACGACCGCTACTTCCTGGACCGCGTGTGCAACACCGTGATGGAACTGGACCGCGGCAACATATACATTTACAGGGGCGACTATCTTAACTTCCTTGAGAAGCGCCAGGAGCGCATCGACCTTTATAATGCCGAAACCGAGAAAGTGCGCAACGCCTTCCGCCGGGAGCTGGAATGGATCCACGCCACGCCCTGCGCACGCAGCGGTAAGGCCAAATACCGCAAGCAGGCCTTCGTGGCCATCAAGGAGCGGGCCCAGGACAGTTATCTTGTGAAGAAGGTCGATATGGCCGAAATGCAGCAGCGGAGCACCTACCTTGGCAACAAGGTCATCGACTGCAAGAACGTCTCCTTCTCCTGGGAGGGCAAATGCTACCTCCGGGACTTCACATACAGCTTCCAGCGCTACGACCGCGTAGGAATCGTAGGCCGCAACGCCTCCGGAAAAACCACCTTCCTGAATATAATCACCGGCCTTTGGAACGGGTCGATGGGCGGGGAACTCACCGGCGTCATCGAGCGCGGCGACTCGCTCCGCATCGGCTATTATCACCAGGAAGGGATGCAGTTCAAGGCGGGCCAGACCGTGATGGAAACCGTGCAGAACACCCATCTGCTGGGCCGATTCCTGTTCCCGCACGAGATGTGGACCACCCCCGTGGAGCGCCTCTCCGGCGGAGAAAAGCGCCGCCTGTACCTTCTCACAATCCTGATGCAGGAGCCCAATCTCCTCATCCTTGACGAGCCCACGAACGACCTCGACATCGTTACGCTGGACATTCTGGAGGAGTACCTGCTGGAGTTCAAGGGCTCGCTCATCATCGTGTCCCACGACCGCCATTTTATGGACCGCCTTGTGGAGCATCTGCTGGTGTTCTGCGGCGACGGCGTGGTGAAGGACTTCATCGGCAACTACTCCGAATACCGCAGCTTCATCCGGGACTACGAGCAGGCCTCCGCGGCCGCGCCCAAGCCGGAAAAGCCCGCAGGCGAGAAAGTGCGCACGCCGGCCAAGCCGCGGCTCACCTGGAAGGAGCAGCAGGAGCTGAAGGCGCTGGAGGCCTCCATCGCCTCCCTGGAGGCGGAAAAGGCCGATCTCGAGGCCGGCCTTTCATCGGGCACCCTGGGGGCCGATGAGTTGCAGGCCGCATCGACCCGATACGGAGAGGTCGTGGCGCAGCTGGACGAAAAAGAGCTCCGATGGCTGGAGCTCGCTTAAGACTGATTATGGAGAACACCATCACAGAAGAACGCAAATGGAAGATACTCTCCACCGAGTATCTCGTCAAGCGACCGTGGCTCACGGCCCGTCGCGACGTGGTCGAACTTCCGGACGGCCGCGTGAATCCGGAGTACTATGTCCTGGAATACCCGGACTGGGTGAACGTCATTGCTATTACTGTGGACGGCGATATGGTGCTTGAACGCCAGTACCGTCACGGCCTGGGCAAAACCTGCTACGAACTTCCCTGCGGGGTAATCGAGGCGGGGGAGACACCCCTTGAGGCGGCAAAGCGCGAGCTCCTGGAAGAGACGGGTTTCGCAGGAGGGGAGTGGAAGCCCTGGATGGTTTTGTCGCCCAATCCCAGCACATCGACAAATCTCACACA
>JAILDI010000107.1 GCA_024689525.1 Bacteroidales bacterium
CCCTCCGGCAGCCTTCCGCCGCAAGCGGAAATGGCTGCCAGGACAAGCGTAAGGGCCGAAATGGCCGACAATATTTTTTTTATCCCCATAAGATATCGTCTTCTTCCTCGCCGATCTGTACGGTATTGTTGTAGCTGCCACAAACAACTGCAATGGGGACCGCTATAAACTCCCTGATTTCCGGAACGATATAGCTTTTTAGTTCTTTTTTCATAAGACGATAACTTTAGATTTTCATACAACGGACGGGAAGACCGAATGCCGAACGAGCGGCCTCATTATTTTTAACCGTCTGGTTAGAAAGAGTTATAAGAAGAGAATACGCATGCATATTTGCCGTTGCGCTTGGCGTAGCGCTTAGATTTGCAGCCCAGCACCGCACCGTAGCACCAGCGTCCGTCAATGTTCCGCCATTAAGGTAACCACCGGCAGGATAGAATGTTGAAACATTGGCAGGATCAGTATATAATGCGCCGCCAGTCTGCCATGTCATTGCTGACGCCGTGAATACAGAGTACCACGCAAAACCATTCTGTACTGGCACACAATAACCCGCCGGACATGGATCATAATTGGTTTTATTCCTATTAACATTGTTCCAAAGGCTTTGTGCGTCATCAGCCTGGGATGCCGTAGAAATCCATGTGCGATAATCATTTGCATACAGGAACGTTGTCGGATGGGCTATGGTATACCCAATTGCATCAGGCGTAACATCGCCCTTCTTGGAAGAATATCCGGAAATGGTAACTCCCGTATTGAAAACACAAGTGGACGGATCCGCCGGGAAAGGATCCTTGCGACCCCACTGATAATAAAAACCGTAAGCTCCGGTCCCATTCTTTGACGTGGCTCCCAAATTAATATCGGACATAAGCCATGCATTATTCCGGCCATAATGATACGGTTCCATTTCGCTCTCCGGTTTGCACCAGACATGCCAGCTCCAGACTATGTTTCCGTCAGGATCAAGGACAGCCAGAACAGTACTTCCATTGGCATTTGCAGGAGCACGGAAATTCACTGCCCCTGAATTACCGAGACTGATGAAATCCACCTTGCTCTCATTGCTCGTCGCCCAGAGCCATTTGGCCGTGTAGCCATCCGAAGCGGGAGCGGTTCCGGTAAAGACATTGGACTTATCAACCTTCTGAGCCGCAAATTTATAGTAACCTCCCTCCGAAATCATATAACAGTTGGCACGATTGAGGCTATATCCCTTCGTACTGTTGGCACCGACCAAATCAAAGAAAATAGGGTTGGCCTCTCCGGAATCGACATGGGTGTCGATATCCGTAAGGTTGATCGTGTAGATTTTCTGTGCCTCGAAAGCTTTCCTGGGATTGACGTTGAACTTTATCTCCTGTCCGTTGGTCATCTTGAGGTCAAAGCAGCAGGAAGCGTCCGTGAGATCGACAGGGTAAATCGCGACCCAGGCGTGCTGGGCGGAGGAAATCGCCGCTGTAGAAGGATACGTGACCACCAGTTTCTTGCCGGCATCGGCATCTGAGGGAGTGAGCGTTCCTGTCGTGAGATCCACCGTAGCGTTCCCTACAAAAGCCGTATTGGCCGTTATCGTAACGGACTCGGCGACAGCCTCGCTGAGGCAGCTACCCTGACCGCTGACAACAATGTCAAGTATGGCGAGAGGATAAGTGAACAGCATCTCATACTCGGAATCTTCGCTGCTTAGATCCGCAGCCCCGAGCATAAAGTCGCTAACTCCGACAAGGCCGTTGACATCTGTAACCTGTCCGACGGAGGAAGGCAGGCTGACGCTTACGGCCGAAGGGTCGGAAGCATAGGAAGATGAGTAAGGATAGATGGAATAGAGCTTGAAATTATCCGAAGCCGGGGTAAGCGTTCCCGAGAACTTCCCTATCCTTTCACCTGCTGTGGAAGCAACGAGAGAAAGTTGCACGTTGGAATTGGAGGAATTGCCGGCTTCCCATACACTAATGGCGTCACCGGACTTCCAGGTAATGTAGCGTTCTCCATCAAGTTCCGTCTTCCTGACTGGTCCCGACGAGGCTGAAATGATGAAGTCCCCCTGGACGGCCGGGATTTCCGGCTCCTCGGGAGTCACAGGTGCCTCCGCCTCCTTACTGCACGAGAACAGTACGCAGGCAGAAAGCATAGCCGTGAGATAAAAACTGCTTTTTTTCATTTTTGTAGTTATTGTTATTAGTTGTTGAATATTTCATTGGCAAGGAGCAGATATGCTCCTGTCGCATAAGTTTCTCCCCCGATACGTCGCCTCGCAAAATAATAGTCCCTGTCACCGACACAAGTCCCCTCACAGACCCATTCAAGCACGATGTCTTCCGTACCGGCATTTTTAAGGCAATACCTGTCAAGTCCGCGGAGTGCCCGCTTCGAACTTCTCCAATATTTCCTCTGCAATAATCCGGAATGGAATCCTTTTGCCATCGCATAACCGAACATTGCGGTACAGGAGGCCTCCAGAAAATTTCCGGTCTCCCCCGCCCTTGCAGGAAGCTGATACCACAGACCGGTTTTTCTGTCCTGCAGATTAAGGAGTGACCCCATCATTGAACGATACATATCTTCAATGACCGGGTACTCGGGATGATCCTTGGGGAGGACGGAGAGAAGGTCGACAAGCGTCATCGCCACCCAGCCGTTGCCGCGTCCCCAGAACTCGCTGTTCCTCTGAAGATGATTGACATTCCATCCGGGCTGACTGCAGGCATCTCCGGTCGCCACGGCACTCTCGGCCCAGGCGTGAAACCAAAGACCGGTACCGGAATCCCGCAGATGGACTGCGTGGGCAAGGACCTCTTTTACACACTCGTCAAGATACCTGACATCTCCGCTTGCCCTGTAATTTTCCAGAAGGAAAATCTCGAGCATATAGAGAGTATCATCCCATAGTTCAGTCCCCGTAGTCCTGTGAGAGCAGCCACCCTCCGGCGTCCGCCGTATGGCGTGATACTGACCGAGGACACGGTCAAGTGCGGCGTCAGTGGACGGTGTTGCCATCCCGGCGCCTTTCAGATATGCGAATCCGAAAGCGGAAGCAATCCCGTTCGGATGGACTCCGTGAGCCTTTGGCGCCACCCTTTCCATCACTGAGAAGACATAATCATCTATCTGTGCGAGACGTGAAGGGTCGCTTCTGCCGATTTCGACGAAAGACTTCAACAGCACCGCATCCCTCCAGTTATAGACAAAAGCCTCCGGCGGAACGTCACGGCTGATTGCCGCCTCGAACAGCTGAACCCTTTTTGATGTACGTGCAAAAAGAGAACAGCAGCAAAGCAGAGCAAGGAGTATGAGAGTCCTAATCTTCACTTTCAGGGTCACATGCAAAGCGGAAACCTATATAATTACTGTATGCCACAGTTGAAGTAATTGCGTAAGCATCTCGGCTGCAGTTCTGGAAAACGCTCTGGACACCCCTTTGTGCACGTCCTCCGCGAAGTACAATCTGTTTGTTCGCATTCATCGGAGCTTCCTTGTAGGTGGCATAATATGCACCCCACCAGGATGATGTCATCTCCTGTGCATTCCCGGACATATCGTAAATGCCGATCTGGTTGGGCTGATGCTGCCCGACAGGTTCGCAGTGGGGTCTGGCTACGCCATTGGCCCAGACCGCGATATCGTCCAGGTCATCGCTTCCGCTGAAACGGAACATCGGCACTTCGGGGTCATCCGAATAGACATTGCCCCTGGCAGCCACTTCCCACTGGGCTTCATTGGGCAGATATCCGCCGAAGAAGCGGCAGAACGCATCTGCGCCATAGAATGTAACTCCTACGACCGGGCAGTCAAGGTAATCCTCATCAACGGTCCATATTCCGTCTACCTGACGGATATCTGTGTAGGCATCAAAGAGGAGAGCTTCATTTTTCCAGGTTCCGTCCTTTACAACTGTACTGCCATAATTATTGAGGAACTCGCAGAACCACCTGTTTGTCACTTCATATTTTGCCATGCAGAAAGGAGCAAGCGTGGCCTCGGAAGGCACAGGAGTACTGCTGCGGCCTACACTTTGATTGATTTGGAACTCACCGTCGTGAGCCTGCGAGTACTTCGCAGGCATCGAAGGCTGCTCATAATCACCCAGCCATCCGATGAATACCGGATTGGACGGAATAATCTTGATCATTCCTCCGTCACAGTCGTAAGTTACCACTTTCACCTTTGTGACATTGCCGTAATTGACGCCCGTTTCTTCCGTCTCGGCATAAGCCCTTAGATAGAATATCTTACCCGGAGTCACATCCTCCATGGAAAGGGTGAAGGTCTCATCACACGAGGCGAAACTGCTGTTCTTTATCGTCGGCAGCTTAATGGAAGATGACCAGCAGAAACCGAAGGAGGTCACAGTATTGCCCTGCCTGTCCTCGATTGCGCTCTTGACGACAAGGGAACTGTAGGTATTCTCAAGAATCTGTATTTCCGCAAATTCCACAGGGTGGATATCGAGGGTCGAGAATGTGATTTCATCAGAATAGCCCGCCCCGTTTTCCGTCATTGCATAAGCACGAACCCTATAAGCCGTTCCTATCTCAAGTTCGCCTATGGTTGCACTGAATCCTTCGGCTGAGTTCACAGCATGTACGGAAAGAACTCCATCTCCGCCGATAACAAGCTCTCCGGAAGTTGCAGAAGTGTAAATAAAACCTGTTGATGTAACCGGATAATCTCCGGAATCCACAACAGAACCGGAAAGAGTGGCTTCTGTGGCGTAGATATCCGTAGCAGGAGAAATGCCGACCGTAGGAAGTTGAAAGTCGGTAGTGGAGAAAGTCATCTGGTTTCCGTAAATAACGGTTCCGTCTTTCATTACCGCAAATGCCTTCATATAGTACTTGTGCATCGGTATGAGTTCGTAAGTCCTGACCGAGAACTCTCCCTCTCCCGCATCAACGGACACACAGGGGCTGTCCGTGAAAGAAAACAGTTCGGAAGAGGAAAAACAGACGCCGCGGCACAGCATATTGGCCGTTCCTCCTTTTGTAGAGCCACGAAGGACAGCGGTCGAACTCGTCGCCGTCGTAACGGGCAATGTCTCAACAGTGGGAAGAGAATTGTCCGCTTCCTCCTTGCAGGAGGCTGCAAGGACGACGGCCGAGAGCAAACAAATTATTCTGAATCTCATAGTCATACTGTCAGTTTTGTCCGGTAATGGCAAGTCCCACATCCTCTCCGTTCACCGACAGGAAAGCCTGTGAACGGTCAGAGAAATCGATGCCGCTGCCATAAGCTTCCTTTTGGTCGAAATACCAATAGGACTCGTTCATATACTCAGGAACAGTATCGGAATATATCCAGCGGTTGTAATACTTTTTTTTGACGAAATTGCCCTTGATACCAAGTTTCAAGCCCTCCGGAGTGGTCACGAAACATTCTATCCCGTCATCTTCCGTATATACCTTCTGCTCCGGCACACTCACCGGAGAGTTTATAATACTGTTACGGAGAGCCTCGAATTTTTCATCCGTGTCGATATCCTTGTCCACGCGCCACCACATTATCACTCCTCCGAGTTCATCAGGTGACGGAGCGGTTCCTTTCAATTCGGTAGTTATTCGAAGCGCCGTTCCATAGACATAACTGCTGTTATTGGAATCATAAGTGAGCACAGGAGTTTTCATCCGGCCGTCCGTTCCAAAAGTAAACAGATACCTGATCGAGACTACTATATCCTCTATCCTGGAGAAATAAGTCATACCTCCGGCCTGGTTCAGGGCCTTAGCGTTGCCGCTCATCGCGAACCAGTCGCTTACCCGTTCGTTTCCGACCCACATTTCATCCACATAAGTCCCGGGCACTATTATATGCGAACAGAGGTTGGACGCGGCAGGAGGGTTATCCCTTCCGTTGCCGGCCTGGAGCACTACGACCTCGTTGGCATTCTGTGACCTTGCCCATGCGTCACGGAAACAAGTCCATACGTGGGAACCATATGGGATACGCCCGAAGGGGTCATTTCTTCCCTCCATATAGTGGGCGAAATTGATTATATCCCTGTGGGAGTTACCTGCAACGACGACAGAAAGCGATTTTTCCGTTCCATTGCCGGTATAGTGATGTCCGGCACTGCTGATCGAGAACTTCCTGTCGATATAATTCATTGCGTTCATCGCATAGTACTCCTTTCCGGAAGCGTCCGTCCCTTTTTCAGGTCCGAACGTCCACGCGACTGTCCGGGGATAAGTATCATTGATGCGCCTGTCTTGTGCCGAAGGCTCCCAGGAAGCCAGAACGTTGTACCAATACATCCCGTACCCGTATATCAGGCCTCCGGCAAGCTGATCAATCTTTCCGCCGCTGGAGCCGCGATAATAGCAGCGGGACATCGGGCCGGAACTGACCTTTCCGGGCGTGAAATAATTCGCAAAGATACAGGCGGACAGGTAATCCCTGCACTTGAGGGCCATCGCCCTGGCTTCTTCATTTTTCGTGTATTTGGCAAGATATCCGATACATTCAGCCTGTACGCCGGTATAAGTGGGCGAATTGTGCTCATGAATGCCCCAGTCGCACAGGAAACCGTAAAACTCGCCCAGCATGGAATACCCCTTCGCAGCAATCTCGGCGGGTGTAAGGTTATGCCCGCACCCCCAGGTCCGGTTCCCGCTGAGATTCTCTCCCAGGGCCACCATATTCCAGGCTCGCATTATATAAATATTTGAATAGCTTACCGCGACGTTGTCGTGATTCCACGAAGCATAAAGCGCTTTGTCCACAAAGTCATCGAACAGAGCCTTCACATCTTCCGGCCATCCGGGATAGTATTCTATCAAAGCCGGGCCGGCAAGTTCCAGTGCGAATTCAATATTATTCTCATCGCTCATATCTCCTCCTATAGTACGCGGGACCTTTCCGAGATCAGGGAGTTCCTGGGCCTGACAGGCACAGAAACGCTGCAGAGCGGCTTTAACATATTTGACATCCATCCCCAGGTGACAGGCCTCAAGGATGAAATCGAAATAACCTGTGGTGTCGAAACCGTCGTCGCTCGCATTGACCTCGTTCCAAAGGGCATCGACCCGAGGATCTCTGTTGAATCCGGGTTCGCCCTTTTCAGCAGGCAGCGCCACGGCACTTCCCTTGCAGCCCGTAAGAACTGCAATCGCACACACAAGAAATATTCTTAAGATACTTTTCATAAAACGCGTCCTTTTCAGTTCCCCCATCCTTCACTTTGAACAAGGGCCGGATTGATATCTATTTCGGACTGAGGGATGGCATAGCGCCAGTTCCTCTTCGTAAAATTACGTATCGACACCTGTGTCAGCGCCAGAGGCACTCCGTCATATCCAAGGATGCTCTGGCCAGTCAATGACTCATAGTCAAAATCCCCGTCGTTATGGGCATACCAGCGCTGCCAGTCCGGATAGAGATGTCCCTCCCCGGCTAGTTCATACACTCGTTCATCACGTATAAGCTGACGAACAGTCGCCTGGTCGCCGGCACGGCTGACCTTCGGCATTCCCACCCGCGTCCGTATCTTGTCCAGGGCATCAAACACCTCCGCGGAAGGGCCTGCGCTTTCATTCAGGGATTCTGCATAAAGCAGCAGGACATCAGCCCAGCGGATCAAAGGGATATCGATACCGGAATGGCGGCGGATCGTCGTCTCGTTACCCTTGTTACAGAATTTCCGCCAGCAATAATTGGTGTTGGAACTGTGATTGGAACGAAGGCAAGGGTACGGAGCAGTCTTAGTGTCATAAGGAGCCCTGTACTCATAAGTCAGGTTGTCCTTTCCGACAAAAAGTCCGTAAGGCCGGATAATGCTGGCATCAAGCCTTGGATCCCTTCCAGCGAAGAACGCATTGACTGCATTCCTGTCGCTCCAGTCGGGATATACACCATTGAATTTTGTCCCCTGGATTGTCAGGTAAGAATCCACAAGTTCCTTTGTCGGGATAGAAGTATTTGTCCCGGCGCAGTTGGCAGACCTGTTGGAATAAAGAAGGTCGAGCCTGCTGCCATTGCCATACGTGTTTATGCAGTCTATCACGAAAACGCTCTCATTGTTGTCCTCTCCCTGTTCAGTAAACAGTTTTTCATAGTCGGAATACAGTGAATAAGGCTGGCCTGCCCTGTCGTTTTCATGCACCACTCCGGAGAACACCTCCGCCGCTTTGGCGTAATTTCCGGCATACAGATAGACCTTCCCTAGAAGGACCATGGCGGCACACCTGTTGGCCCTGCCTTTCTCATAGGAGCGCCACGGCAGACGGGAAATCGCTTCCTCAAGATCCTCAACCATCACTTTACGGACATCTGCAGGAGTCGAACGCGCCCTGTATGACTTGTCGTAATCCGGCATAGATGTATAGAGCGGAACTCCGGGGTCGTTGTTCTTGTGACCGCTATAGAATGTGAGGAGGTCGAAATAATAGAGGGCACGAAGGAAATGCGCCTCTCCTACATAGTTATTGAAGGTTTCCTCTTCAAGGAGATCCTCCATCTTCACTATATTTTCAATAGCGAGGTTGCAGTACTGCACACCAGTATAATCGGCAAGCCACTTATTTGAGAAAACGCCATAGCTTGTCGTTGCGGAATTGTTGCAGAAATACCGGCATCCGGTGTCGTCAAAGCCGGTTCCCCAGGCAAAAGCATATTTGGTGTAGGTGTCGGTCATCGGATTGCTGGAGATGCATCCGGCCGGACTGTACGGATCGCTTCCTATGGGAAAACATTTGATCGGGGAATAAGCTCCGACGATTCCGAGGTCGGCGTGTTCTTTTGTCGTCCACATTTCAAGCGAACCTATCCCGTCTTCCGGAACGGTGTCAAGAAAGCCCTTGCAGGAACTCAGGCACAAGGCTGAGAAGAAAAATACAAATAATATCTTTTTCATTGTTCCGCCCATTAGAATGTGAGACTTAACCCGAAGATGAAACGGGAGACATTAGGATAATTGGACGATGAACCGTTCTCGGGATCCAGTCCCTCAAAACGGGTAATCGTAAAGAGATTTTCACCAGTGAAATAAACCCTGGCCCGGGAAAGGACAGACTTGAACCAACGTTCCGGGAACGTATATCCGAGGGTGACGTTGCGCAGTTTCATATAGGAAGCATCCTGAAGCCAGAAATCACTGCTGACCGTATTGCGGCCACCATCGTTGGTCGTAATGGCCGGAATCTTACTGCCCTGATTGGAAGGAGACCAGGCATCAAGGAATTTCTTATTGATGACAGAACCGTTTTTCAGGACATTTGTGTACCACGTACTGTTTAGATATTGTGAAATCCCTCCCACCCCGCTGAACATAAGTGAAAGATCTATGCCTTTCCATTCAGCGTTAAAGGTAATTCCGAAGAAATGGGCGGGATATGAATGTCCTTTTAT
>JAILDI010000116.1 GCA_024689525.1 Bacteroidales bacterium
CATGGGGAATCTCAATGTCCTGTTTGACAGCGGCGCGCAGAGGACTTGGTTTGATATCAACCAAGAATACTGGGATGAGTGGTCGCAGCGTCCGGGGCATCGGAAAAGGATCGAAAGATTCCTCGATTCCACGCCCGGCGCTACATCGTCGGTGGTCGGTCTGTTCGGGATGGAAGATAAGACAGTCAGCCGGGCTGTATTCTACTTCCCCGCACTGCGATTCGGGACGCTTACGGTTACGGATCTCGAAGCGAATACCGCAGGAGGAAACTCCCTGATCGGTTCCGGCTTTCTCGAAAACGCATCTGTCATTCTGGACGCTCACCGGAAACGGCTCTATTTCCTTCCACATGACGGAGGCGACACGTTGAAGGCCGGCAACCGGGATAAGCGTGGTTCCCAGCAGGTCGTCACCGATAAATAAAAACCAGTGTATTAGAAATCCACTTCCACGGGGGCGGCGGTGAAGGAATTGAAGGTGGCTTTGGATGATTGATATTCGGAGGGGAGAGATAGTATATTATACATTAATAATCTTCATCGCAATATGCGCACAGGCCTCGGCGTCGGCCAGGGCGTGATGATGGTTCGCCAGGTCGAAACCGCATGCCGCGGCAACCGTCTGCAGCTGATGATTTGGGAGGCGGTAGCCGAAACAGCGCCTCGAGGCGGCGAGGGTGTCGTAGAAGCGATAGTCCGGATAATCCATCTGATACACCTGGAACGCGGCTTTCAGGCAACCTTCGTCGAAACGGCTGTTGTGTGCCACAAGAGGCAGCCCCTCGACAAGGGGGGCTATCTTCTCCCAAACATAGGGGAATACAGGTGCTCCGTCGGTATCCTCCGGCCCAAGCCCGTGCACTCGCTGGCAGAACCACTGGTAGTATTCGGGCTCTGGATGAATGAGGCTGTAGTAGGAATCTACGATCTGCCCTCCGCGGACAATGACAACCCCCACGCTGCATACGCTGGAGGGCTGCTCGTTCGCCGTTTCGAAATCTATGGCTGCAAAATCTGTCATCGTGCTTGCTGGATGGTACCGTATGCAAATATCAGAAAATTAAAGGACAACACCCAAAATCCGTGTGCGTACACGGCTCAAAAATGACAATTTTGAAACGCATGTAATAAAATTAACGGAAAATGTTCCAAAAATTATAAGTTTGTTGCTATTACAAAAGTCTTTGTATCATCCAAAATGCCTTTTCGTTGGAATAATGCTGAACTTTGTATCGGGAAAACACAACAACTTATTCCATTATATTATTTAACACAAAACTTATGAAACACAATTTCATGAAGTCCTTGGGACTAGTGCTGCTTGGGTTGATGCTTCCCCTCATCGCATCCGCCCAGAATCTCACTGTGAAAGGTGTTGTTTCCGAGACTAACGGAGAGCCTCTTCCCGGCGCTTTCGTCATGGTCAAGGGAACGACAAATGGTGTTAGCACGAATGTCGACGGCCAGTACGTCATCGACGTTCCTGCAAATGCCGTCCTTGTAGTATCTTATGTCGGCTATGTTACCGAAGAGGTGCCCGTAGCCGGTGTAAGCACCCACAATGTTGCTCTTAGATTCGACTCCGAAGCCCTCGAAGGCACGGTGGTCATCGGTTACGGCTCCGCCCGCAAGTCCGATGTCACAGGATCTATCGCATCGATGAACGGAAACGACCTCCGCGCTGTGCCTGCCAACGATGTCAGCTACGCCCTCCAGGGCCGTATCGCCGGTATCGATATGAGCCAGACATCTTCCAAGCCTGGCCAGAGCATGCAGATCCGTATCCGTGGTGAGAGATCCCTCACGGCATCCAACGATCCCCTTATCGTCCTCGACGGTATCCCCTTCATGGGCGACCTTTCCGAAATCAGCCCCAGCAACATCAAGAGCATGGACATCCTCAAGGACGCCGCTTCTACCGCCATCTACGGTTCCAGAGGCGCCAACGGTGTCATCCTCATCTCTACCTACAAAGGTGTGAAGGGCTCCAAGCCTCAGGTTTCCTATAATACATATGTAGGAGCCAAGAAGGCCAAGAAGTTCCCTATGATGAACACCAAGCAGTATCTGGCAATGCGCAAGGCTGCAAACAAGTTCTCCAACTCGGTCGATGAGAAAGAAGACGTCGATACCGATTGGCAGGATCTGTTCTACCGCACCGGTTTCGTGCAGAACCACGAACTCAGCGTCAGCGGCGGTACCGCCAGCGGAAGCTACAACTTCGGTGTCACCTACTTCCAGGATGAGGCAGTCGTTCCCACCCAGGATTACGACCGTATCGGCATCCACGGAAACATCGACCAGAATGTCGGCAAGTACATCAACATAGGCTTTGCCACCAACACCAACATCAACCACAGGCACGGCAATCAGATCAATCTGTACAACGTCCTCGAGATGACCCCTATGACCTCTCCTAAAGACGGCGAGAAGAATCTCAGGAGGACCATTTCCATGCCTTCCGACGAGGTGTACGTATATACTAAGGAGTCCCTCGAACTTCTCGGTGACAAATACATCGACGAATCCTTCGGTATGGGAACCTACAACAGCGGTTACTTCGAAGTCAAGGCTCCTTGGGTAGAAGGCCTCTCCTACAAGATCAGCGCAAGCTTGAACTACCGCAGGAACAATGGCGGCGCCTATACCGGAACCGGTGTCAACGCCGTCAACCCTTCCGAGCCTAACTCCGCAAGGGTAAGCCACGACGAGACCACCAACTGGACCGTCGAGAACCTCATTACCTACGACCGCACCTTCGCAGAGAAGCACCACCTCAACGTGGTCGGCCTCTACTCTGCAGAGCAGACCTTCTTCAATGCCGACAAGATGTCCGCAAAGAACATCCCCAACGGTGACGTATTCCTCTATCATAACATCGCCAGGGCCGATGTCAAGGACCAGAAGCTCGACGCAGCCGACTTCAAGTACTGGAAGAGCGGACTCGTTTCCTGGATGGGCCGTGTGATGTACACCTACGATGACAAGTATATGATCTCCGCGGCAGTACGCTCCGATGCTTCTTCCCGTCTTGCGAAGGGCCATCAGTGGCACACCTATCCTGCAATTTCCGCAGGTTGGAACATCCACAAGGAGAGCTTCATGTCCGAAACCAGCGGCTGGCTCGACGAACTCAAGCTCCGCGTCGGTTACGGTGAGACCTCCAACCAGGCCATCGACCCTTATGCAACCTTCGGTTCCCTCGCAGCCCAGTACTACAACTTCGGCAACGAGCTCGCAGTTGGTTACGCATATGACGCCCTCCCTAACAACGAGCTCGGATGGGAGTACTCCAAGACCTGGAACTTCGGTACCGACTTCTCCTTCTTCGGCGGAAGACTCCGCGGTACTGCTGAATACTACATCCAGAATACCAATGATGTCCTGCTCAGCGTGAAGCTCCCTTCCACCACCGGCGTAGACAAGACCACCGCTAACATCGGTTCTACCCAGAACAAGGGTTTCGAACTCTCGCTCAACGGCACCATCCTCGAGAAGGGTGACTGGAAGTGGGATGCCGGCGTGAACTTCTATGTCAACCACGGCAAGCTCACCTCCCTCGTAACTTCCCACGATGACGACGATGTCGATAACCGCTGGTTCATCGGCAAGCCTCTCAACTGCATCTATGACTACGAGTACGACGGCCTCTGGAACGAAGGCGACGATTATATGAACGTCCTCCAGCCCGCCGCCGGCTATGGTGACATCAAGGTCAAATATCACGGTGAATACGATGACACCGGCAAGCCTGTCCGTCCCATCTCTTCCCTCGACCGTGTTCCCATCAGCACCGAAGCTGATTTCATGGGAGGTTTCAATACCACCGTTTACTATAAGGACTTCGACTTCTCCATCATCGGAGCATTCCAGCGTGGCGGTATCCTCATCTCCACTCTCCACAGCAACAACGGTTATCTCAACATGCTGACCGGCCGTCGTGGACAGATCAACGTCGATTACTGGACTGATAAAAACAAGAACGCCAAGTATCCTCGTCCGGGTGGACTCAACAGCAACGATAACCCTATGTACGGTTCTACCCTCGGTTATTTCGATGCTTCCTACCTGAAGATCCGCAACATCACCCTCGGTTACAACCTTGGCAAGATCAAGGCCATCAAG
>JAILDI010000120.1 GCA_024689525.1 Bacteroidales bacterium
GCTGTAAGGAGAAACCGGAGCCGGATCCTGAACCGGAGCCCGCGGGTGAGGTAACACTCACCTGCGAGGCTACGGCCGTGGTTTCCGACGAGGGCGGCACCGCTACATTTACGTTCAAGGCTACGAAGGAGTGGACCGCCAAGTCGTCACAGAACTGGGCGGAGCTTTCCGCCACTTCCGGAGAGGCTGGGCATCAGACACTCAAGGTCACGGTCGCTCCCAACGATGAGTACGACGTGCGCACGGCCGAGATCACAGTCACCTGTGAGAAAGATTCCAAGACGCTCACCGTTACCCAGATGCAGAAGGGCGCCCTGATCATTGCCGATAAGGAGTACGAAGTGCTCGCGGCCGGCGGAACCATAATGATTAACCTCAAGGGTACGTCAGATATTACCGCAACCGTGGCCGATGACGCCAAGGAGTGGATTATCCCCATCGACCCCACCAAGGCCCTGATAGAGAGCGTGATGTCCTTCGAGGTGCTGCCCAACGAAGCATACGAGCAGCGCACGGGCGAAATCACATTCACCAACGATGCCGGTATGGACAAGGTTACCGTGATTCAGCTCGCGGCCGAAAAGCCCGTGGTCGTGGTTGAGGATCCGTTTGCCGGACAGCTTCCGAAGCTCACGGAAACCACCACCTGGGCGGGAAGCGTATTTGATGCTCTCATCAATACGAACGCTTCAGGCCAGACCGAGTGGACATCGCCCGATGGTGAGAACTTCATCGACACGGGGCTCGGCTATCTTGCCGGACAGACCGAAGGCGTCGATGAAACCACCGGAGAGCCCAAGATCACTTACGGCAAATTCAAGTTCAAGAGCAACGAGACCGCATACACTTCCGGCACCAAGATGTCCCGCGTACAGTTTGGCGGAACGGGTGTTGTGGGCAAGCGTAACAACCTGATATTCTGCGTAAACGGCCCTGGTGCGCTTACGCTCATCGGCCGTTCCAGCGGAGAATCGGAGCGCTCGATAAACATCGCCGTCAACGGCAATCCCATTACTGAGGAAGGCTACGTGCTTCCCGCGAAGACTGCCGATTCCAAGATGGTTTCCGTGGCTGTCGATGCGGCCGACGGCGACCTGATTTATGTCTATTCCATGGGAAGCGGCATAAATATCTACTCGATGAAGTGGGTCCCCGGCGGAGAGCCCGAACAGCCCGGAGATAACCCCGGTGGCGGAGACAATCCCGGCGGTGGCGACAATCCCGGAGGCGATGATCCCACTCCCGCTGACGGAGCGGAGCTTGAGTGCCCGAACCCGCCCACCGTGGGTGATGTGGCCCTGGACCAGCTCACCGGCTATGCCGAAGGCGTAACCGGCGGAGCGAACGGCACCGTGCTGCATTTCAACAACGGCAAGGCCCTCCAGACCTGGCTCCTTGCCCGCACCAAGAGCGAGAAGAACGGCGACCACACGCCCGTTACCATCTGGCTCAGCGGCAAATTCGTTCCTACCGACGGACGCGACTTCTCCGAGGCTCATCCCTGGTTCGACGTGAAGGATGTATCGAACCTCAGCTTCATCGGCACCGACGACTTCGTGATGGACCGCATCGGCATATTCTGCGTACGCGCCAGCAATATTATTATAAGGAATATCAATTTCCAGCAGCCCAAGGCCAACAATGGGGCCGATGCCGTGTCGATGCAGAATTGCGACGGCGTATGGGTGGACCATTGCACGTTCACGTCCCTGAATCAGACCAAGGACTATGAGGACGGCTCCACCGATGTCACGCACGGCTCCAAGAACGTCACCGTGAGCTGGTGCCGCTATATCAAGACGCAGAAGAGCTGCCTTGTCGGCCATTCCAACAGCCAGAGCGGAGATACGCAGATAGCCGTCACTTTCCATCACAACTGGTTCGACGGTTCCAGTTCCCGCCATCCCCGCGTGCGCTTCGGACGTGCTCACGTATACAACAATCTCTTTGACGGCTGTACGACATATGGCGTTGGATCCGCCTATGGCGCCAAGGTGCTGGTGGAATACAACTACTTCGACGGCGTGCAGCTTCCCACCGACATCTGCACATATCCCGCAAAGGAAAGCAACGAGTCCAATCTCCAGGGAAGCGTGGCCGGTTACCTCTATCCTACTCAGAACGTTTATGTAAACCGTCCCGCAAAGGCAAAGGATCCGTATCCGCTGTCGAACGTGAAATATACCTCATACAACGGCTCCACCATTACGCCTCTGACCTATGCCGATTTCAAGCCCTCATACACCTACACCGTAACCGCGGCCGAGGATGTTCCTTCGGTCGTGAAGGCCGGCGCGGGCTATGGCAAGCTCGGTTACACATCGGCCCCCATAGAGGTGAATAACGGCGGAATCACCGAGTTCAACGGTGCTGACGACGATCCCACCGATCCCGACACCGGCGATGAGGACGATCCCGTGGTCGTTGACGACGGCTCGGCCCACACCTACACCCTCTATATGAGCGACTCCAAGGCTGTCGTTCAGACGAAGGACGGTGTTGAGGGCGCTTCATTCTTCGAAGCAAGCTCCTCCGTGGCCGATTTCTCCTCCGACTACGGCGGCCCGTTCACAATTGGCGGCGTGACATACAAGTACGGCTTCAAGATGGACAGCAAGGGCTATGTGACCTTTACCACGTCTTCGGAATACACAACCACGCTGCAGTTCTATTATGCAAGGCGCAAGAGTGCCGATACTTCCGCCTGTATGCAGTGGGGCCCCAGCGGAGGCGATGCTACTGTGCTGGATGTATCGCCCCACGGCTCGGTGGGCGATTCCGGTGAGATTACCCTTCAGAAGGGCACGTCCTACACCATCAAGCAGAAGACCAAAGAACAGGGAATTATTTTGGTAATAGTTAAAGAATCAGAATAAATGGAAAGACTAAACCGCAAAAGCGCTCCTCAGGCGAAGCGCTACACTGAGAAAGTGATTCAGTTCGGAGAAGGCAACTTCCTCCGCGCGTTCATCGAATGGATTATCTGGAAAACCAACCAGAAGACCGATTTCAACGGCTCCGTGGTTGTGGTCCAGCCCATCGAAAAGGGTATGGTGGATTGGCTCAACGAGCAGGATGGCCTGTATCACCTCAATCTCCAGGGCCTGCTTAACGGCCAGACCGTGGACAGTCTTGACCTTATCGACGTAGTATCCAGGGGATTGAATCCTTATGTCGATTTCAACTCCTACCTTGAACTGGCCGAGCAGCCGGAAATCCGCTTCGTGATTTCCAATACCACGGAGGCCGGAATCGCTTTCGACCCTGCCTGCAAGCTGGAAGACAAGCCAGCAAGCTCCTATCCCGGAAAGCTCACCCAACTGCTGTACCACAGGTACGAGCACTTCGAGGGTGCGATGGACAAGGGCCTGATCATCTTCCCCTGCGAGCTCATTTTCGAAAACGGCAAGCACCTCAAGGAATGCATCCGCAGATATATCGACCTGTGGGGGCTGGGCCCGGACTTCAGTGCCTGGTTCGAAGAGGCCTGCGGCGTGTACAGCACGCTGGTGGACCGCATCGTCCCCGGATATCCCCGCGACAATGCAGCACAGCTGTGCGAGCGCGCCGGATATGACGACCATCTGCTGGACAAGGCGGAAATCTTCCACCTTTGGGTTATCGAGGCTCCCAAGGAGGTTGCGAAGGAGTTCCCGGCCGACAAAGCCGGCCTGAACGTGCTCTTCGTGCCGTCAGAGGCCCCTTATCACGAAAGGAAGGTTACATTGCTGAATGGCCCGCACACGGTTCTGAGCCCTGTTGGCTACCTTAGCGGCCTTAACACCGTGAAGGAATGCTGCGAGGATCCCGAAATCGGCAAGTTCGTTCACAAGGTGATGTTCGACGAGCTTCTTCCCACCCTGAATCTCCCGAAACCGGAGCTGGAGAAGTTCGCAGGCGACGTCCTGGAGCGCTTCCGCAACCCGTTCGTGAAGCACTTCGTCACTTCCATTATGCTAAACTCATTCCCCAAGTTCCGCACCCGCGACCTTCCCGGCCTCAAGACCTATCTTGAGCGCAAGGGCGAACTGCCCAAGGGACTGGTGCTCGGCCTGGCCGGCATCTGCACCTACTACAAGGGCGGCAAGAGGGGAGAGGACGAGATCGTCCCCAACGACGACCAGAAGATAATCGACCTTCTCAAGGAACTTTGGGCCACCGGCGATGTGCGCAAAGTGGCGAAGGGCGTCCTTGCGGCCACCTTCATCTGGGACGAGGACCTGAACGCCGTTCCCGGCCTTGCCGACCTTCTGGCGGCCGACCTTGCCCTAATCCAGGCCAAGGGTATGCGTGAAGCTGTAAAATCGATACTGTAATATGAGTACACAGAAAAAACTAATGACTAACTGGCGCTGGTGGATATGCTCGCTGCTGTTCGTCGCAACAACCGTGAACTATCTGGACCGTCAGGTGCTGTCCCTCACTTACGAGGAGTTTATCAAACCCGAATTCCACTGGACCGATGCCAATTACGGCACCATCACGTCCTTCTTTTCCATCTTCTACGCAATCTGCTGCCTGTTCGCGGGCAAGTTCGTAGACTGGATGGGCACAAAGAAGGGATATCTCATCGCCATCGGCGTTTGGTCGGCAGGCGCCTGCATGCATGCGGCCTGCGGCTGGGCAACCGCCCATCTGGTGGGTCTTGATTCCGTTGCCGCAATGCGTGCCGTGGAGGCGGGCTCCAAGATAGCCTTGGCAGTATCCACAACCAGTGTATATCTATTCCTGCTGTGCCGTGGTATCCTGGCGCTTGGTGAAGCCGGAAACTTCCCGGCGGCAATCAAGGTAACGGCGGAGTACTTCCCCAAGAAGGACAGGGCTTTTGCCACGTCCATCTTTAACGCGGGTGCCTCCGTGGGCGCTCTTGCAGCACCTCTGCTGATACCCCCGCTGGCCCTTAAGTTCGGCTGGGAGATGGCTTTCATCATCATCGGCGGACTTGGCTTCATCTGGATGTTCTTCTGGGCATTCATGTACGAGAAGCCTGAAAAGAGCAAGAGGGTGAACCAGGCGGAACTGGAGTACATCCATTCTGACGATGCCGATGAGGCAGCCGCAAAGGCCGCCGCTGAAGCAGAGGCCGCGAAGGAGAAATCCATCCCCTTCATCCAGTGCTTCAAGTACAAGCAGACCTGGAGCTTCATCGTGGGCAAATTCTTCACCGACGGCGTGTGGTGGTTCTTCCTGTTCTGGGCTCCGTCCTACTTCAGCAACCAGTTCCACGCTCCGGCAACATCGCCCCTTGGCCAGTGGCTCATCTTCACCCTGTACCTCATTGTGACGATCATCTCCATCGGCGGAGGCTATCTGCCCAGGATTTTTGTCGATAAGAAAGGAATGAACCCGTACGCCGGACGAATGCTGTCGATGCTCATCTTCGCATTCTTCCCCCTGGCGGCGCTGTTCGCACAGCCTCTTGGCGTGAGCTTCAACTCTCCCTGGTGGCCGGCCATCCTCATCGGCCTTGCCGGTGCGGGACATCAGGCCTGGAGCGCGAACCTCTTCTCCACCATCGGCGACATGTTCCCCAAGAGCACCATCGCAACCATCACCGGTATCGGCGCAATGGCAGGCGGTATCGGGTCGATGATAATCCAGAAGGTGGCGGGTAACCTCTTCACCTTTGCAGAGAACGCCGGTGCCGCATTCCGCTTCCTCGGATTTGAAGGCAAGCCCGCAGGCTACTTCATTATGTTCTGCTTCTGCGGCCTGGCATATCTTGTTGCCTGGATCATCATGAAGAGCCTCGTTCCCAAGTACAAACCCATCGAAGTTTAATGAAACGACTGATACTATTGCTTCTGCCCCTGGCGTTTTTCGCCTGCAGTAAGCACAGCCAGCCTGTCGACGGCCCCGTGGAGCTCACCGTCCCTACCGGCGTGAGCCTCCACGGCGCCACCGAAAACAGCCTCACTTTCCAGTGGAAGGTGGTGAAGAACGCCACCGGCTACAACTGGGAGCTCAATGAGAAGGAAAGCGGCGAGGTGGCCGGAGTCGGCTCCACCGCAAAGCGTAACGTCGAAGTCACTGGGCTCAGGAAAGGCACGTCCTATGTGTTCCGGGTGCGGGCGGAAGCCGGATCGAACCACAGCGAGTACAGCGATCCGCTTGAGGCGAAGACCGCAGGCACGCAGGGCCCGGAGAGTGTCGAAAAGATATGCACTGACGCCCCTCTGGTGCTGAAACTCGATTCGGCGCCTGTCCTCGGTACATCCGGTCTCGTCAAGATCTTCAAGGCCGACGGCACGGAGGTCGACCGTATCGACCTTGCCGATATGGCCAAGGTGACGGTGCTCGAGAGCGGGATTATGGTGCCGAAGGAGCAGATTACATCGTCCACCGCCAAGCACACTTTTATGGATGTGCTTTCCTGCGGCGGCCGAACCCGTAATGTGCACTACACTCCGTTGAGGGTGAAAGGCAAGACCCTGGAGATAAGGCACCACAGCGGCGTTCTGGACTTCGATTCGGAGTACTATGTCACCGTGGACCAGTCCGTGTGCGGCAAGGCCGTCGGAGCAGGGGAGTGGAAGGTCTACACCAAGAAGGCTCCCTCATCGAACAAAGAAATTGTGGTCGATGTCGACGGTGAATGCGATTTCTGCACGGTCCAGGGCGCACTCTCCTATGCCGATAAGAACGGTGCGACGATTGCTGTCTCCCCGGGAACCTATGAGGAGATGCTGTATCTCCGCGACAAGGCCGGAATTACGATCAAAGGCGTCGACCGCGACAGGGTGAAGATAATCTATCCCAATAGTGAAATCTACATGAATGGCTCCAGCGCACGCTGTCTGTTCCTGGTGGAGAACTGCGACAATCTGGTGATGGAGAAGATTACCATCGAGAACAGCTTCTATGCTTCCGATCACAAGGGTCAGGCGGAGTGCATCTATTTCAACTCCGGGAACAATACCCATAAGCTCACGATTGACAACTGCGCACTGATTTCCTGGCAGGATACATTCCTCTGCAAGGGTCAGGTGTGGGTGCACGACAGCCTCATCGCAGGTCACTGCGACTTTATCTGGGGCTATCCCAAAGCGTGTTTCTTTGATAACTGCGAAATCCGCTCACGCGCTGCCGGTTACATCATCCAGGCGCGCGTCCCGTCGGCTTCCGACATTGGTTTCGTGTTCTATCACTGCAAACTCACGGCTGAGGATGGCGTTTCAGCGAATTCGGTATACCTGGCCCGCAGCGCCGGACAGTCGGACTGCTTCGACAACGTGGTGTATGTGAACTGTACTATGTCTTCCGCAATCCGCACTGTGGGCTGGCTTGGCGATCCCGCCCCCAACCCGTCG
>JAILDI010000138.1 GCA_024689525.1 Bacteroidales bacterium
CGAAAAGCCGCCGGTATAGCAGAAGAGGTTCAGAACCGTCCTGCCCCCTGCCAGTTCCCCTACCCTGCGGCGGTTGTCCCGCTGGTCCAGGAAGAAACCGGTCTTCTGGCCCTCGCACCAGTTCACCAGAAACTTGTGCCCGTTTTCAAGCACTACGGCCTCATCGGCCTCGAATCCGGGGGCGCGGTACAGATACCCGTCCACCAGATCCAGCCCCGCCTTGAAGGGCGCAGTGCCGGAACTCTTGTCGTAGACGGCCTTCAGAGTGCCGCCGTAAACCTTCACCAGGGCATCGGCAATCGCCCCTTTGGCCCTGAACATTCCGGCCGAATGGGCCTGCATCACGCACACCCCGTCATAATAGTCGATGATGAGTCCGGGCAGGCCGTCGCCTTCCCCGTGTACCAGGCGGTAGCAGTTGGTCGATGTTCCCCCGTGCAGCCCGCAGGCCACACGCAGCGCCAGCGCGCGGGAAAGCATCGTCTCCCAGAAACCGGCCTTGGTGGGATCCTCCTCGAAGCTGAGCACCCGCACGGCGATGGAGCCTATCTGGTAGTGCCCATAGGCCATGAAGTCCCCTTTAGCGGAGAATACGCCCACTAGGTCGCCCTCAGCGGGATTGCCCACGATCTGGGCTACTGCGCCCGAGAACACCCAGGGATGATAACGAAGCAGGGATTCCTCCCTGCCCGGTTTAAGATATATTTTCACCATTGGCTTTGTTCTTTTTGCGACGGCGTCTGTGGCGGCGGTTTCCCCTCTGGGCCCTGGCTGCCGCAACCGCGGCCTCGTGGGCAGCCATCCTGGCCGCCTTGGCCGCCTGCTTCTTCTCACGCATCACACGAAGCCTTTCCTCCTCAGCAGCAATACGAGCCTGGCGCGCCTGCACGGCCGCGAAATGCTCCGGGTCCCGCTGCTCCAGCGTGAGAGGATGCTTTTCCTCCGTCTGAAGCTTAAGGTACATCTCACGGCAGATCCAGGCGTCGGTGGCGGCGTACAGCTGCTGGGCGGGGCTCAGTTCATCGGCCTCCCAATTGGAAAGTTGCATTGCCTTGGAAATCTTAACGCCAAGGATGATTGCGGCCATTTTCTTCACCGCCTTGTCCCGTATGCCCCATTCCCACACCATCTGCTGCAGGTCGATGAATCCGGCGGCGTGGAAGCCCGCCCTGTGGTACAGGCCGGTTATATCGCCGCCCGTTGCCGCACCCACCTTGATTATGTCCGGATTGGCAAGGATGGAGCACAGTTTGGCCGGAAGGCCAATCTTATTGATCCGGAACAGGAAAGCCTTATCCTCTCCGCTCAACTGGATCAGTGCCGTGGGATACTGCCGCTGGCCCGGCGAGAAGCAGGGACGGGTTTCCGTGTCGAAACCCAGCACCTTCTGCTTCTTCAGGTAGCGGACAGCCTGAAGGAACGAATCGTCCAGCCGGTCCACCACCTGGATCTTCCCAGGGAATGAAGCCAGCGGCAACGCCCCTATCTCCTCTGCACTAATCGTTATTTGATACATAGAAACGCAGCGTGGTTTGGGCGTATTTGTCCATGAATTCCGCCAGGGTCGACGGGAGGTAACGGTCCGACAGCTCTACCAGCACCTCAGTGCCGTCGTGGTCCTTTTCTGTGCGGTAAAGCGATGCACCGGGATAAGCGATATTATGCGTGAACAGGTTTTCCCTGCGAAGCATCCTGTAGCAGCTGTGGCTGATTGCCGTTGTAACGTCCACAACCCTGAAATCGGGCGCCAGCACCTTTGCCATGGCCATTTCCTCCTCCGAGAGGCCGGTGCGGATGGTGTCCGCCTCGGCAAGGATCTCCTCCGCCGATGCCTCGAAATCGTCCAGCAGAAGGACGTGCATCGGAAGCGGCGAGCCGGAATTCCTGTACTGCATGAGGATGCTGTGGAACCGGCCCTTCAGATCGGCCTCCTCGTCGTCCGGGGCCATGACCTTGATTTTCGAGGCCGAACGCAGATTCGAATGAACCGCTTCGTATACACCGCTCTTTGCCACACGGGCCGATGACCACACGCCCACGTTCACGTTCTCCCCGTTCAGCAGCGCCTCTTCCAGAAGCGCCTGCACGGGAGAAAGCGTGAGCGGAGTCCCGCCCGCAAGCTGAATGAGCGTATCCACGTCGAACTGGCCGTATTCCGACATAAGGGTCGATGAGAACACTAGCACCTTGGCGCCGTCCTTATGCTTCAGGTTATCGGCATTGTAGGGATTCAGACGGCATAGTGTGTCGATGGCGAATATCGACAGGCCCACCGCAATCTCCCTGAGACCGTTCATATCCTCCTTGAGGAACTGCTCGTAGGGAGCGTTCACCGGGTCCAGGATAAGGTCGAAATGCTCGCCGGAGAAGTCCGGGAGCATATCGGGCTTTGCCGAACCGTCGATGTTGTTCACGAAATCGGCAGTCAAAAGCCTCTCCGCAAGAAGGATTGTCTCTTCAGGAGTGCCGATGAGGGCGATGCTGCCCACAGGGCCCTGGCTGCGGTATCCCTTAACCACGCCCTTTAGGCCCGAGGTATCCTGAAGGATGTCGTATACCAGAGGGATGGTGGGACGCGGCGTAAATACGGTTTCACGGCAGGAAGTGAGTGCGGCAAGGGCCGCTATTGCGATTATGTATGCCAGTCTTTTCATAACCTGCAAATTTAGTCATTTCCTATAAAATATGCAAAAGAAGGGGGCGTTTTGCATTTTTAGGGGAAAAAGCATATATTTGTCAAAATGTTTATCAGCTAATTTTTGTAGGAATGAAATTAAGAATTACGGCATTGGCCCTGGCCATTATCCTGCCTCTGGCAGCATCGGCCCAAGCCCCCCGCCAACCGGCTGTTTCCACTTCCAGCTATCAGTTCACCACTGACAAGGAACTCCCCATCACCCCCATCAAGAACCAGTATCGCAGCGGCACCTGCTGGTGCTTTTCCTCACTGTCGTTCCTGGAGTCGGAAGTAATCCGCCTGAAAGGCCTCAAGGACGAGAATCAGTATCCCGACTTTTCCGAAATGTTCGTTGTACGCTATTCGTACAGGGACAGGGCGATCAAATACGTAAGGCTGGACGGCAAGCTTAACATGGCTGCCGGCTCCGACTTCGGCGACGTTCTCGAAGTCGTACGCAATGAAGGCCTCATCCCGGAGGAAGTGTACTCCGGATATAACTATGGCACGGACCTCCCCGTTCAGGGAGAACTCGACGCCGTGCTCAAGGGCTATGTGGAGGCCGTGGTGAAGAATCCCAACCGCACCCTCACCCCCGTCTGGTCCAAAGGCTTTGAAGGCATCCTGGACGGCTATCTGGGCCCGATTCCGGAGAATTTCTCATACAAGGGCGCAAGCTACACCCCCGCATCCTACAGGGACGCTATGGGCATCAATCCGGACGACTATGTGGGCTTCACCTCCTACACCCATCATCCGTTTTACACCCAGTTCGCCATCGAGGTGGAAGACAACTGGCGCTGGACTCCCAGCTGGAACGTGACCCTGGACGAGTTCATGGAAATCATCGACTATGCAATCGACAAGGGCTTCACGGTGCTCTGGGGCGGTGACGTATCCGAACCCGGCTTCACCAGGGACGGCCTTGCCGTGCTCATCGACACAGAAAACAAGAGCACCGCAGGCTCTGACCAGGCACGCTGGACAGGCGCCCCCACCCAGGGAGGAGAACGCCCCGCAGCAAGGCTTCTGCCCGAGGTTGAGGTGGATCAGGCACTGCGCCAGACCATGTTCGACAACAAGACTTCCACTGACGACCACGGCATGCATCTCTACGGCATAGCCCACGACCAGAACGGCACCAAGTACTATCTGATCAAGAACTCCTGGGGTGTGACCGGCGCCTACGACGGCATCTGGTACATGTCAGAGAACTTTGTCAAGGCAAAGACCCTGAACATCGTCGTGCACAAGAAGGCCATTCCCGCAGCAATCGCCCGCAAGCTGGGCATCCGCTAATGTCCATCGTAAAGCACATACCCAACACAATCACTCTCTTGAATCTCCTTGCGGGGGTCACGGGAGTGATTTTCACTTTAAGCGGAGATCCCGCCGCCGGCCTGCCCTGTATGCTGGCGGCGGCGGTCTTCGACTTCTGCGACGGTCTTGCCGCCCGTCTTCTTAACGCTCCCTCGCCCATCGGCAAGGAACTGGATTCCCTGGCCGATGTGGTAAGCTTCGGAGTGTTACCTGCAGTAATGCTTCATATGATGATCGGAGGGGCGGTCTGGTGGATTAGTCTCATCCCGCTTTTGCTGGCCGCATTCTCCGCTTTAAGGCTTGCAAAATTCAACGTGGACACCCGCCAGGAGAGCAACTTCCTGGGGCTTCCCACACCGGCCTCCGCACTGCTAGCAGCATCCTTCTGCCACTACACTTTGATGGCTTCTCCGGGGTGGTTGGAGAGGTGTCTGATATGGCTTGTGCCCGCACTCGCATTAGGACTTTCCGCGCTGGTAGTTTCAGAGATTCCGATGTTCGGAATGAAGATCAAGAAGGGGCATAAACTGCTCGATGGAAAGCGCATCGTTTTCCTGGCTTTTGCGGTGCTCGCGGTGGTGTTTACAGTGGCATTTTCGCAGCCCTGGAGCCTTGCAATCCTGCTGATATTCGTTTTTTACGTGCTGGAGAACATTTTTCTCACACTCTTTTACAAAGAGCTGAAAACCAAATAGTGTAACACATTTGTTATGGGCGTTAACAAAAATGTTAAGCGCCGTAAAAGGGCAAAAGACAAAAAATACAAGCTTGGTGTCTGGGGTATTTTGGGCATCCTGGCAGCTGTTGCCCTGTTCATAGCGTTACCATACATCAGGCACGGCCGTTTCGCCACTTACGGTACGGCTGTGCCCGAGGGGTACGACTATTTCTGTTTGGACATTTCGCACTACAACGGAGACATAGTATGGGACTCCCTTAAGGTGGCTGTCGACCCTCGTGGATAC
Source organism: Bacteroidales bacterium (assembly GCA_024689525.1). The sequence goes on from JAILDI010000138.1 coordinate 4,963, forward strand.
ACCACCCGGAGCCTCTTCCACGCCAAGAGAATCCTGCCCGTCAGATGGGTTGTCGTGAAGGCCACGGAAGGGGAAAATATGATCGACAACCGGTTCCAGGATTTCTGGGTGGAGGCGGGCCGGATCGACGCCAGCCGGGGGGCCTATCACTTCTTCCGATCCAGCAAGGATCCCCGCAAACAGGCCGAGAATTACATCGCCCGCGTGAAGCTCCGCAAGACCGACCTCCCCCCTATCCTGGACGTGGAAACCATCCACAAGGGATGCTCCCGCAAACTCCTCAACTACCGCGTGCTCACGTGGCTGGAAATAGTGGAAAAGCACTATGGACGCAAGCCTATCGTGTATACGTCCGACTCTTTTGCGCGCACGTACCTGTGGGACGACATTACCGACAACTATCCCCTCTGGATAGCACGGTACAATGAAGAACCGCCAAGGACTTCCAACTGGAAGATCTGGCAGTTCACGGATAAAGCCCTGGTAATTGGTGCTCCGGGGTATTCCGACCTTTCCGTTATACGGTTAAACCCTTGATTTCCTGAATCATAGCAGCTGCTACCGCACGTGATGCTCCAGTTCCGCCCAATTTGGCGCGGATGGCGTCATAGTCAGCCATCATACCCTTGCGGTAGCGCTCGTCCTCCAGGATGTGGCGCACCTCGCGGAGGAGGATGCCGGATGTAAAGTATTCCTGCAGGTACTCCTTGAAAGCGGGCTTGTCTATAATGAGATTCGCAAGCGAGATATACTTTATCTTCAGGATGTTCCGCCCTATCATATAGGTTATGGCCGATGTCTTGTACCCCACCACCTGCGGCACGCCCAGGATGGCGGCCTCCAGGGATGCGGTGCCGGAGTTGATCACGGCGGCCTGCGCGTGGCGAAGCACGGAGTATGTCCCTTTCTCCACCACATATAGCCAGGGGCGGCCTTCCAGCCAGCTGGCATAATCGGCCTTCTTCCTGGACGGCGGGGCGGCCAGGATGAAATTGAACTCCTTGTAAGCTGGAAGCTCCTTCAAGCGCTCAGCGAACTCCATAAAGGTGGGCATCATCGTGGCGATCTCACCGTTGCGGGAGCCAGCCAGCAGGGCGATGTACGGCTTGTCCGGGACGCCGTTCCGGCTAAGGAACGCCTCCGCGTCCTCCTTCATGGCATCGGACTCCAGGATGGCATCCATCAGCGGGTTGCCGCAGTATTCGAAGGGGACGCCTTTGCGCGTGAAATAATCGACCTCGAAGGGGAAGATAATGAACAATTTGTCGACATTAGCCTTAAGCTTGGCGATGCGGCCTTCTCTGGATGCCCATACCTTGGGGGCGATGTAGTAGAAGACTTTGAATCCGTGCCGATGCGCGAACGCTGCGACACGGAAATTGAATCCTGGATAGTCGATGAGGATAACCACGTCGGGATTCCACTCCAGGATGTCCTTCCGGCACATCTTGTACCTCTGGAAGAACTTCTTCCCCATCTTCATCACCTCCACGAAGCCCATCACGGCACCTTCCGTATAATCCACCACAAGCCCCTCCCCTTCCTGGTGCGCGTGATACACGGCGTCCATCAGCGGACCGCCCCAGAACCTCACATCGGCCTCCGGATCCTCCGCGTACAGCCCCTTCATCAGATTAGACCCGTGAAGATCGCCGGACGCCTCGCCTGCTATGATGTAATACCTCATACGTGGCGTGACAGTTCCTTATAATCAGTGCGGTCCAGACGGCACGGGGTGATGGTGATCCATCCGTCTTCGATAAGGCTGTGGTCGGCTTTCTGGGCCACGCCGTCCGTTTCATCGTCCACGAAATCGCCAATCATCATATAACCGGTTTCGCCTTCTTCAAGGGGAGAAAACCTCTGGAGGCGGCCGAAGAGATTGGTGGGGTCATAATGGGTGAGCCGGTCAGCGTCGAACTCCTGGAACTCTTTAACCCAGTGGCCGCGGCCCTGGCGGGCGAACTTCACACCCTTGATCCCGCTGTCCGGAAGCTTGGGGAAATTGATATTGTAGAAAAGCCCGTAACTGTCTTCCGGCCAGTTGTCCAGAAGGTCCTTCACTATTGCGGGAAGCCTTTTTTCCACTGCCGAGAAGTCCGCCTGGCTGGA
>JAILDI010000152.1 GCA_024689525.1 Bacteroidales bacterium
CGTAATTGAGGCTGCGGGTGTCGTTCCAGTCGTATTCGTAGATGGCGTTGCCCAGGCTGTCCCGCTCGTAGAAGTCGGCCGGTTTCTCTGTCATCCACACATTATCCGGGGCGGTCTGGTTTGCAACCCAGTCCAGAATAACCTTGAAGCCCTGCTCATGGGCGGCGGCAACCAGATGCTCGAAATCTTCCATGGTGCCGAACTCCGGATTCACTTTCTTGTAGTCCGATATTGCATAGTACGAGCCCAGGGTGCCCTTGCGCTCCACTTCGCCGATTTCGTACATGGGCATAAGCCAGAGCACGTCCACGCCAAGGTCCTTGAGGCGTGGCAGGTGCTGCTCGAATGCCGCGAAAGTGCCTTCCGGGGTGAACTGACGTATGTTCACCTCATAAACTACGGAATTGTAGGTCCATTCCGGATGCGCCGGAGTTTCCGGTGCCTGCTTGCAGGCCGTCATTGCGAACAGCACTGCGATTGCTGCGAAAAATAGCTTTTTCATATTATTATTTTGCAAGATGTATCTTGATAAATTCGCGTTTAAGTTCGGGGCCGTAGGCATATTCGCCCACGTCCAGGGTGTCCAGAAGGTACAGGTCGCGGCCCTGGAAGAGGGTTTTTTCCGCCAGGGAGCGGATTTCGCGGGCTTTGTCCACGGATTCCTTGGGGACGATGAGGTGGCAGGGAATGATGTATGCCACGGGATTGGCGGCCACGGCGTGGGCCACGGCTCGGACGCCCTGCGGATTGTCCACCATATGGGCGAATTCCGAATAGCTGTACAGGCGGGGCTCCAGGCCGTACAGGGTTTTCCACACGCTAAGCTGGAACTTGGTGCCGAAGATGCGCAAGTCCTCCCAGCTGGTGTTTGCGGCAAGTTCCAGCAGCTGTTCCGTGGAGATTTTGCGGGTGCTGATGTACCCGGTCTTCTTCGCGGGCAGCTTGGCAATCTCCGAGGCGATACGCGGCAGGTGCCTGTAGTCCCCCGCCACGGAAGCTATCTTACCGTCGATTTCGATTACTATCCACTCGGCCATTATTCAGTGCTATTTAGTCCTGCAATATACAAAAAAATCAGTAACTTTGCAATATGACGCTTATTCTCACAGGCAGTCCCACACGCTACGGAGAGCCCGGGTTCACCCGGGACAACGGCTTTTTGGAGGCCGTGAAGCGGGAGCTGGCGGAGGCTGTGGCAAGGAGAGGCGGCGGAAAGGCCGCTCCGCGGGTGCTGCTGATAAGCGCGGCGCCGGACGACCGGGGATTCACCGAATCGGTGCGCAAGGGGATGTCGCAGTGCATCCATCGCTCCGGAATCCGCACCAAAAGCATCGTGATGCTGGACCGCAGGAACCAGGCCGATGCAAGGAGGCTGGTCGATGAGGCCGACTGGGTGATCCTCTGCGGCGGGCATACGCCCACGCAGAACGGATTCGTCCACGACATCGACCTGAAAGACCTGCTGGAGGGCTATGAGGGGCTGGTTATGGGATGCAGCGCCGGGTCGATGAACTGTGCCGACCTGGTCTATGCGCACCCGGAGCTGAGCGGAGAGGCCATCGACCCGGAATATAAGAGATGGCTCCGGGGGGTGGGGCTCACCGACATCAACATCATCCCGCATTACGGGCAGGTTCGCGGGATGGAAATCGACGGAAAGAAGCTGTTCGAGGACATTGTGATTCCGGACAGCATCGACCATAAGTTTTACACTTTCCCGGATGGGGGCTATATCCTCTGCCGGGATGGAAGAAGTACGCTTCACGGCACTGCGTGGGAGATTTTCCGCGGGGGCTTGAGGCGGGTTTCACAGGAAAACAAATCATACAGTTTTATGAATCTGATATTCATTTCCCCCCATTTCCCGCACACTTACTGGCACTTCTGCGCGGGGCTCAAAAACAACGGAGTGAACGTTCTTGGCATTGCCGATACCCCCTACGAGAACCTTCCCTGGGAGCTTCGGAACAGCCTCACAGACTATTATATGGTTCAGAACCTGGAAGATTACGGCCAGGTGTACCGCGCCGTGGCTTGGTTTGCCCACAAGTGGGGAAAGATCGACTGGATAGAGTCCAACAACGAGTACTGGCTGGAGCAGGACGCCCGGCTGCGCACCGACTTCAACGTGGTGACGGGCATACAGAACAACCACATCGCAGCCATCAAGAACAAGAGCGAGATGAAGAAGTACTATGCCCTCGCAGGCGTGCCCACGGCCAGGCAAATCAAGGCGTCCGAGGGGCTGGACAAAGTCCTGAAGTTTGGCGCCAAGGCCGGTTACCCGCTCATCGCCAAGCCCGACAACGGCGTGGGCGCATCCGGCACATACAAACTGCACTCCGCCGAAGAGGTGAAGTCCTGGTTCGCGGAGCATCCGGAATCCGGCCTCTTCGTGATAGAAGAGTTCATAACCGGCCTCCTGGTATCGTACGACGCCGTTTACAATGACAGGCAGGAACCGCTGTTCGAGTCGATGGGCGTCTACCCCACCCCCATTATGGAAATCGTGAACAAGGGTCTGGATTCCTGCTATTATGTCGATAAGACCGTGCCCGCCGCCCTCCGCGACGCCGGCCGCAGGACCGTCAGGGCCTTCGATATACGCAGCCGCTTCGTGCATCTGGAATTCTTCAAGATCGACCGCGACCGCGAAGGCCTCGGCCCCAAGGGCACATTCGTGGGCCTGGAGGTGAATATGCGCCCCGCAGGCGGCTACACGCCCGATATGATGAACTTCGCCCACTCCACCGACGTCTATCAGATCTGGGCCGATATGGTGGCTTTCGGAGAGCGCCACAAGGATGAGGGCGAGCAGTACTTCTGCGCCTACGCCAGCCGCAGGGACTCGTGCTCTTATCTGCACTCCCACGGGGAGATTCTGGCATTCTACAGCGATGCAATTTGCATGTGCGACCGTATGCCCGCCGCCCTCTCCGGGGCCCTGGGCGACCAGGTGTATATGGCACGCTTCAAGCAGAAGAAAGAGATCGAGCCCTTCTTCAAATACGTTTGCGAGAGAGGATAATTACTGCTTTTGCAGGCGGTGGAGGTGGCAGAAGAGGAGCTTGCCTTCGCCGTCCCTCAAGTGCATGCCGTTGCCGCGGCAGTAGCGGAACCATTTGCAGGCGGCGCACTCACCAGTGTGCATCCAGGTGCGGTTGCGGTACTGCTGATAGCGGGTTTGCCACACGGTGACGAAATCGTCCTTGTATATGTTTCCCTGGCTGTAGTCCGCTCGGATGCTGGGACAGGCGGCGATGGAGCCATCGGCCATGACCGAGCCCACGGTTACGCCCGCCGAGCACATAAAGAATCCGTCGCGAACTTCCCCTTCATAGTCCCCCAGGAAGCCCTCGCAGCCGTAGCTGCACTTGATGCGGCCCTCCTTGCGGGTGGCCTTGATGAAGTCCAGCGCGGCGCGGAATTCTTCGCCGGAAAGCTGAAGCTCAGGATCCTGTGCGGCGCGGCCCACGGGGAACACCGTGAACAGGCGCCAGGCCTTTACGCCGAGGGATATAAGCAGTTCCTTGATTTGCGGCAACTGCTTGATGCTACGTTTGTTAACGCAGGTGACGACATCGAAGTTGACGGCTTGTGAGGAGGCCACCATACCGATGGCTTTGATGGCTTTATCGTATGTGCCGGGCATCCCGCGCATCCAGTCGTGGGTTTCGCCTATGCCGTCCAGGCTGATGGTTACTGAGCGCAGCCCGCTTGCAAGAAGGCTCCGGTAACGCTCCGGGGTGAGGCCCACGGCGTTCGTAACCATACCCCAGGGGAAACCCCGCTCATAAAACGCCCGACCGCAACGCTCAAGGTCTTTCCGCACCAGAGGCTCCCCTCCCGTGACGATAATCATCACCTTGTGGGGGTCGTATTCTTTTGCGATGCTGTCCAACGTGGGGAACAGGTCCTCCACCGGCATATCCTTGAATGCGGCTGTTTTGTGGCAGTCGCTTCCGCAGTGCCTGCAGGCAAGATTGCAGCGGAGGGTGCATTCCCAAAAAAGCGTAGTCAGGGGATGTTCCCTGATTACGCTTTCCTGTAAATTGCGGTTCACCTCAAGGGCGAGGCGCTTTTTGAGACCGATCATTATTCTTTTTCAAGAGTAACGTCCAGGCTGCCTTCGTAGGAGCCGTCGTCCCACTTGCCGTCGCCAGTCTGAGTTTGCTTAAGCTTGGCCTCGGCCTCCAAAGTCTTGAACTTGCCGCCGTTCTCCTCTCCGTCAACATCTTCGAATACCAGCTGAAGTGTCTCCGTGGGGAATCCTTCGCTGGCAATGGAATAGCTGCCGTCTTCGGCTGTTTTAATATCATCGGTCCAGATATTCTCGGACTTGACCTGGATTCCGGGGATGGGATTGCCAGCTTCATCCTTCACGGTGCCGATGATCTTAAACTCCGCGTGCGGGCAGCCGTATTCGCATACCGGCGCGACAATATTCCCTATCAGCTCGCAGCTGTTGAATCCCAGCAGCGAAAGTACTGCAGCGCCAATGGTTTTGAATATGTTTTTCGTTTTCATAACGATACTGTTTGTCCTGCAAATATAGCCATTTTTTATTACAGTGCAATGATTTCCGTGAAGTCGTAGAACTGTCGATCCGACAGCGGCCTAATCTGCTCCATCGGCACAGTTGTGGCAAGGCCAACCACATATGTCCCTGCTGCCCGGGCCGATTGAAGGCCCTTGATGCTGTCTTCGAACACGATGCACTCCTCCGGCTTTAAGCCCAGCCTGGCCGCCGCCTTCAGGTAGCAGTCCGGGTCCGGCTTGCTGGCCTTGAAGTCCTCGCTT
>JAILDI010000154.1 GCA_024689525.1 Bacteroidales bacterium
GGTGTATGTGAAGTGCTCTGGAAAACCGGGGACAAAGTATCGGTAAACGGAGTCCTTTCGGACAATGCCGTGACGGCGGCACAGAATGGCACCAAGAATGTCGATTTTACCATTAGTGCATCCATGTCGGCCCCCTATAAAGTGCTTTATCCCGGCTCTTCATCGGAGAATGTAATTACCCTGCCGGCCACCCAGAACTACGTGGCTGACAGTTTCGACGGAGCCGCAGCGGCTTCCTATGGCAATGCACAGAAATCAGGAGATAAATACTCCGTCAAGCTCACCAATTTCTGCGGGCTCATTTGTTTTGCCGTCAAAGGGAGTGCGACGCTTGACCGCATTGAACTCAAAAGTCTTGGAAGTGAGAAACTTCGCGGGGATTTCACCCTTGCCACGGATGCAGATGGCTTTACCGGGGCATTCAGCGGCGGAACAGCAGGGGCCCTCACCTATGACTGTGACGTTACGCTAAGCAATACGGACACCTTTTTCTATATTGCAATTCCCGCACAGACTTATGCCGCGGGAATCGAGGCTCTGGTCTATCAGGCCGACGGCGCATTTATGCGTCTCAAGTTCTGGGGGGCTGGCTATAATCTTGCATCAAACAAACTGGTTGAGTTCACAAGCACAACATATGCCGCCGGGCGCACTGAGAACCTACTCTCAATCAATGACCTTACGGCCGAAGACGGCGGTGAGCCCACTGCCGCGCCTCCGGGAATCACCGTGGCAACATATAATGTGTATCAGGAAGAATCCCGCGAGAGCTCCAAAAAACAGTATTTGTACCTCACCAATGCGAACGTTCGCGAAGCCTTGGGTACTGCCATTGCCAATATCGGTGCCGATATCATAGGATTCAACGAACTGGATTCCAATTTCCAAAACGACGGATCTTATTCACTGAAAACTCTGTCAGGGTTAACGGGGTATACCTGGGAGTTGGACCATCCTGACGATATCAAAAAAGAAGGCAGCTGGCCAAACTACAAATACAGGACCTATAACGAATATGCCGACGGATTTGCCTATAAGACATCTCTGTTCGACATTTCAGACCACAACTATGTCTGGCTTTCCCATACGGCAGATAACACATACTATGATGACAGGGAGGACGCTTACCACAATTCGGGCAGTCCGGAAACGACCTGCGTATATGCCAAGTTCACGCACAAGGTGTCCGGAAAGCAGTTCTATTTTTTCGTGACACACACATCCACCCTCGCCCATACTTATTCTGAAATAGACGCAGAAAAGGTGAACGGTGAATACAGCGCCGAAGATCAGGCTGCCGCTGCAGCCAGACGCCTGAGAGTTATCAACAATCTCAAATATTTCACTGCCGCCAAGGCCGGTTCTCTCCCGTATATTGTCGTCGGAGACTTTAATTTCGGCCCTTATATCGACACTAAGAAGACGCAGGAGCAGCCTCTTTATACTGCTATGTACTCCGGGGGGTTCGCCAATGCCTATGACCAGGTGTACGATGCCGGCAACCTGTCAGGTTTCTACATCAATTATCCTGGCACTGAAACCGGCAGCAACTGGGGTGCACACTATCTTGTAAATTTGAAATATCCTCAGTTCCGCATCGACCATATCTTCCTTCACGACGGGTTTTCGCAGGTGATCAACGCCCAGTCTTACAGGACTGTCCGTACAACTTATGATGTTGGCGAAGACACCTGGTGTCCTTCGGATCACTTCCCCGTTGTCTCTTACATAACCTTTGACTAACAACGCTGCCTTATGAAAAAGATTTATACATATATATCTGTATTTGCGCTGATTCTTCTGGCAGCAGGCTGCGCCAAAGAAATAGATAATCCCGCCGTGGATGAAATCACGGTTACTCTTTCTGTTCCGGAAAACACAGATACCAAGACCACCCTTGGCAGCAAAGAAGGGGGTTCGTATCCTGTGCTCTGGGGCGATACTGATGTCATTACTCTCAATGGCACTGCGGCCACTTCATTTACCCGTGAGGCCGGGAACACGACCGCCACAGCTTCATTCAAACTGGCCAACCTCTCGGCTCCGTACAATTTCCTGTACTGCGGCGTTTCCGGCCAAAGCAATCAGGTGAGTTTCCCCTCCACGCAGATCTACGAGTCCGGTGGATTTGATCCTGCTGCAATGCCTATGTACGCTTCTCTGGCATGCAGGAGCGACAATGTTACTTTCAGCCACGTTGCCGCATTGCTTAAATTCTCTTTCACGGGCGACAAAAAGCTTAGTTCAATCACTCTTACGGCGGCCGATGGGTCCAAGTCGCTTTCCGGCACTTTCACCATAGGAGCCACTGCCGACGGAATCTTGAACGGCAGTCTTACACCGGCCACCAGCGGAACTTCGCTCATTTATAGCTTTGGTTCTAACAAGCAGCTTTCTGATGACCCGTTTGTATTTTATATTGCAATCCCAGCCGGCACATATGAAGGCGGTATCACTCTGGATGTGGTAGACAACTCTTCCGGTCATATGACCGTAAAAGTGATGGATAGCAATTCCACCAAGACAATCGCCGCGGGTAAGGTGCGCGAGTTTGACAACGTGGTATACTCCCCCGACAAGGTGACCAATCTAAAGCAGATTAACAGTGTCGCTTCATTCCAGGAATTTGTCGCGGCTGTCGCTGGCGGAAACAAAACGCTTAATGCACGCCTTGTCCAGAGCTCCCAAACTCTTGACCTATCATCCATCGCCGCCTCTTTTGAGTCGATAGAGGACTATAAGGGCATTTTCGACGGCAACGGCAAAATCATCAGCGGTCTTACCAAGCCTATGTTTGCCGATCTGATGGGTGTAGTGAAAAACCTTACGCTGAATTCCACCATTACAGCCACTGCAGATGACGATAACAACTGGGGCATCTTCGCAAAACGCGTTATCCCTTCAACAGAGATTGACGATATCGCGGGTCTGCAGAACTGCACCGCCCAGGGCTCAATAATCTGGACACCGGCCGCTGCCCTTAGTACAGACGCCCAGATAGGCGGTCTTGTGGGGAACAATAAAGGCGGAGCATTCATCAACTGCACCAACAATGCATCTGTAACTTTTGCCGACAATGGAGAAGTGAACAACTGCCAGCCTTCCATCGGCGGAGTCATAGGACGCACCCAGAAAGGCGGAGCCCTCAAGACACAGGGCGACATTGCCAACTGTACCAACAATGGCACAGTGGTGTGTTCTGCTGATTTCGGCCAGGGCGTATATATCGGCGGCGTCCTAGGTTATCAGGTAGATATTGCTGAATCTATGAGAGGCTGCGTCAACCACGGCCTGGTAAAAATCACCGCAGATTTCTCCACCACCGGACCTCTCCATATCGGCGGTGTCGCCGGAGTGGCTAAAGGCTCTGTGGAAGAATGCACCAACGCAAGTGACGGAACGGTTACCACAGAGGCCGGAGCCGTAGGAACATATCTCTGCCAGGGCGGTGTCATCGGACGACTCAATAATACAACTGCGACGTATTCCAGCCTTTCCAATGCCGGAAATATCAATATCGCTGCTACCGGAGCTTCCTCCGGCGCATACATTGGCGGAACGGTGGGTAGGTGCGACGAGGGCGCTTTCATTGAGTCCTGCACAAACACCGGAGGCACCATAGCGTATACCGGAAATGCCGCTACAGGAGAACTCAGTATAGGTGGCATCGTAGGTAATACGCTTCATAGTGTTTCCTATTGTACAAACGCAACTGCAATCAATGCCGGAGGCTCATATACGGTCGATTCGAATAGCAAGTATTATTCTGTTGGCGGAATTGTGGGTAACCAGAAGGGTGATTGGGAACTTGTCGGAAATACAAATACCGCCTCAGTAACATTCTCCGGGACCTCCGGTGGATATATGGCCCTTGGTGGAATCTGCGGATATACCAATGGCCCCATTCAAGGCGGCGGCAACTCCGGAACCGTTTCTTTCACGGGTTCGTCCACAAAAAGGATTGTTCAGCTTGGCGGCATTGTCGGAAAAATAGCCGACGGCTTGAGCGGTGACGCCATTACCGGTGTTACCAACAACGGCAACGTGCTCCTGACTTCAGGTTCCACAAGCTTATACGATATGTTTATAGGTGGCATAGTGGGGAGTGGTAAAGCGAATATCAAATCCTGCACCAACAACGGACTTGTTTCCAATGCCTGTCTGTTGAACAAATCCGGCCAATTCATAGAAATAGGCGGCATTGTGGGCTATGGTGATTCGTATTGCACTATCGACAATTGTGAGAATACGGGCAATGTTGAGAATACTGCCGACTCCAAAGGGCGCATTTATGTAGGAGGAATTGCAGGAGAAATGGAAAATAATCTTACATCCTGTGTAAACTCAGGTGCGGTTTCCAATAGCGGAGAGGCGACAACGGCTTATGAAGATGGAAAGGTTTACCATATAGAGGTAGGCGGCATTGTCGGCCATAATGCCGATGTAACCATAACATCCTGCTCCAATGAGGGAACTGTTTCAAATAGCGGAGATTCCGGAGCCGGTATCTTTATTGGCGGCATAAGCGGCCATTCAGTTGCTGCTACTTTTGTAACCTGCTCCAACTTGGGTGCAGTTTCTAACTCAGCTGCTGCCAATAATTCGGGACTTCCTGTAGATGCTTCTGTGGGTGGCTTGATTGGCTACATCGACGGGAATAGTATACTCACAGGCACTGCCTCAGCATACAATTCCAATTCCGGGACACTTAGCGAGACTTCGACAAATCAGTATGTGGGAATGGGTGGTATCACAGGAATGGTCGATGGCGATGGAGCAAACTTAAGCTATGTCAGGAATCTGGATACAGGTGACATCACTTATTCCGGCAACACTCGCAAACAGAGTTATATAGGCGGGGTCGTCGGCTGTGCAAAAACCGGGTTCACCATGGATTATGCATCAAATGCCGGAGACTTGAATTTCGTGTCACTGACAATCAGTTATGCTGCTTGGATTGGTGGAGTCATTGGAGGATTTCACGAGGGGGCGACAGATACTGCATGCTCATTCACCGGACTGACCAATTCGGGAGAGATAAACTGTGAAAAAGGCACCAATGGCAGTAATATGGCGGCAGATAAAAAGAGTACCACAGGTTTCAGCTATATCGGAGGAATCAGTGGTGTGGGAGAGTGTTCGGCCAAGACATTCCTGAGTTGCACGAATTCCGGAGTCATATACATACATAATAATCTGAAAACGCGAATTGGCGGTATCCTTGGTTACACAACGGTAAACCCCACAGGTTGTGTCAATACCGGCCCAATTAACTACTACAGATACAACACCAAATCCAATGGAGGTAATGGCTGTGTTGGCGGGGTCGTGGGGTATATGGATATTGCAACTGTATCGAATCTTACAAGTGACGCAACAGTTAAAACCACGGGAAATCCAAACTGCTATGTCGGCGGCATCGTCGGATTGGCAGGTGATAACTGCACAGGCTTTCTCAATTGTAATGTAGGCAGCACCTCCGGTTATCATAAAACCATATCCGGAGATGGAGAAGGAGCTTTTGGAAACACTGCTGCGGGGTTATTCTGCTCAGACGACAGCGCGAATGCCTGGGACTTCACCGGTTGTAAAGTGTTAAGCGGGACAAAGTGTCAGAATGTTGAAGTAACTGCCTCTAATCTTGCTGATGCTGTCATCGGCCGCAATCATCCGACTGGCATCACCAATCCGCCTTCAATTGTTTCCAGTTTCTGACATATGACCTTTTAACCCAGGTGTCCTGACCGAATGATGAAGAGTTTACATATTGTCTTTATTATTCTTTCTTGTCTGGTGAACAGCCTTGACACGGCAGCATCAGGATATGAGAGAAGCATTCCACTTCCGGAATATCCTCGTCCCCAGATGGTGCGGCAAGGCTGGAGCAATCTGAACGGACAGTGGAGCTATGCCATATTGGACAAGGATGAACGCTTCGTTTATCCCGATGGGCAAATAATGGTCCCGTTCTCCGTAGAATCACAGCTGTCGGGTGTTCAGAAGCAAGTTGGGCCGGAAAAAGCCCTGTGGTACCAGCGCAGCTTCACAGTCCCTAAGCAGTGGAAAGGAAAGCATATACTCCTACACTTCGGCGCAGTGGACTGGCAGGCTGAAATATGGGTAAATGACCACAAGGCAGGAATGCACACCGGCGGTTATACACCGTTTTACCTGGACATCACAGACCTTTTGAAAAAGAATGGGAAACAGGACCTGAAAGTTAAAGTGATGGACGCAACTGACCAGAGCTGGCAGCCACGCGGAAAACAGGTATTACGTCCACGCACAATATGGTATACGCCGGTCACCGGAATATGGCAAACGGTTTGGCTGGAAGCGGTACCTGAAACGAGGGTGAATTCATATCTGGCCGTGGCCGATGTTGACGGTTCATCCCTCAGTGTTCACGTTGATACTGAAGGTCTTGGGGACGGCGATATAGTAAGAGTTGAACTGCTGGAAGGCGGCATTGGCTACAGTGCAGAAAAGCCAAAGGGGGCAGTCATAGCCAGCGCATACGGGGCAGATGTTAACCTTACTGTTGCAAACCCGGAGTTTTGGAATCCCTCCAACCCATATCTATATGGCCTTGAAATTTCAATACTACGCAAAGGAAAGGAGATAGACCATATATCCGGCTATACAGCTATGAGGAAGATATCGTCCCAAAAGGACACTGATACGTTTGAAAGCAGCAAAGGCGTTCCACAAGGCTCCCTAAGATTGGCACTGAACAATGATATTCTCTTCCAGTTCGGCCCGCTGGATCAGGGCTGGTGGCCTGATGGTCTTTATTCCGCACCGTCCGACGAAGCACTTCGCTTTGATATTGAAAAGACAAAGGAGTGGGGCTTCAATATGATTCGCAAACATATCAAGGTGGAACCGGCCCGATGGTACTACTGGTGTGACGTCCTTGGTATCCTTGTATGGCAGGATATGCCCTGTATTGCTGACCATAGTAAAACAAACAACTCCACTCGGCCGGAAGGAATAGGTTCTGCCCAGAGGAATATCTGGGCCCTGAATTCCTTCCGGGGCGGAACGGACTGCGAGATTCCGGAATATTGGAAAAAGAACTATTACAAAGAGTGGGGAGAAATCATTGACTACCTCAAATGTTTCCCCTGTATTGTTGTATGGGTGCCATTCAATGAGGCCTGGGGGCAGTTTGACACTGAGAATGTTGTAGCGTTTACCAAAGAGAAAGACCCCTCACGCCTTGTCAATGAGGCATCAGGCGGCAATTTCCGTTTAGCGGGAGACATTCTTGATGTTCACCACTACCCGGAGCCCCGGATGAACATATTTGACAGGACAAAGATTAACGTCATTGGAGAATACGGCGGCATCGGCTATCTGGTAGAAGGTCACATATGGCAGCCGGAAGGCCAGAACTGGGGTTATTCCGGCCTGTGCAAGACTCCGGAAGAACTCATTGAACGTTACAAACTATATGCAGAGCGGCTTAAGACGCTTATAGACATTGGCTGTGCCGCCGCCGTTTATACACAAACCACAGATGTTGAACTGGAACTTAATGGATTAATGACTTATGACCGGTTGGAAAAGCTTGAAGCTTCGCTTCTCAGGGCTATAAACCAAGAAGTGATTGAGAGTCAAAATAGCAACTGGATTACAAATCTCGGCAAGAAATGAAACGTTTTGTCACAACCTTATTATTATTTGGTGTAACGCTATCGTCTTACGCACAGCTGTCGCCCCAGATGGAAGTATACATCCGCGAGAATCCACGGCGGGCGGCAGCCGTCATTCACTCATATGAGTTCCTGCCCATCAAGGACACCCCTGCCCCAAGTGGTTTCAAGCCTTTCTATATCAGCCACTACGGAAGGCACGGTTCCCGCGCCCACTCATCAGACAAGCCTTATGTACTGCTTAGAGACTGTCTGCAGGCCGCCGCAGATGAAGGAATTATAACGCCGTCAGGCGATTCTCTCCTTGTCTGCGCAATGCAGATGATAGATCTTCACAACGGTATGGACGGGCGTCTGACACCAAGAGGCGCACGTGAACACGAACTGATCGCAAAAAGAATGTATCAGCGTTATCCTCGCGTATTCAAAAAAGGAGAGGTCCACGCAATATCATCTGATGTGCCACGTTGCCTGGTGAGTATGGCTGCTTTCACGTCATCTTTGAAGTCTTGCAAGAGCAACCTTGTCATCACCTGGGATTGCGGCGCGGTGTACCAGAGCGTAATCACTCTCAACAGTCCCCGTTCCGTCAAGCAAAAAGCATATGATGATGCCCACAGTTCATTGACCGACATCCCCATTGATACAGCAGCCGTTTATGCCAGATTCTTCACGGACACAGCCAGGGGAAGGCAACTGACCGGAAAACCAAGGAGTTTTATCTCAGCCATTTTCAACCTTGCCCGCTTTGCGGAAGCATATGATATCGAGGAGAATCGCTACAGTTTCCTCCCTTGGGAAGCCGTAGTCACCGCGTACGCACGACACGCCCTGCAGAGCTATCTTGCGTATTGCAACTCGGTTCCTTATGGCGATGAGGCCTTGAAGGATGTCGCCGTCCTGGCAAAAGAGATGGTGAAAAAGGCCGATGAGGCCATCGCCGGGGCACCTGTTGCCGCGGACCTCATCTTTGGACACGACCTTCCCTTTATGTGCCTCTGTTCCTTCCTTGGCCTGGAAGGCTTCGGCTATCCAAGGCTTACTGCTGAGGAAGCGTACAGCAGCTGGCCGGGCGCCAAACTGTGCACGTTCGCCTCAAACCTGCAAATGGTTTTCTATAAGAACAGGAAGGGAGAGGTATTGGTCAAGTTCCTCGTGAACGAGCAGGAAACCCCTGTACCGGAAATCGAATCTTACTCCGGTCCCTACTACAGGTGGGAGGATATCAAGAGATATATTGAGAACAAATGATAATATTCCAACAATAAAACCAATTAATTATGAAAAAAGAAAAACCGACAAGCACACGGGAAATGTATGAAAGGCCCGCCCTTCAGACAGTCCCATTGGTTATGGAGTCAGAAATCTGTGGCAGCAAAGGCACTTTGCAACAAATCATCTTTGATGATCCTTATGATGAAACCGATCTTGGTTAATGAATGGAGGATATTGCTATGAAAAAGATTTATTATGCATTTCTTTGCGCTGCATGCGCCATTGTGCTTTTCTCCTGCCAGAAAGAGGTGAACGCCCCTGATAATGACAATCCTGTAGTTCCTTCAGAACAATTGATTCCTGAAGGCTATTCCCAGTTAACGCTCAGTGCGGTAAGTGATGAAACCAAGACCACACTAGACGGGGCCACCGTGAAATGGGCTGCCGGAGATGAAATCAAGGTTTATTGCAATGACGCATCGGCATCCGATTTCACCTTGATAGGTGCAGGAGGAAGCGCCACAGGAGATTTCTCCGGGCTGGTTCCCAGCGGGAAAACAGCGCTTTATGCCGTGTATCCCAAGGACTTGTACTCCTCTGTCAGCGGCACTACTGTAAACGTAACCATCCCTGACGCTCAGGAAGGTACATTTGGCGAAGGCAACATCGCTGTAGCCAAGGTCGACAGTGAGAATAATATGGCCTTCAAGAACGTGAATGCCTTCGTTGGATTCACCGTTCCTGCCGATATCACCAAGGTGATTGTTTCCAGCGTGGGCGGAGAGGATCTGTCCGGAACGCTGGCCGTAGACTGCTCTAGCGATCCCGCAGCAGGAACTCTGTCCAATGGCGGAAGCAGTATCACCGTCACGTTCCCTGTGAATACAGGCGGTACATACTATGTAGCCATCGCCCCCGGCATTACCCACTCCAAGGGCCTGCTTCTTACCTGGTACAAGGATGCTGATGTCTCCGGAACTTACTGGCTTAACAAGGCCATCACAACGGCAGCCAACACAATTATTGATATGGAGACAGTGTCAGCCGACGGTAAATACTATGTAACCGTGGATGGTGCCGGAAAGAAGAACGGAATGAACTGGGACAATGCCTGGAGCGCCGCTCAATTCTGGAGCAAACTCCATCCCGCCGGAACTGATGTCCAAATGGACAATGCCAAACTGTCCAACATCAACAAGGCCACCTTCTACCTGGCAGCCGGCACCTATAAATGGGGCGCGGGTGCTGAAATCAACATTGACGATGCCACTTTCGGTCAAGTCGCATTCACGGTTGAGGGCGGTTACAATGCCTCAACTGGTGTACGCAACATTGCGAGCAATGCCACCATCTTTACTGGAGACGACGATGACGATAACACCGGCAACCACCGCATCCTTACCCTGGACGGAAATATGAGTCTCGTTTTCGATGGCATTACCTTTACCAAAGGAGCCACTTCCGGCTCCGGAGATGCCAGATTCGGTGGAGGAGTCTGGATTAAAACCGGTTCGCATTCCTTTGTGGATTGTACTTTCAGCGAGAATTCTGCCGTTTATGGCGGAGCAATACGCTTCGACTCTACGGGAGACTTGACTCTCACTCGCACAACGTTCAGCAATAATTCCGCAACCGGTGATGCCGGAGCCCTATCATTTGGAAGTGGCAAAACCACTGCTACTGACTGTGTTTTCACTGGTAATTCCGCACCTGCAGGTGGTGCCATTGATTGCTTCGGTTCGGTCGAGTTATCTATCCTTGGCGGCGAGTTCTCAAGTAATTCTGCAACTAATAACGGTGGTGCAATAGCCGTAGAATCTGGAGCAACACTGATTATTAATCCGTCCGGCACTTCCAGCACCTTATTCACTAACAACTCGTCTACCAAATATGGTGGAGCCTTGGATATCGAGAGCGCCAAATCTTCTATCGAGAACAAGATAAAGTATGCGGTATTTAAAAGCAATCATGCCCACGATGGCGGTGCAATTGCTATTGACGGACCTAGCGGCAAGACCACAAAGGTTATCTTAGACTACTGCACCTTTGGTGGGACTGCCGATGGTGAGCCCAACTATGTGACAACTTCTTCATCGGTTACCGGATCTTCTTATGGTGGCGCAATATTGGTTGAAAACGATTCTTTTATCAATATTGCATCGTCAAGCTTTATAGGAAACTATGCCAAACATGACCAATATGGAGGTGCAATTTGTGCCAAAGGAGATGCATATGTCAATTTGTTCAGTGACACTTTTGTCGGGAATTATGCCGGAACCGGCGGCGTGGCATTCACCCAAAAAGCGACGGTAAAATCAACCGATTATTATCCTCGGCTCTTCATCGACGAGTGTTCTTTCGACGGGAACTATATTACAAAGAATTACGGGTGCGTCTTTAATATTACCGGTGCATCTCATTTTATCATGCACAACAGTTCGGTCAAGGGCTCATATATCACAGCTTCAGAGACTGGTGAAAAAGCCTGCTGGATTGATCTTGATGGAATACAGGAATGCACCAGTATCAGCAACTGCTCTATCATCGGAGGGGCCGCAAGTTCTTCTCTCGTATGGTCTTGTGGTGGCTCTTGGACCGATTACTTCACAAATAATATAATTGTCCAGGATAATAATAGTGAGAAATCGATACATAGCGACGGTAATACTTTGAATGTATCTTATACCGTTTATTCCGCCTCATCATCCATTGCGACAAGTGACAATAATACCGGCGGAAAGAGCAGCGGCGATATTGACGGCTTGGCCTGGAGCAATGACAGCAGTTCTTCATACTACTGGAAATGGAACGGCACCTTCGGTGGCGTTGCACCCTCAAAGACTAATAAAACCGATGTCACAAGCCGTGTAAACACCGCCAGTTCCGCTTTCGTGACCTGGTCTGGCGGAGATTTTGGTAAAGACCAGCGTGGGGTAAGCCGTGGCAACGGCGACTGGTGGCCCGGCGCCTATCAGAACTAACCTTCCATGAAAAAGCTTGTACTCACAGCAGCGTCACTTTTGCTTACAGTCTTCGCTTTCGCGCAGCCCTATATCATCACCCAGACTGACAAGGACCGTGCGGCGGAGATTGTGAGCAGGATGACTCTGGACGAGAAGATTGCCTTAATCTCCGGAAAGGATGACGGATTTCATACCTATGCAATCCCAAGGATTGGCATCCCTTCCGTGAGAATGGCCGATGGCCCGCAGGGCGTACGCAACAAGACCAATAGTACGTACTACCCCTGCGGAATAGGCCTGGCAGCCAGTTTCAACCGTGATGTTGCCAGAGGCGTGGGCGACGGCATCGGCTTCGATGCCACGGCCCGTGGCGTACGGATTATGCTCTGCCCGGGGGTGAACATATACCGTTCACCCCTGTGCGGGCGTAACTTCGAATACTACGGAGAGGACCCCTACCTCACATCCGAGATTGCCCTTAACTACATCCAGGGCATCCAGCAGCACCGGGTGATTGCAACCATCAAGCACTTCGCCCTCAATAACCAGGAGTACCAGCGTCACCGTGTGGGTTCCGTGGCTGATGAGAGAACTCTCAACGAGATCTATTTCCCGGCTTTCCGCAAGGCGGTGGAGCAGGGCGATGTGGCTGCCGTTATGACAAGCTACAATCCCGTGAACGAAGTCCACGCCGCGGAGAATGCCTGGCTCATAAAGGAAAACCTTCGCGCCTGGGGATTCGACGGAATCGTGATGTCGGACTGGAAGTCCACATACACTACACTGGGCGTCCTTACCAGCGGGATGGATCTTGAAATGCCGGAGGATTATACCACAAAACCGGAGATGGTGAAACCACTCATCGAGAGTGGAGTCGTCCCGGAAGCCAATCTGGATATAATGTGCCGGCACATTCTCCAGACATTCATAGCATTCGGCCTTCTAGACCTTCCGGCAAAGGACGAGTCCATTCCGGAGGATTATGAGTACTCCAGGAATATGGCTTATAACGCAGCCGTGGAGGCGCCCGTGCTTCTTACAAATAACGGACTGCTGCCCCTCAAGAAAGGGCGCATCGTCGTTCTTGGCCCCAATGCCAACACCGTGGCATTCGGCGGAGGTTCCGGCAGAATGGACCCCATCCCCGGCCGCAATATCACGCCTTATGCCGGACTCAAGGCCCTTGGCCGGAATTATGATGTACAGCTTATTGAGAGTACCGAGTTTACTCCTGAAGAGCAGAAGGCCATCTCAAAGGCCAAAGCCGTGATTGTGGTTGCCGGATTCAACCATAAGACAGAACTTGAGAATCACGACCGCACATACGGATTGCCCGAAGGACAGAACGAACTGATAGCATCCGCGGCAGCCCTGAATAAGAACACCGTTGTAATCATCAACTCCGGTGGAGAGGTGGACATCACTCCCTTCAAGGACAACGTGGCGGCCATCATCATGGCCTGGTACGGTGGACAGGAAGGCGGCAAGGCGCTTGCCGATTTCATTTCCGGCAGGGTGTCACCTTCTGGCAAACTTCCATTCACCTTTTGGGGGTCAGAGGAGAAGAATCCTGCAGCGTTGTATTATCACGCAGATACTGCCGCCATCCATCGCACAAGCCAGAGCCGTCCCGAGTATCCTCATACTACATATACGGAAGGTATTTTCGTAGGATATCGCGGAGTGGAGAAGTTTGGTGTAAAACCTATGTTCCCCTTCGGATTCGGCCTCAGCTATTCAAGTTTTGACTATTCCGATGGTGTCGTTATTCCCACTGCCGATGGCTGTGAAGTGGTCTTCACAGTCAAAAATTCCGGCAAAATGGATGCAATGGAGATTGTACAGGTGTATGTAGCACCTCTGTCCCCTTCCGTCATACGCCCTGCCTACGAACTCAAAGGCTTTGACAAGAAGTCGATTGGCAAAGGCAAGAGCGTGGAATTCCGGATCCCGCTGAGTTATCAGGATTTCTCATACTACGACGTAACCACCCACCGCTGGACTGTTGATCCCGGTGATTACAGAATCCTGGTCGGCTCGTCATCAAGCGACATTAGAATCAGCCTGGACTATACAGTTAGATGAACGGTTTATTTGACATTAAAGGAAAAGTGGTGGTGATGACCGGCGCCTGCGGGGTGCTGGGAGAGACCATCGTGAAGTATTTCGCATCACAGGGCTGCAGATTAGTGCTACTGGACCTGGAACGCGCCCGTGAAAAAGGCGAGCAGATCGTCGCAGATATCAAGGCCGATGGCGGGGAGGCGATGTTCCTCCCCACCAACGTCCTTGAAGAAGCTATCCTTGAGCAGAATCTGGTCGATATTCTCGCCGCCTACGGCACCATCGACATCCTTCTGAACGCCGCCGGTGGCAACATGGGCCCTGCCAACGTGCAGCCGGACCAGACCATCGCCGACCTGGACATCGACGCGATGAAGAAGGTGTGCGACCTGAATATCTTCGGCACAGTGATTCCCACCAAGGTATTCGTAAAGCCGATGGTGGCGCAGAAGAAAGGTTCCATCATCAACTTCTGCTCAATGTCATCTTTCCGCCCGCTCACCCGCGTGGCAGGTTATGGCATAGCGAAGGCCGGGATGGCCAGCTGGACGCAGTGGCTAGCCGGTGAACTGGCGATGAAGTTCGGAGAAGGCATCCGCGTGAACGGCATTGCTCCGGGCTTTCTTCTGACAAACCAGAACCGAACGCTCCTTACCAATCCGGATGGCTCGCTTACAGACCGTTCCCATAAGATTCTGGCCCACACGCCTTTCGGCCGCTTCCTGGAGCCGGACGAACTGGTCGGCGCACTACATTACCTGGCCTGCGACGCCTCAAAGGGCGTCACCGGGACAGTTGCAATTGTAGATGGCGGATTCAACAGCTTTACCATCTAATGTACCTATGCTACTGTTGCTGCTGATTTCTTCGCTCTGCGTCTTTGCTGCTCCTTCGATAAACTTGGATTCCTGGTCCTTCTCGAAAGATGGGGAGTCTTGGGAGAGTGTGAGCGTTCCACACTCCTGGAACGCCGAGGACGGCAGGAGTCCTTCGTATTTCCGCGGGAAAGGGTATTACAGGACAACAATTGAATGCCTTAAACCACAGCAGCCGCATTTCCTGCTTTTCGAAGGAGCGGCCCAGAAGGCGGTGGTTTTGGTGAACGGGGACACACTGGCAACTCACAAAGGGGGATATACGCCGTTCTGGGTGGATGTTTCCGGAGTCATACAAAAAGGCTCCAATGCGGTGGAGGTGATATGCGACAATTCTGTCGACAATGAACTGATACCCGTTCATTCCGACTTCAATAAAAACGGAGGACTCCACTACCCGGTAAGTCTTATGGTGCTTCCGGAGATATATCTGCACCCGGCAGCCTACGGCTTCGACCGATTCCATCTGGTACAGAACGAAGTTTCCGACGAAGTGGCCCGGGTGGAACTGCGGACCCGTCTGTGCAACGCGTCGTCAAGGACACGGAAGATAGTGGTTTCGGTGGAACTCCGCTCTGCAGAAGGCCGTACAGTAGCTTCCTGTAAAGAAAAGGTTGTCCTTGCCGCGGGGCAAAGTGTCGATTATTCGGCCCCGCTGACCATAAGCAATCCGCATCTGTGGAACGGTCTGGAAGACCCCTATATGTACCGGGTAATCGTCAAGGCCGGCCACGACCGTGCCGAGGCACAGACAGGGCTGCGTTATTTCAGTTTCGACCGGAACAATGGTTTTTTCCTCAACGGTAAATCTTACCCTCTCAGAGGTGTCAGTATGCACCAGGATTTGGAAGGAAAGGCATCGGCCCTGACAGAAGAAGATATCAATGCCGATTTTGCTTTTGTCCGTGAACTTGGTTGCAATTTCTTGCGTCTGGCGCACTATCCCCACAACAGGCGCACTTTTACGCTGTGCGACCGTGCGGGTATCGTGGTGCAAACAGAAATCCCTTGGGTAAATGTGTGCGGAGAAAAGGCTACGAGTGAGTATTTCCGCAACATCCACAGTCAGATGGAAGAAATGATACGCTCGTTCTACAACCATCCGTCCATAGTATTCTGGGGTATGTGGAATGAACTTGACGACTGGGGAAATAAAGAATTGTTTCAGGGGCCGATAGATTGCGATAAGGTTATTTCGGAGACCGACAGCCTTTACCGGTATGCCAAAAGCCTGGATCCGAGCCGCTTTGTAGGCCTCACGGACGACTCCCGCTTCGAGCGAAAGCGTTATACCGAGCTTACTGCCGACTATTACTCAGAAAACCGTTACTATGGATGGTATTATACCCACGGGTCTTTTGACAGGACCACCACGGATATGATTTGGATACGGGACAATATGGGGCCGGCCAATCTGTCGGAATACGGCGTTGGAGTAAACCCCTTCTGCCATACCTGGAAGGAGGAAGATATCCGCCGATATAAGGACGACGCCTGCCATCCGGAGGCCTATGGGAACCGTTTCCACGAGTCTCACGTCCAACAGATTGCCGCTATGCCTTTCCTTGGCTTTACCTCGCTTTGGGTTTTGTTCGACTTTGCTGTCGCCGATCGCCACGAGGGTTATCTGGACTCCGGTGACGGCATTGTCTATACCGAGAATCCCGACAGGTTGTACACTAACGACAAGGGCCTCGTAAGCAGGGACCGTAAAGTCAAGAAAGATTCGTTCTATCTCTATAAAGCACTGTGGAACAAGACCACCCCGACGGTATATATTACGGAAAGAAGGCTTTCGTGCCGTCCCGCAGAACAGGAGTTTACTATGACTGTCTATTCGAATGCACGCTCCTTAAAGCTATTTCAGGATGGAGTCGAGGTGGCATCGAAGTCATCATCAGGGGAAATTTCCGGAGTAATATGGCAATTCCCCGTAAAAATGGGAAACGGTACAACTACGTTCAAGGCTGTTTCTGATGACGGCACGGAAGACACAGTAGTATACGGGACTATTAATATTTAAAATACAACAGGTATGCTTTACACTATGCGCCAAAGTTGGAGGTGGTACGGTCCTTCAGATCCGGTTCCTTTACAGTACATACGCCAGGCTGGAGTGACTGACATTGTAACTGCCCTCCACCATATTCCCAATGGAGAGGTGTGGACGGTAGAGGAAATCCTCAAACGCAAGGATCAGTGTGCCGCCGAGGGCCTGGTATGGAGCGTGGTGGAAAGCGTCCCAGTGCACGAGCATATCAAAACCCGGGAAGGCGACTACCTCAAATACATAGAGAACTATAAGCAGACCATCAGGAACCTGGCAGCCTGCGATATCCACTGCATCACCTACAACTTTATGCCGGTGCTGGACTGGACGCGTACTAACCTTGCCTACGAGATGCCTGACGGAAGCCGTGCGCTCCGCTTTGAGCGTGCGGCTTTCCTGGCTTTCGACCTGTTCATTCTGAAGCGTCCCGGCGCAGAGAAAGAATACACTCCTGACGAGATAGCAAAGGCAAAGGCCCGTTATAAGGCTATGGACGCGGAAGAGAAGACTCTTGTCATCCGCAATATGATAGCAGGCCTGCCCGGCAGCGAGGAAAGCTTCACCCTGGAGCAGTTCCAGACGGCCCTGGACCGATATAAAGACATCGGCCCTGAAGAACTCCGCGGCAATCT
Organism: Bacteroidales bacterium; assembly: GCA_024689525.1. The sequence goes on from JAILDI010000154.1 coordinate 17,458, forward strand.
CATCTTCTTCCTGCAGCAGGTCTGCCCCGTTTGCGAAGATGTGGGTTCCCGTATGGTGATTCATCCGGATGACCCGCCGTATCCCATTCTGGGACTGCCACGCATTATGTCCACGGCTGATGACTTCCGCAAACTGATAAAAGCTGTCCCGAGCCACGCCAACGGCCTGAACCTTTGCACCGGTTCGCTGGGAGTCAGAGCCGATAACGACTGCCCTGCGATGATGCGGGAATTTGGCGACCGCATCGACTTTGTACACCTGCGTTCAACCAAACGGGATGCGGAAGGCAACTTCTACGAGGCTAACCTTCTGGAAGGCGATGTCCCCGTGTACGAAATGATGAAGGCAATGCTTGAAGTAGAGCAGAAGCGCCAGTTCCGCATATTCCTGCGCCCCGACCACGGCCACCAGATGTGCGACGACCTTTACCGCAAATCCAACCCCGGCTACTCCTGCTATGGCCGCCTGCGCTCCCTGGCTGAACTTCGCGGCCTGGAGCACGCAATCGCAAAAACACTCATTGAGTTATGAAACGTCTTATTATTGTTGCTCTTTTATGGGCCTGCACCCTTGGACTCTATGCTCAGGATGCTTCCGGCTATGTTTTTACCGAGGCCTCTGAACTTACGCTTATTGGGAAACTAATGGATACGCCCAATCCATATCACAGGGTGGATACTGTGGTATACAAAGGCTTTACCCCCCACGAGAACTTCCAGGTCAGATGCAGCGCCGGCCTTGCGGTTGCTTTCCGCACTGATTCACCGTCCGTACGTATACGTCATACCGGAAACTTCTCACATAGGAGCAGTTCAACAACAGGACACGCCCAACACGGCTATGACCTCTACATTAAAAAGAACGGCGAGTGGGTGTGGGCTATAAGCCGGGGCGCCAACCTGGATAACCCCGAAAAGGAAATCAGCCTTATCCGTAATACGGGGAACTCAATGAAAGAGTATCTTCTGTACCTTCCCATTTACAGTGAGCTAACATCCCTGAAGATAGGCATAGAGGAAGGGTGCGTTTTGGAAGCCATCGACCCTCCATTCCGTCATAGGGTGGCCATATACGGCTCCAGTTTCACCCAGGGCATTTCCATATCGCGTGCAGGAATGGCATATCCAGCCCAGTTCACGCGCCACACCGGCATTCAGATGCTCTCTCTCGGCTGCAGCGGCAATTGCAAAATGCAGCCCTATTTTGCTGATGTCCTTGCCGATGTGGAGGCCGATGCCTACGTCTTCGACACATTCTCCAATCCAGGCGTGAGTACAATCAAGGCACGTCTTTTCCCTTTCATTGAACGTCTAAGGGAAGCCCATCCTGGCAAACCGCTAATCTTTCAGCAAACAATAAGGCGGGAGAAGCGTAACTTCTGCGCCCATCACGATTCCAACCAGTCTCAAGTACAGCAGGTGGCCGATTCTCTGATGAAGATTGCCGTCCAGCGCTACAGCGATGTCTACTTTATACAGCCTGAAAGTGATGACGGCTCCCACGAATGGTCAGTTGACGGAATTCACCCCGGAGACTACGGCTATTACCTCTGGGCCCGTTCCATAGAAAGACCCATCCTAAGCATCCTTCGGAAATACGGTATCAAATAAGGACCTTATCCTATTATCCATTTTCCTACTTTGGGAATGCGCCTGACCAGGACGCAAAATGTAGCCACTCCTGCAAATGAGAGCAGTGCGGTTGCACATATCTGAACCGGTGTGGTCCAGACGCCAAGGGTGCCTGCGATGCCAACGCCAAGGGTCCCACGAAGCCAGTCCGATACCAGGCCAAGCAGGAGCAGATGGCACAGGTACATGCCGTAGCTCGCGTTGGAAACCAGTAGGAGCACTTTCTCGAAAAAGCGGCCGCCGGAAACAATCTTCCGGAACAGCAACACCCACGCGACAGTCATCAGAGCCACGCCTAGAGTATCGTTCAGCCAGGGTCCCTCCCACAGAGCAGCAAGGCCGACGGGGCCCTCGATGGGGAACGCACCGCCGCTATCGGCCCATACGCGCGACAGGAATCCGGCACAGCAGATGGCAAAGCCCACGACAAAGGCGGGAATAGCGATAGCCAGCGTCTTACCCCATGACAGCTTGCCCACGAACTTGCGGAAATACAGACCCAGGAGCAAATAGCCGATGAATCCGCTCACATAATAGAACACGCCATATGTGTTCCAGCTGGCCTCCCCCCAGAGAGGAAACTTAGCCGCATTGGGGATGCCGGACGGGCCATAAATCACCGGAGCAGGGCCTCCAACCCATTGCCGGATAAACGGAATGATGGTAGTGAAAAGCCATATGCCGATATACACCTGCAACTCCCTCTTGCCAACCTTTTCCGCCCAGGGCGAAAGCAACGGCATAATCAGGTACAGGCCGATGAGCATATACACGAACCACAGATGCCCGGCGGCATAATTGAAGTTCAGCAGCAGGTCCTTGAAATTCTGCACGGGCTGGCCCCAAACCAGGGCATAGACCACGGTCCAGAACAGGAACGGCGGAAGGATGCGAAGTGCCCTTTTCTTGAAGAACTCCCCGGTGGAATAATGCAGAGGGAACTGGAGATAGGCCGATGCGAAAATAAACAGGGCCACGCACGCACGCGGGAATGAATTAAGGAGTGCCACCCATACTGCATCGTACTTCGTAAGGATAAGCGATCCCTCGCCGCCCAGATAGAACGGCTCGCAGCTGTGCGTGAGCATCACCAGAAAGCAGGCGACGACCCGCATCCAATCCAGCCAGTATTCCCTGTTCTGCATAGTACTATCGGTTCATAAGAGTGGTTCCACGGCTGTCCCAGTAGCGCTTTACATCGGCCCAGTGATAATAGGGCGCGATATTGGTCTTCAATTCGGGGAGAGACGTCTCATTTTCATTCAGGAGGAACTTCACCAGGACGTCGTCGGAGCCATCTTTGCGGTAGAAGATCATCTGGATATTTGCCGCCATGGGGATCATCTTGTCGATGGAAATGGTCTTGTACAGGTTCTCCACATTCGTAGCGGTGCCCATCGCTTCCTTGAAGCCAAGCATATAGATCATGGGCATAACGGTGCCGTCGTGGCTGAAGCGGAGCGTGACGGTGGGCTTGCCGTTACGGATCACCCTGTCGGCAATACTTATTATGGTATCCCGCACTTCCATCTTACGCTTGTATTTTGGTGTGGAACCCGGGATTATTCCGCAATAATGGATCCATCTGGAGTTGTAATAGTTCCAGATGGCAAACAATTCGTCC
>JAILDI010000176.1 GCA_024689525.1 Bacteroidales bacterium
TGTAACCCTCTCCAAGGAATGGGCAACGTCTAAGGGCGGCTCGTTCCGCACCAACGGCGTAGTGGCCTTCAACCTCACCCTACCTGCCGATGCGGGTTCCATCACCAGCATCAGGCTGGAGGCTTCCGGCGTTGCTTTCCCGGTGAACAATTCCGGCAGCAACACCGCAGAGGCCCTGGAGCTCAAGCTCTCGAACGTATCGGCCTCATCGGCCATCAAGGCATACCTTGCCGTATCGGACAAGGAGGTCGAACTTGCACAGGGTGCTCTCAAGCTCACCGTGGAAGGTGACAATACCTATAATATAATGGTACCCGAGAGCGTGAAGATGGGCGCAGGCCTTCTCACCAATATCACGGTGAGCGACGCATCGGCCTGGACGGCTTACACTCCCATCACAGGCAATGGCACCGAAAACGCTCCTTACGTTCTCAGGACCGCAGAACAGGTCGAACAGATGCCAGAACTCCTGGAAGCGGGCAAGACCGTATGGTTCGAACTGGGGGCCGATATCGACATGGCGAACGTCATGTACTGGGATCCCCTCAACATCATTCCTCCTTACGACCTGGCAGTACACTTCGACGGAAAGGGCCACACCATCTCCAACTTCAGTTGCGATGCCGGCACTTACCCGAGCTTCTTCGGCGTTCTGAACGGCACCGTCCAGAACGTGACCTTCGACCACGCCTCCATCGACGGAGCCGGCAAGACAGGCATTGTGGCCGGATACTGCGGCACCAATGTCGGCACCAATGATGCCCCCGTTTATCTTGTCGGGAACCTGACCAACGTCACTGTCAAGAATTCCACCGTGAAGTCCGACAGCTATGCAGGCGGCCTTATCGGCCAGATTTATTCTCCTGCCAAGATTACGGACTGCCATGCCATCGACGTTACCGTTTCTTCAACGGGCGAGCGCGTTGGCGGAGTTATCGGCCAGATGGGCGTTTCAAACTTTGACGTAGGCGCCTCTGTCAAGAACTGCACTGCGGAAAATGTAACCTGCGAAGCCCAGAAGAATGTCGGCGCCCTTATCGGCGTAGCTTACGGCATTGTAACGGGCTGCACCGCTTCTGGCCGCGTAACGTCTAATCTTGAATACAACAAGGAAGTGTCCGTTGGCGGTCTCATCGGCCATATCGAGAACAGTACGGTTAAGGAATGCTCCGCTTCCACCGTGGTTGAGCTCACACTTCAGGGACGCTCAATCGGAGGCTTCGCGGGTACGTTCAAATCCGGTCTCATAGAGAAATGCTACGCTACCGGAGAAATCATCGGCACATACCGTAATAACGGTGGCTTCGTGGGCCTGATCCAGACCAATACCGCTTCCAGCGCTTCCGCAACCATCAGGAATTGCTATGCTACCGGTGATGTGAACTCCAACGCCCATATGGGTGGATTCCTGGGTCTTGTGGACGCACAGCCCGGCCAGGTTATCATCGAAGACTGCTATAGCAGCGGCAATGTCGTCGGAACCGGTTTCGGCGTTGGCGGCTTTATGGGATATGAGGGCTGTACCGCCTTCCAGATCAAGCACTGTGCGGCCTGGGGCAAAACCGTCACCGCAGGCAACATCGCTGCAGACAGCTGGAGTAGCGGCGCTTTCTGTGCCATTACACTGCCTTCATGTTCAATAACCGACTGCTACCGTCATCCCGAGATGGTTCTCACCGCCTGGTGGGTACCGGATGCCGGATATCAGCACCCGAATGTGAGCAGCACCTCCTGGCTTATCGTCAAGAGCAAAACCACGGGCGAGTTGATAACCAGCCCGGTGGGTACGCTTGCCAGTGGCGAAGGCACCAACTATCCCCAGTTTGCATATCACGGCAAAGTGGAGGCAGGAAAGACGCTTTCCCAGCTCGCATCCAGTATCCTCGGTTGGGATTCCTCCGTCTGGGACTTCAGCGGCGAACTGCCCGTTCTTAAATAGTAATCTGCGATGAAACGCATATTTGGTTTACTCCTTATCATCGCCGCTATTGCTTCGTGCAAGAAAGACCCGCCCGCTCCGGCCCCGACAATTCCTTCGGGGCTGGAGGTGAGCGGCGACGGCGTCGAGTACGCATCGGCCATGATTCCCGTTGCGGAAGGCGTATGGGACATCTACGGTCAGTTCCGCAGCGGCGAGGTGAAAGTTACCGAGGCCGGAGGCTCCGAGTTCGTTTCCCTTAGGGTATCGGCCCTGAAGGAAGGCCTTGGCCGCCTTCGCGTGAAGGCCGACAAATCCTGGAGCCTGGTTCACATCAGCAAGGTGTCCCTGGTTGTCACCGAGGGTGCTGTGGAGAATCCTAAGGCCGGAAGCAAGCCGCCAATCGAGGCGGTTTACGAAGGCCGCGGGGTGTGGTCTGTACCCAAACTTTATATCGGCACAGACCATGTCCGCTACCGCTTCCTTCTGGAAACGGACACCCCGGAAGAGCTCAAATACTGGTGCGCCACATGGAACAATGCGGGAAGCCAGCCATCGGCCTATGATGCCTCTTATCTGGCAGTCCGAGCCCTGGGCCAGGACGATTATGACGCCCTGTACCTGAAAGACAACCGCGCCTGCTGGATGTTCCCCGCAAGCGAAACAGACCGTCTGGCCGCGTTCACCCTTTCAATGAACGCTTCGTCGCCAAAAATGGAGGTTATCTTCTCCACGGCCCACACGGGCCCCAAGGCGGTGTTCATCGGCGACAGTATCACCTGGCAGTGGGGCACCAATCCCCGCGAAATTGCGAAGAGCAAGATTGTGATTCCGCTGGATCCCATGCCTTCATGGCTCCAGGACAGGGGCAGCAATGTCTACGTCACCTGGCATCCGGAGTTCTTCACCAGTAACAACTATGTGGATAAGGGCATATCGGCAGAGAACACCTCGCAGATGCGTCTCCGCTACGAGAAGGATGTCCTCAAGCTGGATCCCCAGTGCGTGGTGATAATGGGTGGCACCAACGACCTTGCCCAAGGCGTATCCAAGGCCACAATCTTCGACAATATCACGTATATGGCCGAGCAGGCAGATGCCCTGAACATGAAGGTAATCCTGTGTTCCATCACCCCCTGCAACCGCGAGTACTCCAATCTCAGCAACCCCAAGACCAAGGGCGCCCACATCATCGCCGTGAACAAGATGGTGAAGGATTATGCCGATGAAAAAGGCTTCATCTACTGCGACTACTTCCCCGTCCTGGTCGATACCGACGGCCTGTCCATGCAGCAGCGCTTCTGGCTCTATGACGACCTTCACCCCAACCCCGACGCCTACACCGCCATGGAGGGCGTTATCAAACCCATAATCGATAGTATAACTGAATAACCTATATTTAATTATGGTAAAAAACAATCC
>JAILDI010000202.1 GCA_024689525.1 Bacteroidales bacterium
AAGGCTGCCGTTGCATTGCCGCTGGAGGGCGCAGAATGCGTAGCCGAGAACGGTGCCGTTGTCCTCGTACACGAAGACGGGCGTGTCCGGATTGGCGAAGATGGCAAGGAGCTGATCGTCGGTGTATTTCTTGCCCTCCGCACGGAAGAGGTCCGGCCGGCCCTGGTGGTGCAGCTTGAGCACCTGCCGCAGAAGGCTGTTCACGGCCTCCAGGTCTTTTGGCTGAGCTAAACGTATCATACTCCCGCAAATATAGTGGAAAACTTGGAAAAATGTAAAATTGTGCCGTACTTTGAAAACAGAAATACGCTTCATTATGATTCTGATTCTCATTGCGGCAGTGCTGCCTGCGTTTGTCCTGCTGTATTTTATATATAGGAAGGACAAGCTCCGCAAGGAGCCCGCGAACGAACTGATCAAAGGCTTTGCCTTCGGCGCCGTATCGGCATTTCTGTCGTTCCTGATTTCCACGCCGCTGGGCGTGCTGGGCTTCTATCCTGCAGAGCCCACCACCTTTGCAGGGCATGTGAGCACTGCGCTGTTTGCCGCGGCGGTGCCGGAGGAACTGGCAAAGCTGTTCATGCTGTGGCTGCTGCTGCGCCGGAGCAAACACTTCGACGAGTATGTCGACGGCATCGTGTATGCTGCGTGCGTGGGTATGGGCTTCGCCGCTCTGGAGAACATAATGTACCTGTTCTCCAACATGCAGAACTGGGCGGAAGTTGGCGCCATGCGCGCGCTGTGTTCCGTTCCAGCCCACTTCTTCTTCGCCGTGATGATGGGCTTCTTCTATTCCAAGGCAATGCTCGGGGATCCGGCAAAGCGCAATTCGAACCTGGTGCTTGCCGCCCTCGTCCCCATCGCCCTTCATGCCGCATTCGATGCCCTTCTGATGGTGTCCAGCATGGGTGCGGGCATAGCCGCCGCGTGCATCGTTCTTTTCATTGGCCTGTATGCCTATATGGCCCTCACCACGCGCAAACGCTTCAAGGAGCACCTCGCCATCGACGAAGTGGCGAAGAAGGTGGACGACACCATCGCCGCCGAACTGGCCGATGCCGCCGACGGCAAGCGCGACGACCCCGTGGGGGATGTGATATATCTGCCGGAGGATATGCAGAAGGACGGGAAGGCGTGAAAAGCATGAGAAGGTTGTTTGATGTCTTTCGCGTGCGCTTTTCGCCGGAAAAGAGCCGATTCTTGGCCGTGAAACGCACCATTGGCCGGTTTGGTGTGTTTCACTTGTTTATGCTCATATCGGGAATTGCCTTGGCGCAGGACCGGATACAACTTGCTCCCGCTCCGCCGATGGGCTGGATGAGCTGGAACCTTTACGGGGAGCGTATCAACGAGCAACTGATCCGCGACATTGCCGATGCCATGGTGGAGAATGGCTATCGCGACGCCGGTTACACCTATATATTTATCGACGACTGCTGGCAGGGCGGGCGTGACAAACGCAATTTCATTATCCCGGATCCGGAGAAGTTCCCTTCCGGCATCAAGGCCCTTGCCGATTATGTGCACTCCAAAGGCCTCAAACTGGGAATCTACTCCGATGCAGCCAAACTCACCTGCGCAGGGTACACCGCCAGTTACGGCTTCGAGGAACAGGACGCCTGCACTTTCGCGAGCTGGGGCATCGACTATCTTAAATACGATTATTGCGGAGCGCCGGCCGATGCTGCAGAAGCCGCACGCAGATACAAAACCATGGCCGATGCCCTCAGCGCCAGCGGTCGGGACATCGTTCTGGGCATTTGCGAGTGGGGGAGACTGGGGCCCGAGAAGTGGGCGGCGCAAAGCGGCGGCAGCGTGTTCAGGACATCCGGCGACGTGCGCGACATGTGGCGTGACCTCATCGGCAGGGGAGGTATGGGGATTCTGGATATCATCGACATAACGGCTCCGATTCTTCCACATCAGATCAAGGGTTGCTGGCTGGATATGGATATGCTGGTGATAGGCCTCAATGGTACGGGCGGTCCGTCCAGCTACCTTGGCGGCACAGGCTGCACGCCGGATGAATACCGCACGCAGATGGCCATGTGGTGCATGTTCGCCTCGCCGCTTGCCATGACGCATGATCTGCTTGCCGATGACGACAATGCCCGCGAAATCCTACAAAATGCGGATCTCATCGCCATTAACCAGGACGTGCTGGGCTTGCCCGCCCGCCGGCTGGTCAATACGGCGGAATACCAGGTGTATCTCCGGGAACTGGAAGGTGGCTACTACGCCCTGGCCGTGCTCGCCTGCGGGGACGTCCCGGTGCACTTAACGTTGTACTTTGCAGATCTGGGCCTTTCCGGCAAGTATCTTGTCCGCGACTTGTGGGCGCACAAGATGGTCGGCCGACGGCCTTCCGCCAAAGTTTCAGTTTCCCTCCCTCCCCACGCTACCGCAGTGTACAGGTTGTCCCAACGTTAATCCATCCCGCAGGCAACACCGGCCTAAGCCGGGAATGGTCTACGTCTTTTTACGAGCGTGGAACCTGATGGTTTCCTTTCCGTGTATAAATCTCAAGGGGCATACAATTAAACACTTGCAAAGCTAGAGCATTCTTTTGCTTTTCCAAATCTTTTTT
>JAILDI010000056.1 GCA_024689525.1 Bacteroidales bacterium
CCGGCTCCCAGCAGGCATATAAGCAGGAAAATGCCCCAGCTCACCGCAAAGCCGGTGAGGGCGGTACGCAGCTTGTTGTTGCGCAAAGTGGAGCCTATTTCCTGTAAGATGTCAGTAATCATTTGACTTGCGGTCCTGCCCAGGCGGTGTGCTGGCGGTTCTCTTCAATCTCCCCTATTATTCCATCCTTGATGTGGATGATCTTATCGGTTTCATTGGCAACGCCGCCTTCGTGCGTTACCACGATGATGGTTATGCCGTCTTCCTTGTTCAGCTGTTTAAGCAGTTGCATCACCTCCACGCTCGTCTTGGAGTCGAGGGCGCCCGTGGGCTCATCGGCAAGGATGATGCGCGGGTTGGTGATAAGGGCGCGGGCGATGGCGACCCTCTGCCTCTGGCCGCCGGACATCTCGTTGGGGAAATGTTTGGCCCAGGGAGCGAGGCCCATCTTGTCCAGATACTCCATGGCCAGGTCGTGACGCTTTTTGCGGGGCACGCCCTGGTAGTAAAGCGGCAGCTCCACGTTTTCCACGGCGGTTTTGAAGCCGATGAGGTTGAAGCTCTGGAAAATGAAGCCTATCATGTGATTGCGGTACTGCGCCGCCTGTGTTTCGCTGAGATCCTTGATGAGGGTGCCGTCCAGATAGTATTCGCCCGTGTCGTAATTGTCCAGGATACCCAGGATGTTCAGCAGCGTGGACTTTCCGGAACCGGAAGCGCCCATAATGGAAACGAACTCCCCCTTGTCGATGGACAGATTGATACCCTTGAGCACGTGCAACGGCTGACCGTTGTCATAGGTCTTGTTTATGTCTTTGAGCTCTATGAGCATAGCAAGGTTTACTGTATTAGTACTCTATTACACTGCAAAGATACAGTGCGTTTTTCAATTATGCAAATATTATGCAATAATTTTAAAAACTTGAGGAAATATTATCCTGAAAAGCTGCTATGCGGGTAAGGACGGGCTCGGCAAGGGAACCGGTAATGCGGACCCGCAGGGCGGAAGCGCAGACGGGGTCGATGAGAAGGATGCGTTTGTATCCGATTGTTGTACCGCTGGTGACGGTTTTCCAGCCGTCAGAGCCCATGACATCTACTTCGAAGGAGGAAATGCGCTGTCCCAGCGGGATGTATTCCTGCAGCATAACACGGTTAAAGCTCTGTTCCCCGTCCAGTTCCAAAGTAACGGTGGCGGTCGATGAGCCCTTACGGGCGGCCCAATAACGGTCGTACGACGGATCCAAAACGTTGGCCGCGGCATAACGCCGGCCGTAACGGCTGTCGGCGGAAGCTTCTGCGCCTGCGCAGCAGTCATACGCAAAAATGCTGTCCAGAGCGGCACGGAACTCCATAAGCCGCAGCGAATCTTCGGCGCAGATGAGCCCGCGGGTATCCGGCGGCACGTTCAGGAGCAGAAGCGAATTGCGTCCTACACTATTATAATATATATGTAGCAACTCATCGACACTCTTCACCCGGGAATTCTCGCTCTCCCTCCAGAACCAGCCCGGACGTATGGACACATCGGTCTCGGAAGGCATCCACAGGCCGCCGTCGGCGTCGCCCTCTCCCAAATACCTGGCATAGTCACCCGGAGTGGCACCGGGAACCGTGGCACCGTGCAGCCAGGGAGAGAATGTGCTCCACGACGTTTCCCCTGCACGGCCACGTTCGTTGCCAACCCATCGGCAGCCGGGTCCCACGTCGGAAAAGATTACTGCGGAGGGCTGCCATTTGTACACTTCGCTATGGAAAAGTTCCCAGTCGTACACCTGACGCTTACCGCCGGGCCCTTCTCCGCAGGCCCCGTCGAACCACTGCTCGAAAACGGGCCCGTATCCGCTTAACGCGCTTTCCAGCGTCTGCCGGAACACTTCGTTATAGTCGTCAGTGCCATATCGCGGGTCGTTCCTGTCCCATGGGGAAATGTATACGCCGAACTTCAGCCCCTCCGCCGCGCAGGCATCGGACAGTTCCCTAAGTACATCCCCGCTGCCGTTCCGCCAGGCAGATGCAGCTACGCTGTGGGTTGTTACTGGATTGGGCCACAGGCAGAATCCGTCGTGATGCTTTGCAGTAACGATCACGCCCTTGAATCCGGCAGCCTTGGCCACGCTCACCCACTGACCGCAGTCCAGCGCCGACGGATTGAATATGTCTTCCGGCTCGGAGCCTTTCCCCCACTCCAGTCCCGTAAACGTATTGGGCCCGAAATGGCAGAACATATTCATCTCCATCTTCTGCCACTCCACCTGCTGGGGAGAAGGCACTGCCCCATAAGGAACCGGGCCCCTGCCGCAGGAGGCAAGGGCCACGATCAGAATCAGTAGATGCTTAGAATTCAAAGCGAGCGGTCTTTTCAGCCTTCATAACCTTGGCGGGAACCAGCGCGAAGCTCCAGGAGTAGTTCTGGTTGCTCCACAGGGTGCGGCTGCCTTCCGGCCAGGAACCCCAGCTGTCGTATCCGCCCACACCAGTCATCTTATAGTCGATGCAAACTTCCGTGAAGTTGCGTGTGGGGATGTCGCTGACGTGGGTCTGACGGCGTACGCGGTTCTTCGCATATGCCTCGTCGTGGTTCTCGTCGGGCCTGAAATTCTGCCACTGGTACGGCCTGTCGGTGTTTTCTTCGCAGTCCAGGTCTTCCACGGCCTGAGTCATGGCGTTGAATTCGAACTTGCCGGCCACGGTGAGATTTCCTATCGACAGCCAGCTGGCATCGGTGTGGTGGCCGCTCTCTTGAGGACGCACATACGGGTAGCATTCCTTGCGGGCGTCGCCCTTCCAGATGCTGCGGAAAGTGCCGCTGAAGCGGTCCTGATAGTTCTCCACGGGGCCGCGTCCGAAGTAGCGGAAATTGCGGGCCGACGTGCGGTAGCGGAAGCCCAGCCTTGGAATGTCCGTAACCTTCTTGTCACTGCCGATGAACTGTGCCGATACCTGCAGCACGCCCTTGCCGCCCAGGTGATAATCCACCTTCAACAGCGCTCCGGCGGGCATTTCGTATTCAGCGTGGATTACGGCGCCATCGGCAATGTTCCCTGCCGATGCGGAAGCCAGGCTTTGTTCTGCCGTCTTCCAGGCCTGCGTACGGAAAGGCTCTCCGTTGCCGTAGTCGTTATCGACAGGAGCCCTCCAGAAGTTGAGCTTGAGGCCGAATTCCGGGTCGATGAGATCCTTGCCTGCGAAGCGGTAGCTGCGAATGCTGCCATCGGCCTTGGAAAATACCAGGGTGGCCTTCCTGCCGCGGAGGACTATGGTGGAATCGGTTTCCTCCACGTTCACCTTGCCCTTGGACTTGAAGGTCTTGAGGGTGGCTTCCTTCAGGAGGATTTCGTCATTGGCAAGCACTGCGCCCTTGTCCACGAGGGGCATTGCCTTGGTGGCCACGGCCTCGAACATGATGCGGTATTCGCTGCCCTTGCGCATATGGGGCAGCCTGACGTGGAACTGCTCCGCCGTCTGGGGAGCGGTGTTGAAGTTCAGCTTGCCCTTCTTAATCTGTTTGCCGTCACGCTCGATTCTCCAGAGGACGGTCACATAGTCCAGATTCCTGAAATAGTTGCGGTTGAAGATCTGGAAAGTTCCCTTGTGAAGATCCACAGGGGTGATTGAGAGGTTCTGGTACACGTGCTTCACTTCATAGAAGCCGGGATGGGGATCCCTGTCCGGATTCACGATACCGTTGCACAGGAAGTTGGCGTCCGACGGGGCGTTTTCGCCATAGTCTCCGCCATAGGCCCATACGAACTCGTCGTGTGCGAGGCCCTGGTCCACCCAGTCCCAGATGAATGCGCCCTGGAGCTGCGTGTGAGCGTAAATCTGCTCCCACTGGAGATCCAGCGAGCCAGTGGAGTTACCCATTGCGTGGGCATACTCGGAAGGGCATACGGGGCGTTTTGTGTAGTTCTCGCCCATCTGGCGGAACCAGTCGGCGCCGGGATACTGGGGAACGATCATATCCGTGTTCCACTCATATTCCGCCCTCTCGTAACAGACGGGACGGTTCTGGCCGTCCTTTTCAAGGGCCTTGATCTCGCGGTAAGCATTGTAGAAGTTGCATCCGTTGCCCGCCTCGTTGCCCAGCGACAGGATGGTCACGCAGGGATAATTGGCCGTGCGGCGGTACATATTGAGAATACGGTCGATGTGCTTAGCATACCATTCCGGCTTGTTGGCAAGCGTACGGTTGAGGTTGTAGCCCATTGCGTGGCTCTCTACATTGGCCTCGTCGTAAACATAGAAGCCCAGGGAGTCGCACAGCTCGTAGAATTCGCGGCACTGCGGGTAGTGGCAGGTGCGGATTGCGTTGATGTTGGCCTCGCGCATAAGCTTGAGGTCCTTGAGGATGTCCTTGCGGGTGATGTAGTGGCCGGTCCAGGGATTGTGCTCGTGCAGGTTCACGCCCTTGAACTTTACGGGCTGGCCGTTGACGAGGAGGGCCTTCACGTCCTTGTCGCCATCCTTCACAGTGGCTATCTCGATGCGGCGGAAGCCCACGTGGAAGCGGGTCCATTCGCCGTTCACCTGCAGCAGGAGGGTATAGAGCTCAGGAGTTTCTGCGCTCCATTTACGGGCGTTCTTCACGGTATCCACCACAGTGGCCATATCTCCGCTGAACTCGAACAGGGCGTCCGCAATCGTGCTTCCGTTATTGTCGACGAGTTCGTAGAACACTTCTGTGGGGGCCGATGAACGCATCTTCAGGCGGAAGATACCGTCCGTGCAGGTGGGGTCCAGGGTGGACACCACGCTGAAGTCGAAGCCTGTATCGACCTTCTCGCTGGAAAGGTATACGTCCCTCTCGATGCCGGAGATGCGCCAGAAATCCTGGTCCTCAAGGAATGAGGCGGCGGTGTAGCGGTACACCTTGAGCAGGAGCTCGTTGTCGCCTTCCTTCTGAAGGAGGTCAGTGATGTCGAAGCGGGCAAGGCTCTTGGAATCCTCGCTGTAACCGGCTTCCTTGCCGTTTACGTACACATATGTGCCGGACTTGATGCCAGCCAGGTTCAGGAACACCCTGCGGCCCGTCCACTTGCCAGGAACGGAGAATGTCCTGTGGTAAAGGGCTGCGGGAACGGCCTCCGGCAGCTTCGGGGGCTCCGGATTGTAAGGGCAGAAGTCGTAGGGATGGTTGGTATAGATGGGTACGCCCCAACCCTGGACTTCCCAGTTGCCGGGCACCTTGATGCTGTCCCAGGATTCAGGGACGGCCATATTGCGGTGGTCGTCGAAATACTTGAAATCCCAGGTTCCGTTCAGGTCCAGATAGTTTTCACTCTGGCGGAAGCCCTTGGTGAGGGCGTCCTGGCGGGAAGCGTAATAGATGACTTCCGTGCGCCGGGTGTCGGCATTCACGCTGGTGGCGTCCATCGACTTCCACAGGGGGGTCTCCTCTTGGGCATTGGCAATAAGGGTGGCGGCTAGCGCCAGGGCAAGGCTGCAAATCCTTTTCATCGGTCAAGTGTTATATTAAGTCTACAAAAGTAACAAATTTATTTGTTATATTTGCAGTAGAAACAGTCAATTTGCTATGTCCAGGAAGAGAAAAGTGGCCCCGGTGGCAAAAAAAGCCAAAAAAGTTGCGTCGGAATATGTGGGTAAGGCAATGCTCACGCGCGACGGAATGGTGTACGTCCGCATAGAAGGGGAAGATGAAGATGTGTTCGTGAAACCGCCCAAGAGCATGCACGCCCTTCACGGGGACACGGTGCGCGTGGCGGTAACGCGGGAGAAAGGCCGCGTGGCGGAACGCCGGGAAGGAAAGATCATAGCAATCCTGGAACGCAATCCCAATCCCCTCGTGGGCGTACTTCATATCGTTGGCAACAACGCTTGGGTGCTCATGTCGTCCAAGACTATGCCCTACGACATCCAGGTGCCAATTCCGGAAGGCGGCCAGCGGGGAATGAAGGTGGCGGCGGTGGTCGATGGCTGGGAGCGCAACGAGCCCATCCCCCACGGCCACGTGGTCGATGTCCTGGGCATGCCCGGGGAGAATGAGACGGAGATGCACGCCATCCTGGCGCAGTTCGGCCTGCCGTACAAGTTTACCAAAGAGGTTCTCAAGGCGGCCGACGCAATTCCGGACAGCATTTCGGATCAGGACCGCGCCGGAAGGAAGGATTTCCGCAACGTCCTCACCTTCACCATCGACCCGTATGATGCAAAGGACTACGACGACGCCCTGTCGTTCCGCAAACTGGAGAACGGCAACTACGAGGTGGGCGTCCATATTGCCGATGTAACCTGGTACGTGAAGCCCGGCTCCCCGCTGGATGCTGAGGCCCAGGCCCGCGGAACCTCGGTGTATCTGGTGGACCGCACCGTGCCGATGCTCCCGGAGAAGCTGTCGAACAAGATGTGCTCGCTGCGTCCCGGAGAGGAGAAACTCACATTCTCGGCAGTCTTCGAAATCACGCCCCAGGCCAAGGTGTTCAACCCCTGGTTCGGCCGCACGCATATAGTATCCGACTATCGCTTCGACTATGGCCTTGCGCAGAACATCATCGACGCAGGCTTCGACGGTATCGACCAGAGTTTTGGGGCCGATACGCCTTGGGGCGAAGTGCCGCGCGACATCAAGGAGGCCGTGCTCATCCTGAACCAGCTGGCCCTGAAACTGCGCAAGAGGCGCTTCGACGCCGGCGCCGTGAATTTCGACCGCCCGGAGATGAAGGTCGATGTCGATGAAAAAGGCAAGCCCATAAGCGTGCATCAGAAGTTCTCCCGCGAGGCCAACTGGCTGATCGAGGAGTTTATGCTTCTGGCGAACCGCAACGTGGCGGAATATGTCGCCAGCGGCGGAAAGATGGGCGGCAAGGCAGTGAAGGGCGCAAAGACTTTCGTCTACCGTGTGCACGACGAGCCAAATATGCTCAAGATCAGCGGTCTGCGCGAGTTCGCCGGAAATCTGGGCTACAAGATGGAGCCCTTCGGCAGCGGCCGCGACGTAGCCGTCGCGCTGAATTCGCTCCTTGGCGACGCAAAGGACAAACCGGAGCTGGGGGCCATCCAGCTGATTGCCCTCCGCGCAATGGCCAAGGCCTGCTACAGCGTGGACAATATCGGCCACTACGGACTGGCATTCCCGTTCTACACGCACTTCACATCGCCAATCAGGCGTTATCCGGATATGATGGTGCACAGGCTGCTGGCGCGCTATCTCGCCGGCAAGGATTCCGCCGATTCCGACTACTATGCCGCACAGTGTAAACACGCGTCCGAACGTGAAGTCATTGCCGCGGAAGCGGAACGGGAGAGCATCAAGTACAAGCTGGTGGAGTTTATGGAGGACAAGATCGGCCAGCAGTTCGACGGCCACGTGTCCGGCATAACACAATGGGGCATTTATGTGGAAATCGAGCCCACCAAGATCGAGGGTATGGTTCCCCTGCGCACGATCCGCAGCGACTTCTACGATTTCGACGAGGACCACTATCGCGTCGTTGGACGCCGCACCCGGCGTATCATCAAGCTTGGCGATCCCGTGAAGATTGTCGTGAAAGGCACCTCCCTGGAGCAGAAGCTCCTGGACTACGAACTCGTGGAAGAAGGCATCACGGACGCTCCCGAGCGCGATAACGACTACGACCCGGACCGCGAGATCGAATATCTTGTCGACGCTCCCTACCGCGGCAAGGGCGGCAAGAAGGGGTCCGGTTCCAAGGGCTCACGCAGAGGCTCCAAAGGCTCCCGTATGCCGGAAGTCACCGGTTCCACCCATCCCGGCAAACGTTCTTTTTCAAAGAAACGCAAACGCTGATTCAGGCCAAATATTTGCAGTGCACCCGAGGCTATTTTTGTAATTATGGTTAAGAGATACATAATAACATTTGCAGTGCTGCTGGCGGCAGTGGCATCGGCAAGGGCGCAGTGCGAGTGGGTGAATCCCTTCATCGGCACAAGCAATCACGGGGCGTGCAATCCCGGGGCGGTGACGCCTAACGGGCTTATGAGTGTGTCGCCGTTCAATGTGATGGGCTCGGATATGAACACCTGGGACAAGGACAGCCGCTGGTGGAGCACGCCGTACGTTGCGGAGAACAAGTATTTCACTGGATACAGCCACGTTAACCTCAGCGGTGTGGGCTGCCCGGACGCCGCGTCGCTGCTCACTATGCCCACCCGTGGCAACCTGCAGGTGGATTACCACATCTACGGCTGCGAATACACGGAGGAGAAGGCGTCGCCCGGATACTATTCCAACTTCCTGGCAAACGGCGTAAGAACCGAAGTTTCCGCCACAACACGCACTTCTATTGAGCGTTTCACTTTTCCTGCGGGCCCCGCAAACATCCTGCTTAACCTGGGCGAAGGCCTCACCAACGAGTCCGGCGCTATGGTTCGCCGCGTGAGCGACACGGAAATCGAGGGCTTCAAGCTCCTGGGCACATTCTGCTACAACCGCGACGCTGTCTTTCCCATATATTTCGTGCTACGCATCAACAAGGCTGCCGACAATGACGGCTACTGGAAAAAGCAGCGCCCGATGACCGTGGAGGCCGCCTGGGACTCGGATCAGGGAGCATACAAACTTTACGACAGCTATACCGACGAACTGGCCGGCGACGACATCGGCTACTGGTTCAGCTACGACAACCTGGCCCCGGGAGAACAGCTCACGATACAGATGGGCGTGTCGATGGTGAGCATCGACAATGCCCGCGAGAACTTGGATAAGGAGCAGAGCGGCTTCGACTTTGACAAAGTGCGCAAGGCAGCGGAAGCAAGCTGGAACGACCATCTGTGCAAAGTGCAGGTGGAAGGCGGAACCGATGACCAGAAAACAGTCTTCTACACAGCCCTGTACCACACTCTGATACATCCCTGCATAATAAACGACGTGAACGGGCAGTACCCGCTGATGGAGCACGGCAGCCGCAAAGGCAAAAAGGTGGGCACCATAACCAGCGGCGAGCGTTACTCAGTGTTCTCGCTCTGGGACACCTGCCGCAACCTTCACCAGCTCATCACCCTCCTTTATCCGGAAAAACAGCTGGATATGGTGCGCTCGATCGTGGCGATGTACGAGGAATGGGGCTGGCTGCCGCGCTGGGAACTCTTCGGCAGGGAAACCTTCACTATGGAAGGCGACCCGGCCATCCCTGTAATCGTGGACAGCTGGTACAAGGGCATCCGCTCCTTCCCGGTGGAAACCGCCTATCAGGGGATGATCAAATCGGCCACCACCGCCGGGCGGAAGAACAGGATACGCCCGGATATCGACCCTTATGTAAAGATGGGATACATCCCCCTGGGTTTTTTCCAGTCCGATTTTTCCGGCGACAACTCCGTCACGCACGCGCTTGAGTACTATGTGGCCGATGCCTCGCTGGCCAGGATGGCCGTCGCCCTGGGCAAGCCCGACGACGCCAAGCGCTTCCGCGCCCGCTCTCTGGGCTACAAGAACTATTACGACAAGCAGTACGGCACCTTGAGGCCCAGGACCAAGGACGGCGCCTTCCTTACGCCCTTCAATCCCAGGCAGGGAGAGGACTTCGAGCCCGTGCCCGGCTTCCACGAGGGCAGCGCGTGGAACTACACATTCTATGTGCCCCACGACGTCGAGGGCCTTATGGAGCTTATGGGCGGCGAAAAAGACTTCCTGAATAAACTGCAGATGGTGTTCGACGAAGGCCTGTATGACCCCGCGAACGAGCCGGATATCGCATATCCCTACCTTTTCAGCCGCGTGAAAAACGAAGAGTGGCGGACCTGGAAAACCGTGCATTCCCTGCTTGAAAAGCACTACAGGAACGCCCCCGACGGCATTCCCGGCAACGACGACGCCGGAACGATGTCGGCCTGGGCCGTATTCTCGATGATGGGCTTCTACCCGGACTGCCCCGGCGACCCTTACTTCACCCTCACCATCCCGGCCTTCGACAAGGTTACCATCACCATGGGCAACGGCAAAAAACTGGAAATAGTCAAGGAAGCCGCAGCCGACTTCGCCCTTCAGGCCCAGAGCCAGGCAATGTCCAGGGCCTGTTATGCGCGCATCGACGGAAAGAAAGTGAAATCGTACCGCTTATCCAACAAGGAACTCACGGAAGCGGGCAGCATCATGTGGAAATGAAAAAGCTATTACTCCTCTTCGCCGCCCTGGCGGCAGTCGCCTGCACGGCATCGGAAGATTACTGCGAATGGGTTAATCCCAAAATCGGCACTGGCGGCCACGGCCACGTGTTTGTGGGAGCCAACGTGCCGTTCGGCTTCGTTCAGCTCGGCCCCACCAGCATCCCGCAGCAGTGGGACTGGTGCTCCGGCTACCACGACAGCGACTCCACGGTAATCGGCTTCAGCCACACTCACCTTAGCGGCACCGGCGTGGGAGACCTGTTCGACGTCACCGTAATGCCCGTAACCGGCCCCTGCCGCTTCGAGAGGGCTGGCGAAGGCCCCTGGTCATATGCCGACCGCACCCGCGAGATTGCCGAGCCCGGCTATTACAGCGTTCCCCTTCAGCGCTGGGGCGTAACCGCGGAACTCACCGCCACACAGCGCGTGGGCCTTCATCGCTACACCTTCCCTTCGTCGGACAACGCCGCCATCATCATCGACCTTCAGAACGGCGGATGCTGGGACAGGCTGGTCGATGCCGGAATCGACATAACCAGGAACGACTCATACGGCCAGATTTGCGCATTCGGCGGCCATCGCTTCTCCACCGGCTGGGCCCGCGACCAGAAAGTATTCTTCTGGGCCGAGGTCTCCCGCGGCGCCGTGGACACCGTGATGTTCAATGGTTCGTATATGCGCTTCAACCTTGGCAACACCGCCAAGGACGAGCAAATCCTCGTGAAAGTGGCCCTGTCCCCCGTCAGTGTCGATGGCGCCCGCGCCAATATGGAGGCCGAGCTTCCGGACTGGAACTTCGAGCGCACAAGGGAGAACGCCCGCACGCTGTGGAACCACGAGCTCGGCAAAGTGCGCATCCACACTGCCGACAAAGAGCGCAAAACCGTGTTCTACACGGCTATGTACCATACCCTAATCGCCCCCTCGCTGTTCTGTGACGTGGACATGCAGTACCGCGGCAGCGACGACAAAGTGCGCCCCGGCGACTTTGTGAACTACACCACATTCTCCCTCTGGGACACCTACAGGGCCCAGATGCCCCTTATGACCATCATCCATCCTGAAAAGATGAATGACATCGTATCCACGATGTACCACATCTATCTGGAGCAGGGCGACCTTCCCGTATGGCACCTTATGGGCAATGAAACTGACTGTATGGTGGGCAACCCCGGTCTTATCTCCTTTGCCGATGCCGTGGTTAAAGGCTTCCGCGCCGGACTCACCGACCAGGAGATAATCGACGCGATGGTAATATCGGCCACCACCCCGGACCGCGGCCAGGATTTGCGAATGAACTTCGGATTCATCCCGGCCGACCTGTACAACGAATCGGTGGCCAACGATATGGAATATGCGATTGCCGATGCCGCCCTTTCCAACGCCGCCGAGGCCCTTGGATATGACGACGTGGCCGATGAATACCTGGAGCGCAGTATGTCGTACCGCCACTTCTGGGATCCCGAGACCCGGTTTATGCGCGGACGCCGCGTGGACCGCTCCTTTACCGAGCCCTTCAATCCGCTTGGCGCCAGCTTCGAGGAATCTGACTATTGCGAAGGCACGGCCTGGCAGTATCTGTGGCTGGTTCCGCACGATGTGGAAGGTCTTGCCGGCCTGTTCGGCAGCAAGGAGGAGGCCCTGGCCAAGCTGGACAGCCTGTTCCTGGCCCCCTCGCATGTGGAAGGCGAGAAGGCATCCCCGGACATATCCGGCCTCATCGGCCAGTATGCACACGGCAACGAGCCCAGCCACCATATTATATATATATACAGTATGCTGGGCCAGCGCGACAAAGC
>JAILDI010000117.1 GCA_024689525.1 Bacteroidales bacterium
GGAATCCGAATCGTACACGGGAATACCCCGTTCACGCAACATGCCGGCAACCACCGACTTGCCGCTGCCGATTCCTCCCGTAAGTATGACTGTATCGGCGGGCATCACTCCCCTTCCACTTCAAAGCACTCGAACACTTCCGGCTCCACCCTGTAGCCAAGCACCCCTGCGGGCAGATGGCCGGTACGGGGCACGCACCTTCCGGTGATCGACGACTTGAAGTCGGCATAGTCGATGTAAAGGTCGAAATTGTCGCTGGGATCCTTCCCGCCGAGGGGGAAGGCGCAGCGGATGTACACGGTGGCAACCGCCGGGAACACATTGAAGCTCTTGCCCTCCGGAGCGCCGCGCATTTCCATCTTCACCTTGGACGTGAGTTCCACGAAACGGGCCACCTCAAGGGAATAGCTCACTTCCTGCACCGACGTACGAACTCCCCTTATCTGGGAAAGACGGAGCACGCCGTGCCTGTCCTTGTCCACCTGCATCAGCTCCAGGGGCTGGGTGTTCACCTCGGTGACGCCTTCCAGCCTGGCTACTTCGCCGTACACCGTGACGGAGTCCGGCTGAATCTTCACCGGGGCGGTGGCCATGTACTGAGGGCTGAAGGAAATCGACTGCACCAGGTTCACCGGCACCTTCTTGCTGTTCTCCGAGGGGAAAGTGAATTCCAGGGTATCGGTAATGAAGCCTTCCACCGTGGTCTCCTTCCCGAAGAAACGGTCGATGTAGGAGTTCTTGGCCGTACCGCAGATGTACCAGACGTCGCCGCCGGCATGATAGAGGTGGGAACGGTCGAAGCTCACCCTCACCGGATTGCCCTTTTCCGCCCTTGCAGCGGCAACCAGACGGAAGCCGGAAGCCCTGCAACGGGCCGATACGGTTACGGAATTGGACGATACGTTGCTGTGCCCGTCGATATTGCATTCCGCAACCACGGGCACGCTGATTATGCCGGGATACTCCTTGGACAGGTTTGTCACGAACCAGGTAACCAAGGCAAGCAGAAGGGCCGTGATGAAAAGGATCACGTCTCTTCTGCGCTTCTTACTGCTTCGTAAACGACCTGCCGCCACGGGGTATTATCTCTGCTGAAGGTCTGCGTTGTCGCGGACGAGGCCCTGCTTGTCAACGCGGAGCTTCACGTCGCCGTCCACCTTGATGAGGACGGTCTTTTCGTCCACCTCGGCGATTTCGCCGTAGATACCTCCCACGGTGATCACTTTATCGCCCTTCTTCAGGCTGTTGCGGAACTCCTGCATCTTCTTCTGCTGCTTGCGCTGGGGAAGAATCATGAAAATGTACATGATAGCGAAAACAGCGATGAGCATGATCCACATGGATGCACCGCCGCCTTTAGGGGGTTCTGCAGGCGCTGCCGCCTGGAGAGCGTAAATAAGGGATGTCAACATATCTGATTAATTTAAACTGTGAGCTTTTTCAGCCGCCTCGCTTTCGCGGATGAGGCGGTCCAGCAGGCCGTTGACGAAACGGCTGCTCTTGGGGGTGGAGTAGTATTTTGCTATCTCCACGTATTCGTTGATGGTGGCCCTGACGGGTATCTCCGGGAAGTGTTCAGCTTCCGCAAGGCCCAGGGCGATGATTACGGTGTCCGTGGTGAACAGGCGGTCCCTGTCGAAACCGGTTACCGATGCCGCCACCTTTCCGGAATATGCTTCGAAGTTGCCGAAGGCGGCCGTGAGCAGCCTGCGTGCGAAATCCCTGTCACTGTCGACATTCTCCATTCCGCGAGCCTTGAGGGCGTCGCTCTGGTACAGGGGCGGCAGCTCCCAGCGGCCGAAGCGGGCGATGTCGTCCAGCGAGCGGAGCACGGCGTTAAGGGCATATGCCAGTTCGTCCTTCCAGTAGATCGACCTGTCCTCCACAGCGGCCTCTACCGCAGGATTGTCCTCGAACTCCTCCGTGAAGATGTTCTTGAAGAGCTTCACATCGTCCTTGAGAGTGGGGGCCGGCAGGGCCTGATAGTCCTTGAACCAGGGCTTGTCGATGATGGATGCGTAGAGACTGTGGATGAGGGAATCCTCCTGGTTCCAGTCCAGCTTGCGGCGGGAAAGGAGCTTGCCGAAGTCCGGATCCTGCTCCAGCAGCACGGCAAGGCGGTTCTGTGCGAAGTTCATCTGCGGGTTCAGGTCTGCCTCCGTGGGGTTGAATTTGCCGCGGGCGGCCTCGATCAGGCGGGCGGCCTCACCGGTGAGGGGACCGGCTATCGACAGGAGATAGAGATAAAGATCCCGCGTTGCCTCACACGACGAGTCCAGGGCCTCAAGTGCCTCCGGCAGAGAGAGGGAACGGTTCTCCGCATAGGAGTATAACACCTTGAAAACCTTGATTCTGAGTATCCTTCTGTTCAGCATAGCTGCTTAAAATTCAAAAATTTGAACAAAGATAAGTTTTTTAATAGAATTTTCATTACATTTGTGAGTTAATAATACAAAAATACCTAGAAGCTATGTATAGTGAAGATTACGATAGCCCCCGTTTTTCGGGAAGAAACAGCGATGATGTGTACTCCAACCCGGTAAGGGCCGGCAAGAGGACATATTTCTTCGACGTGAAAGCGACAAAGGGCAACAAGGACTACTACCTCACCATCACGGAGAGCAAGAAGCGTATGGAGGGAGACGGCAGCTTCACCTTCGACAAACACAAGATTTTCCTGTACAAGGAAGATTTCGAGAAATTTGCCGACGGCCTGAAGGACGCCGTGGAATTCATCCGCACCAAACTCGGAGAACTGCCCCGGCAGGAAGCCCCCGCAACGGAAGAAGACAGTTTTTAGCTAACTAAAACAAGTGCCGGTCATGCTTGAGGATTTAAGAAAGAACATCGAAAAGCTCATTGCCCTCTACGAGGCCCAGAAAGTGGAGAACGAACGCCTTCGCAAGGAACTCGCGGAGTGCATGGAGGCCGGCGCTGCCAGCAAAAAGCAGATATCGGATCTGGAATCCAAGATCTCGACCCAGACGCTCACTGAAGCCTTTACCGCCGGCGGGACCAACCGCCCCGCCGCAAAAGAAACAATCGACAAACTCATAAAGGAGATCGACAAGTGCATCTCCTGGCTGGAAAATTAATATGGACCGGAAGATCAGCATCAAGATAGGTACCAGGGAATACAAGCTCTCAGCATCCTCTCCCCAGCAGGAAGAGGCAATCAGGCTGGCCGCCCAAACCATCAACAAACGCCTTCAGGAATTCTCCATCAGCCATCCGGGCAGAAACCAGGTGGACGTCATGTCCATGGTTGCCCTTAATGAGACAGTCGCCCGCATAGTCCTCCAGAAGGAACTCAAAGTGCGGGATTCGGAAACGGAAAAGCTCAGCGGGGATCTGCAGAGATACCTTTCCGGAACAGACAAATAGCCGCCGCACCTCCCGCTGAAATCAACAAGTACAACAGTACCGGGTGCACTCAGGCAGCGGATGACAGGCCCGCAAGACGGGAAGTCAGAACCTGCAGGGCTCCAAATCTTATGTAAATAAGGTTTTCTGACAGGACGTTCACGGCGGCTTTTTTTTCAACATATATACAAACTATGGAAATACTTTTCTATATTCTTTGCTTCATCGGCGGCGCGGCACTGTCGCTGGTGGCATACGTACTTATCCGCAAATCCGTACTCAAAGGAAAACGCGACGAGATAATTGAGAAGGCAGAACTTGAAGGCGAGCGCATCAAGAACGAAAAGATCCTCCAGGCAAAGGAGAAATACCTTTCCCTCAAGAGTGAGCACGAGAAAACCGTGAACGAGCGCAACGCCCAGCTCCGCGACGCTGAATCCCGCATCAAGCAGAAGGAGAACACCGTTAACCAGAGGCTTGGCGAACTGGACCGCAAATACAAGGATGTGGACAACCAGAAAAGGGCTCTGGGCATCCAGGAAGAGGCCCTTCACCGCAAGGAAGAGGAGTATGAGACCCTTATCTCCCAGGCAAACCGCCAGATTGAATCCATAGCCGGGATGAGTGCCCAGGAGGCCAAGGCCCAGCTGCTGGAGAATATGAAGGCGGAGGCCCGCACGGAGGCCCAGGCCTACATCAACGACTGCATCGACGAAGCCCGCCTGAACGCAGCCAAGGAGGCCAAGCGCATCGTGATCAACACAATCCAGCGCACCGCAACGGAAACGGCCATTGAGAATGCCGTCACCACCTTCCCCATCGACAATGACGAAATCAAGGGCCGCATCATCGGCCGTGAGGGCCGCAACATCAGGGCCCTGGAAGCCGCCACCGGTGTGGAGATAGTGGTCGATGACACCCCGGACGCCATCCTCCTCAGTGCATTCGATCCCGTGCGCAGGGAAGTCGCCCGCCTGGCTCTGCATCAGCTGGTCATCGACGGCCGAATCCATCCTGCACGCATCGAAGAAGTGGTTTCCAAGGTGCAGAAGCAGCTGGAAGAGGAAATCCTGGAAACCGGCAAGCGAACCTGCATCGACCTTGGAATCCACGGTCTGTCGATGGAGCTGGTAAGGCTCATCGGCCGTATGAAATACCGTTCGTCCTACGGGCAGAACCTGCTTCAGCACTCCCGTGAGGTTGCCAACATCTGCGCCATCATGGCGTCGGAACTGGGCCTCAACCCCAAGATTGCAAAGCGCGCAGGCCTGCTGCACGATATCGGCAAGGTTTCTTCCGAGGAACCGGATCTGCCGCACGCCCTCCTGGGTATGAAGCTGGCGGAGCAGTACAAGGAGAAACCGGAAATCTGCAACGCCATCGGCGCCCACCACGAGGAAACGGAGATGACCACCCTCTACGCACCCCTGGTGCTGGTTGGAGACGCCATTTCCGGCGCCCGTCCCGGTGCACGTCGAGAGATCATCGAGTCCTACATCAAGAGGCTCAAGGGGATGGAAGACCTTGCGGAGAACTATCCCGGCGTCACCAAGGCATACGCCATCCAGGCCGGCCGCGAACTGCGCGTCATCGTGGGCGCGTCCGAGGTGAGCGACCAGCAGGCGGAAATCCTTTCCGGTGAAATCGCCAAGAAGATCCAGGACGAAATGACATATCCCGGCCAGGTGAAGATCACCGTCATCCGGGAAACCCGCTCGGTATCCTACGCCAAGTAAATGTCCGAGATCGCCCCGCTTATAGCCGACCTGGCGCTGATTCTCATCTGCGCCGGCGTGATGACCCTCCTGTTCAAACGGCTGGGCCAGCCGCTGGTGCTGGGCTATATCGTGGCGGGATTCCTGGCCAGTCCGCACTTCGGCCTGCTGCCGTCGGTGATGGATACGGCCAACGTGCACATATGGTCGGACATCGGCGTAATCTTCCTCCTGTTCGCATTAGGGCTTGAATTCAGCGTCAAGAAGATAGTGAAGGTGGGCGGGCCGGCCATCCTGGCGGCCATGACCATCATCATCGGCATGATATTCACCGGATACACGGTGGGCAGCGCCTTCGGCTGGAAGAAGATGGACTCCATCTTCCTGGGCGGTATGATCGCCATGTCATCGACCACCATCATCTACAAGGCTTTCGAGGACCTTGGGCTGGCGAAGAAGCAATTCGCCTCGCTGGTGATGTCCATCCTCATCCTGGAGGATATCCTGGCCGTGGTGCTTATGGTTTTGTTGTCCACGATGGCGGTATCGTCCAGTTTCGAGGGCGGAGAACTGCTGATGAGCATCGGCAAGCTGGTGTTCTTCCTGGTGCTGTGGTTCGTGGTGGGCATCTACCTGATTCCCCTGCTGCTGAAGAAGACCAAGAAGCTGATGAACGCGGAGACGCTGCTGGTGGTGTCGCTGGGCCTGTGCTTCGGCATGGTGGTGATTGCAGCCAAGACCGGCTTCTCCGCAGCTTTCGGAGCATTCATTATGGGCTCCATACTGGCGGAGACGGTGGAGGCGGAGCACATCGAACATCTGGTAAAACCGGTCAAGGACCTGTTCGGAGCCATATTCTTCGTGTCCGTTGGCATGATGGTGGACCCGGTGATGATCGGCAAGTACTGGGCGCCCATTCTGGTAATCACCCTGGCCGTCATCATGGGCCAGGCGCTGTTCGCCACCGTGGGCGTGCTGCTGTCCGGAAAACCGCTGAAGACGGCCATCCAGTGCGGTTTCTCGCTCACCCAGATCGGCGAATTTGCATTCATCATTGCAACCCTGGGCGTGTCGCTCAAGGTTACCAGCGACTTCCTGTATCCGATTGTTGTTGCGGTGTCGGTTATTACGATTTTTATCACACCGTATATGATCAAGCTGGCGGAACCGGCGTACAATGCGTTGTACAAGATTCTGCCGGGCAAGTGGAAGTTGTTCCTGGATAATTACAACACGGGCGGCGCTCCCACGGAAAGCCGCAAGAGCCCCTGGAGGGCATATGTTACGGCCATCATAAAGGTTACGCTCATCTACGGCATCATCTGCCTTGCCGTGGTGCTGCTTTCCTTCAAGTTCCTGGTGCCGCTTCTGGTGAAGTACATCCCCGGAGTATGGGGCGACGTCGTGGCCGCGGTGGTAACGCTCGCGCTTATGGCCCCGTTCCTGCGCTCCATAATTATTAAGAAGAATCACTCCGCAGAGTTCAAACAGCTCTGGGAGGAGAGCAGGGCTAACAAAGTGCCCCTTGTGGGAACCATCGTAGTGAGGGTTGCGGTAGTCCTTGCCTTTGTGATGTACGTGCTTGGGCGGCTTTTCCACATCTCGGTGCTGCTCATCGTCCTTCTGGCCTTCGCGGTTGTTGCGCTCATCCTTGTGAGCCGCTTCACCCGCCGCAATTCCCAGAGGCTGGAACGCACCTTCATGGCAAACCTGAATTCCCGCGAGCGCCAGGCGGAATACCTTGGCAAGAAACAGCCGGGATATGCCGATGAACTCCTGTCCAAGGACCTTCATCTGGCGGATTTCGACATTCCCCCGGACGTGGAATGGGCCGGCGAGCCTCTATCCTCGCTCAATTTCGGAAAGCGCTTCGGCGTGCAAGTGGTGTCCATCCTGCGTGGCGGCCGCCGTATCAACATCCCCGGTCCGCGTGACCGCGTGTTCCCTCTTGACAAGCTTCAGGTAATCGGCACGGACAAGGCCCTGGAGGCATTTGGAGCTATTATTGTTCCTTCCGCCGCCGATGAAGACCCGGACACCAAGGCAATGCAGCTGCGCTGCGTGAAGGTGGGGCCCGCTTCCCTCTTCATGGACAAGACCGTCAAGGACAGCGGCCTCCGCAGCCACTACCGCTGCCTCGTAGCCGGCGTGGAAAAACCGGACGGCACCCTCCACGCCCCGGAAGCCAACACCGTCCTCACCGCCGGCGACACCCTGTGGCTCGTAGGCGAAGACAAAGATTTGGAAACAGTAGAAAACCTGTAAGGGCTTACATCCTTTCGGGTAATTCAATTCCCAGCAGGCCCATCGCGGTGCGCAGCGTGGAGGCGATAATGCTTATCAGAACCAGCCTGTAGCGCAGCAGTGCAGGGTTTTCCTCCTTGAGAATCGGAGTCTCGTGATAGTACTGGTTGAACTCCTTGGCCAGTTCGTAGGCGTAGTTGGCAATGATCGCCGGGCTCAGTGATGCCCCTGCTTCCGCCACCTTCCCGGGGAACTGGGACAGCAGCTTAACCAGCCTTATCTCCTTTGCCGATGCCTGTACATCCGGGCCAATGTCGGCAGGGCCGAACTCTGCCTCAGCCTTCCTCAATATAGAGCAGATGCGCGCGTGCGTGTACTGGATAAAGGGGCCTGTGTTGCCGTTGAAGTCGATGGATTCCTTGGGGTTGAAGAGCATCGTCTTCTTGGGATCGACCTTGATGATGAAGTACTTCAGGGCGCCAAGGCCGATCATGTGGAAGAGCCTGTCCTTCTCCTCATCGGACATATCGGCCAGCTTGCCGCTTTCCTCGGAGGTGCGGCGCGCTTCCTCGTACATGTTCTGGATGAGGTCGTCGGCATCGACCACCGTTCCCTCGCGGGACTTCATCTTGCCTTCCGGGAGCTCCACCATACCGTAGGACAAGTGGTAGATGCGCGGGGCCCAGTCGAAGCCCAGCTTGCCCAGGATGAGCTTGAGCACCTGGAAATGGTAGTCCTGCTCGTTGCCAACCACATAGACGTGGGAATCCAGCTTAAAGGTGTTGAAGCGGCGCTCTGCCGTGCCCAGGTCCTGGGTGATATATACCGATGTCCCGTCGCCGCGAAGCACGAGCTTGCGGTCCAGGCCGTCGGCAGTGAGGTCGCACCAGACGGAGCCGTCGGCCTCTTTCTCGAAGACGCCCATGTCCAGCCCCTTCTGGACCAGTTCCTTGCCCAGGAGGTAGGTCTCTGATTCGTGGTCCACCTGGTCGAAGGTGATGCCCAGGGCCTTATATGTTTCGTCGAAGCCTTTGTACACCCAGCCGTTCATCATCGACCAGAGTTCCCTCACGTGAGGGTCTCCGGCCTCCCAGTCAACCAGCATCTTATGCACCTCGTCGATAATCTCCGGATGCTCTTTTTCCATCCTGGCGTAGGCCACATAGCAGTCGCCCACCAGATGGTCGCCCTTCTTGCCGGTGCTCTCCGGAGTGGCTCCGTTGAAGCACTTTTCCCAGGCGTACATACTTTTGCAGATGTGCACGCCGCGGTCGTTCACGATGGTCGATTTAATCACCTCGTTGCCGCAGGCCTTGAGAATACGCGACACACTGTCGCCAAGAAGGTTATTGCGGATATGACCCAGGTGCAGGGGCTTGTTGGTGTTGGGGCTGGAGAACTCCACCATGATGCGCTTTCCGGTGGACGGCAGCTGGCCGAAGGCCGGGGCCGATGCTATATCGGCCAGGACCTCGTTCCAGTATACCTGAGAGAATGACAGGTTCAGAAAGCCCTTGACGCTGTTGTAGGCCGATATCTCCGGCACGTTGGCCGTAAGCCATTCGCCGATGGCGTTGCCGCATGCATCCGGCGATGTGTGAGTGATGCGAAGGAGCGGGAAAGTAACCAGTGTATAGTCTCCTTCGAACTCCTTGCGCGTTACCCCCACCTGCAGGGTGGAAGCATCCACATCCGCGCCCCAAAGGGCCTTGATGGCCATCGCGGCCTTCTGCTGAATAAACTGTTCTGCTGTCATAATCTCGATTTATCGCACAAAAGTACGCAAATTCTCTTTTTTTCGCAACTCGCGCACATTTTGGGGCCGATATTGCAGGTCGGCACGCAAAACAAAGGGCGGCTCTTGGTGAGTCGCCCTGATTGTTTAGCTTTGCGCTTTATTAGCCCAGATAGCCCTTCAGCAGTTTGCTGCGGGACGGGCTCTTGAGGCGGCGGATCGCCTTTTCCTTAATCTGACGCACGCGCTCGCGGGTGAGGCCGAAGCGCTCGCCGATTTCCTCGAGTGTCATCTCCTGGCATCCGATGCCGAAGAAGGACTTGATGATTTCACGCTCACGGTCCGTAAGGGTGGACAGGGCACGCTCGATTTCGGTGTTAAGGGATTCGTTCACAAGGCCGCGGTCCGCGCTGGGGGAATCGTCGTTGGGAAGCACGTCCAGAAGGGAGTTGTCCTCACCTTCCACGAAAGGCGCGTCCACGGACACGTGACGCCCGGATACGCGCAGAGTGTCGGAAATCTTGTCCTTGGGGACGTCGATCATCTCCGACAGCTCTTCGTTTGAAGGCTGCCTTTCGTTCTCCTGCTCGAATTTCGAGAGGGCCTTGTTGATCTTGTTCAGCGAACCAACCTGGTTCAGGGGCAGACGCACGATACGGCTCTGCTCCGCGAGTGCCTGGAGAATGCTCTGACGGATCCACCACACGGCATACGAAATGAATTTGAAGCCGCGGGTTTCATCGAACTTCTGGGCGGCCTTGATCAGGCCGAGGTTTCCTTCGTTGATGAGGTCCGGAAGGCTTAGACCCTGGTTCTGGTACTGTTTCGCAACGGAAACCACGAACCTGAGATTTGCCCTGGTGAGTTTTTCCAGCGCCACGGGATCCCCTTTACGGATTCGCTGCGCAAGTTCCACCTCTTCCTCGGGGGTTACGAGCTCTTCACGGCCGATCTCCTGAAGATACTTGTCCAGAGAAGCGCTCTCCCTGTTGGTGATGGATTTTGTAATCTTTAATTGTCTCATTTATACTAAACTTACTTGCCAAATGCGTAGTAGCCCTGCTTGCCTTTGGAATCCACACCCTGGATGTAAACTCCGCGGGCGGCCTTCCTGGCCTGCTCCACCACCTGGGCGGGCGTGGATACACTCTGGTCGTTCACATACTGGATTACGAATCCGGCAGGAACGCCGCTTGCGGCAAGCGCACCGGAACCGGTCTCCACAACCTCCACTCCGGAACTGATGCCCAGCCTGCGGAGAGTTTCGGGCGCCGCTTCACGAAGCCTGCCGCCGTAAAAGGCCGTCAGACCCGATGCGTCAACCGTTCCGCTGTTGCCGGCCCCAGCCGCTACGTCCGCTGCCTGGAACACTACCGGCACCGTTACTTCCTTGCCGTCACGGATATACGTGAGTGTGGCCTTGTCCCCGGGGTGATAGTTGTTCACCCGGGCCTGTACGGAAGAAGGATCGGTGATCTGGAAACCGTCTATGGCAATGAGAACGTCGCCGGCCTTGAGCCCTGCTTCGTCGGCGGAACTTCCGCTCGAAACCTCGTTAATATATACGCCATTCATCGAAGAAAGTTTCAATTCACGCTGAGTTTTCTGGTCGATTGCCCTCATACTGATGCCCAGGCGCGGGCGCTGGACGCTGCCGTAGTCCAGAAGATCGGCCACTACTCTCTTCACGATATTGACGGGGACCGCGAAGGAATAACCTTCGTAACCGCCTGTCTGTGAGATGATTGCAGTGTTGATACCCACCAGTTTGCCTTCCTTGTTCACCAGTGCGCCGCCGGAGTTGCCGGGGTTCACTGCCGCATCGGTCTGGATGAAGGACTCGATTTTGAATTCTCCGGTACTATTGGGCATCGACCTTCCCTTTGCGCTCACGATTCCGGCCGTGATGGTGGAACGGAGATTATAGGAAAGCGGACTGCCGATGGCAAGGACCCATTCGCCGAGGCGGAGCGCATCGCTGTCGCCCATCTCGATGACGGGGAGGCCGGTTGCATCGACCTTGATGATGGCCACGTCGGTTGCGGGATCGGTGCCCACCACGGTGGCTTCATAGACCTGGTTGTTATTGAGCGTTACGCTTATCTTGGTGGCCCCGTCCACGACGTGGTTGTTGGTGACGATATAGCCGTCTTCCCTGATGATCACGCCCGAGCCGGAGCCTTTCTGCTCACGCGACTGGGGGGTGATGTCGCCGAAGAAATAACGGAAGAAGGGGTCGATGTCGTACTGCTGACTGCGCACTACGGTAACCTCCACGTACACAACGGCCTCAACTGCGGTTTCAGCCGCATAGGTGAAGTCCGGATAATCCGAGCCTGACAAATTGACAGTGCGGTATTCCACGGACGGACTGCCCGTTGCGGGGTCCTGAGCGTCCTTGAGGTCACTTGCTTTCACTACGCCGTATGCCGTGAGTCCGGAAGCCAGAACGCACAGCAGCACCGTTAAAAAAGTCTTTTTCATAATATGACAGATTTGGTTTCAATATTAGCCGCCGAAAAAACACAAATTTAATGCCATTTCGAAGAAAATTCGTATATTTGTGAACTGAACATAGAGGATAATAAAAAACATTTAGATATATGAAACTCAGCATCTCAAGTTCCGACCTTCTGAAAGGCCTCCTGGACGTTTCCAAGGCCATCCCTTCAAAATCCGCACTGCCCATCCTTGAAAACTTCCTCTTCGTCCTGGAAGACAATGTTCTCACCGTTACGGCATCGGACCAGGAACTCACCCTCCGCACACAGATCGAGGTGAGCGAAGCATCGGAACCCGGCAGCATCGCCGTTCCCGCCCGTCATATGATCGACCTTCTGAAGGAACTCCCGGATCAGCCCATCAAGATCCGCACAATGAGCGAGTCCTCCTTCGAGTGCAGCTGGACCAGCGGTAACTCGGTCCTCCCCTACTTCCCGGCCGACGACTATCCGGACATCAAGACCGCCGGCGAAGACGCCCTTGAGGTAGATTTCCCCGCAGCCAGCCTTGTGGAAGGCATCCAGGGAACCGTCTATGCAACGGCCGATGACGAAATCCGCCCCGTGATGAACGGTATCTTTTTCGACATCGAGCCGGAGAGCACCACCCTCGTCGCCTCGGATTCCCACAAGCTGATCTGCTACACCACCGGCGACGTGAAGGCCGCGGAGAAGGCTTCCTTCATCCTTCACAAGAAACCGGCATCCGTGCTGCGTTCCATCGTTGGCAAGGACGTGGAGAACGTCCACATCGCCTTCGACGCCGGCACCGCCCAGTTCACCTTCGGCAACACCACCATGATCTGCCGCCTGGTAGTTGGCAAGTACCCCAGGTACCGCGACGTCATCCCCCAGAAGAACTCCAACATCCTCAAGATAGACAGGACCCAGCTGCTCAACACCGTGCGCCGTGTGGCGGTATGCTCCAACAAGGCATCCAACCACATCAAGTTCACCCTCAAGCAGGGCAGCCTGGAGATATCGGCCCAGGATCTGGGATTCGCACTGGCCGCCTATGAGAAGATCAACTGCGACTATGCTGGAGAAGACCTCACCATCGGTTTCAAGTCCACCTTCCTGTGCGAGATCCTGGCCAATATGGGCTGCAACGGCATCGTGATCAAGTTCGCGTCCAGCAGCCGCGGCGCCGCCCTCATCCTTCCCTCGGAAGAGGAGGCGGAATCGGAGAAAGTGTGCGGCATCCTTATGCCTATAATGATTTCCTAAAGTTTTCTCAACGTGGAACTCAATCTCGAAAGGCCCCTGCTCTTCTTCGACATAGAGAGCACGGGGCTTAATATTGCCTCCGACGGCATCATCGAACTAAGTTTCGTCAAAGTCTTCCCCGGCGGTAAAACCGATGTCAAGACCTGGAAGATCAAGCCCTGGGACTATGTCAACCACAGGGTGATCAAGATCAATCCGGAGGCATCGGCAGTCAACGGCGTCAAGGACGAGGACCTGGTGAACTGCCCCAAATTCATCGCAGTTCTCCCGGAGGTGGCACAGTGGCTCTCGGGCAGCGACCTTGCCGGTTTCAACTCCATCAAGTTCGACCTTCCCATGCTCGCGGAAGAGATCGAAAGGGTAAGGCACTACTGCAATACCCGTTTGAAGGAACTCCCTGCCGACAGTGCCGATGCGTCCAAGGCCCGCGAGGTCCTTGGCATTGTGGAGTCGATAGACCTGCACTCCGCCCGTATGGTCGATGTGCAGAACATCTTCCATCACTTCGAGCCCCGCAACCTGCGTGCTGCGTACCGCTTCTACTGCGGCGGAAAGGATTTCGAGAACGCCCACACGGCGGAAGCGGACACCATCGCCACGATGGAAGTGCTCAAGAGCCAGCTGGACAGATACGCCCAGCCGGACGAATTCCGCGAGGAGGTTCTGAAGAATGACGTTTCGTTCCTTTCAGGTATCGGCGGGCCCAGGAACAAAGCCCTCGACTTTGCCGGCCGCCTCATCGAAGGCCCGGACGGGGAAGCCGTGATTTCGTTCGGCAAGCACCGCGGCCGCAAAGCCCGCGAGATATGGGACGAGGAACCCTCCTACTTCTCCTGGATAGAAAACGGAGACTTCACCCTGGACACCAAGGAAGTGTTCGCCCGCTTGAAGGAAAAGTACATCCGCGAAAAGAAGGCGGCCCTCAACCGCCCCGCCACATCGGCCGAACTCGCCAGCCTGGCGGAGAAGTTCAAGCCAGGCAAACTGTTTTAGCCGTAAAATGGAAGTTCCGGAGTATAAATGACTTACAGATTTTAAATGCGGCATTTTGCCGCATTTACTTTTCGTAATATGCTAAAATTCAGCCACATACATTTTACGCTAATCGCGCTCCTCGTGGCCGGATGCGCCGTGAGGCAGCCTGCAGTTGACACGTCGATGGAGTATGCGCAGTGGTTTTCACTCAACGGCGACACGCTGACGGTGATTTCGCCGTACGATGGCTCGCGGGACACCACGGTGCTGCATGCTTGCCGCAGCCTGGCGTGTATGTCTTCGTCGCACGTGGGGTATCTGGAGGCACTTGGAGCCGACAGCATCGTGACAGCCGTGTCCGGAGTGAATTTTCTGGCCGATGACGCCGTGCGCAGCCACGCCGCGGAAATTGGCTACGATTCCTCCCCCGACTATGAGACGCTGCTGAGGGTGCAGCCGGATTACGTGCTGATGTATGCCATATCCTCCGCACCCACCCAGGCGTTACTGAAACTACGGGATCTGGGGATTCCTGTGCTTGTGCTGCACGAGCATCTGGAGCCGCATCCCCTTGGCCGTGCGGAGTACGTGAAGCTCTTCGGCCGGCTGGCAGGTTGTCCCGAAAAGGCGGACAGCGTGTTCGCTGCAGTGCGTGACGCGTACCTGGCACAAGTACAACCGGGTAACGCAAAAGTGCTCGTGAACATCCCCTACGGCGACCAGTGGTACGTTCCCGGCAGCGACAATTACCTTTATCAGCTGATAGCAGATGCAGGCGGCACCATCCTCGGCTCCGCGGAAGGTGTGCAGTCGTCCGTAATAAGCGTGGAAAAAGCCTACGAACTATCCTGCGAGGCAGATTTCTGGCTGCACCCCGGCTGGTGCACAACCAAGGCGGAACTCGCCGGCGTGCACCCGCTCTTCGCCAACTTCCCCGTCCTTTCCAAACCCGTGTGGAACAACACTGCCCAGGCCACGCCCGGCGGCGGCAACGCCTTCTGGGAAACCGGTCCCGCCCGCCCCGACCTCATCCTCCGCGACCTCGTCTCAATCTTCTCCTCCTCCCCCACCGACTCCCTCACCTACTACATCCCTGTTCGCTAAACCCCAAGTGCTCCAGAAGGCACATTGCGCGGTACCTTCAGGCGCAATGAAGGATTCTAAACGTGCACACAGGTCCATAGGCCAGCACCGATGAGCCCGAAAATGCCCGTTTTTGAGCACACCCTGCAACTTGAGTGGACCGGTAGGATCGCTTATGAGCCCCGAGTATCACAATGTCGCCCCCCACGGGGGAAAGGGGCAATTCATCCACGATAATGACCTAAATCGTGGTCGCCCCCCACGGTAAGACGGTCAGTGCGACTCCACTACGGCTTTTTCTTTCAATTAACTGATAGGGATAATGATAAAAAATCATTATATTTGTGAGATTGTATGGGAGACATTGCGAAAGTAAAGTTAATGGACAGCGGAACGGCCCGTTTCAGGGCGTCCGGAATGGACGACGCCATGCGGAGAGTGCGTGCCGTGCTGTCGATTTACGGAAGCGTGAGCGGGGAGCAGGGGGAGATGGTGCTGGACTGTAGCGACAGACTTTACAACCAGTTTGTCACCGTGTCCCTGGAGCCCACCTCCACTGAGGGAGAATGGGCTGCAAGTTTCCGCGAAGGCAATTCTGCCACAACGCTGGGCTACATACTGCTGAGGCTGGGCGCTCATTCCGCCTGCCACAGAAGGATGGAGGCCATTTTGAGTTCGCTTGACAATATTCAACTATAGTATGAGCATTCAAACAGACAACATTCAGAAGCTGGTGGACCGCAGGGCGAAGGCCCGTCTGGGCGGTGGCGAAAAGCGCATCGAGGCGCAGCACGCCAAGGGCAAGCTTACGGCCCGCGAACGCCTGGAGCTCCTTCTGGACCCCGGCAGCTTCGAAGAGTACGACATGTTTATGCACCACCGCTGCACCAACTTCGGCATGGAGAACGACCATCCGGACGGCGACGGCGTGGTGTCGGGCTGCGGAACAATCGACGGCCGCCTGGTTTATGTATTCGCACAAGATTTCACCGTCAGCGGCGGTTCACTGTCCAAGACCATGAGCGAAAAAATCTGCAAGATCATGGACATGGCTGTTCGCAACGGGGCTCCGGTAATCGGCCTCAATGACTCCGGCGGAGCACGCATCCAGGAGGGAATCGACGCCCTGGCAGGTTTTGCCGATATCTTCGAGCGCAATATCCTCGCTTCCGGCGTGGTTCCCCAGATCAGCGGTATCTTCGGTCCCTGCGCAGGCGGCGCGGTGTACTCCCCCGCCCTCACGGACTTCACCCTGATGGTGAAAAACACCTCCTATATGTTCCTCACCGGCCCTGCCGTAGTGAAGAGCGTAACCGGCGAGGTTGTGGACAGCGAGCAGCTTGGCGGCGCATCCGTGCATTCCACCAAGAGCGGCGTGGCACACTTCGCGGCAGACTCTGAGGAGGAAGGCATCGCCACCATCAAGAAACTCCTGAGCTTCCTGCCCCAGAACAATATGGAAACCGCTCCGGAGAGGCCCACACAGGATCCCATCAGCCGTGTGGAAGACAGCCTCAACGCCATTATCCCGGACAATCCCAACACAGCCTACGATATGTACGGCGTCATAAGCGCCATTGCCGACGACGGCGAATTCTTCGAGATTCACCGCGATTGGGCCAAAAACATCATCGTGGGATTTGCCCATTTGGGCGGCCGCAGCGTGGGCATCGTGGCCAACCAGCCCAAGGTGCTCGCCGGCGTGCTTGACATCAACGCCTCCCGCAAGGCCGGCCGTTTCGTACGCTTCTGCGACGCCTTCAACATCCCGATTGTAACGCTGGTCGATGTCCCCGGGTTCCTCTGCGGTACGCAGCAGGAATACGGCGGCATCATCACCAACGGCGCAAAACTCCTTTACGCCTATGGCGAGGCCA
Source organism: Bacteroidales bacterium (assembly GCA_024689525.1). The sequence continues at coordinate 16,721 of JAILDI010000117.1, forward strand.
CCGTGCCCAAGGTAACCGTAACCCTTCGCAAGAGCTACGGCGGCGCCCATATCGTGATGAGCTGCAAGCAGCTTCGCGGCGACGTGAACTACGCCTGGCCCAGCGCCCAGATTGCAGTCATGGGGGCCGACGGTGCAGTGAACATCCTCTTCGCCAAGGACATCAAGGCGGATCCGGAGCACGCAACCGAAATCTTCGACACCAGGAAGGCGGAATACGAGGAACTCTTCTCCAACCCCTACCAGGCAGCGCAGAAGGGCTACATCGAGGACGTAATCGAGCCCCGCAACACCCGCTTCCGCGTTATCCGCGCCCTGGACCAGATTGAAGGCAAGCGCCTGGACGTTCCCGCCAAGAAACACGACAACCTGCCTCTATGATCAGGAAAACAATAATACTCTCGTTTGCAATCCTGGCGTCCGCGCTTATGCTGCGGGCCCAGAACGTGAGCGACCTCATAATCTCCGAGGCCCTCGCGGAGCCGGACTCCACGGGGATACTCGACGGCTACGGCAGGCGCAGCGGCTGGATAGAGCTGTACAACACCTCCACCGGAACCGTGAACTTCGGCGGCTGCTTCCTCACGGACGACCGCAACGACCTCAAGAAGAGCATAATCCCCAAAAGCGACAATCGCACAAAACTGGGCCCCCGTCAGGTAGTGCTCTTCTATGCCTCCGGCAGGAGTGAAGACGGAACCTTCTACGCCGGCTTCACTCTTGCCCCCGGCTCCTGCGTATATCTGGTTTCCAACGACGGACGCACCATTATCGACTCCCTTAAAGTGCCGGAAACCCTGCCCGTCGGAAAGTCGGTAATGAAACTGGCCGATGACCTTCGCCAGAAGCACTTCGTCCCGGTGGAAACACCGGCGGAGCCTTCTCCGGCAATCCTCAACGGCTCCCAGACCGGCGGCAGCAAGGCGCAGCGAATGGCGGAAACCGACCCTCACGGCTGGACGCTTTCCATCGTATCGGTGAGTGTGGTGTTCTCAGCCCTGGCCATCCTTTGGTTCCTCTTCTGGCTCTTCTTCGAGCGTCCTGCCAAGCGCAAGGCCGCTCCCGCAAAGCCCAAGAAGCAGCCCAAGACCAAGGCACAGCCTGATGAAGAGATTGCTGCGGTTATCGCAGCCGCCCTGGATATGGAATCCTGCGGCGAGGATTATGCAGCAATCGCTGCAGCCCTCTACCTGCACTTCAGCACCGGCGTTCACGACATCGAGCCAGGCTTCATCACAATCAGGCGCACCGCATCGGCCTGGAATAACAAACAGTTGAATTTTAGAAAAAAACCTGAATAATGAAAGAGTATAAGTTCAAGATCAACGGCAAAGAGTACAACGTGGCCGTTGGTGAAGCTGATGGGAAACTGCTTCCCGTAAACGTGAACGGAAAGGACTACAGCGTAGAGCTCGAGAACGCCCCCGTGGCGGCACCCGCACCTGCTCCCCAGCAGGCAGCCGCTCCCGCACCCGCCGCTGCTGCCGCTCCTGCGGCCAAGCCCGCCGGCGGCGCGGAGGAGAAGGTGGTCTCTCCCCTTCCCGGCGTCATCATCGAGGTGAGCGTCAAGGAAGGCCAGGCCGTGAAGGCAGGCCAGAAAGTGGCCGTGCTGGAAGCAATGAAAATGGAAAACGAGATTTCCGCACCCAAGGACGGCACCATTTCCGCCATCCACGTTCACAAGGGAGACTCCATCCTTGAGGGTGCGCCTATCGTAAGCCTTGCCTGATGGAACATATTTTCCAGTCATTAGCCCAATTCTGGGAATACACCGGTTTTGCCAACTGCAGCTGGCAGAACCTGGTGATGATTGGCATAGGCATCGTTTTCATCACCCTTGCAATCGTCAAGGAGTGGGAGCCTATGCTGCTGGTGCCCATCGGCTTCGGTATGATTGTGGGCAACATCCCCATGTTCCCCGGACTGAACATCGGCATTTATGAAGACGGCTCGGTGCTTAACATCCTGTACCAGGGCGTGCGGCAGGGTTGGTATCCCCCGCTCATCTTCCTTGGCATAGGCGCAATGACCGACTTCAGCGCCCTCATATCCCAGCCCAGGCTTATCCTCATCGGCGCCGCCGCCCAGATGGGTATCTTCGGCGCGTACCTGCTTGCGATGACATTCGGATTCGCTCCCAACGAGGCCGGTGCAATCGGCATCATCGGCGGGGCCGACGGTCCCACCGCCATCTTCCTCAGCTCCAAGCTGGCGCCCGACCTTATGGGCGCCATAGCGGTATCGGCCTACTCATATATGGCACTGGTGCCGGTTATCCAGAAGCCCATCATGCTCATGCTCACCACCAAGAAGGAAAGGCTCATCCATATGCCTGCACCGCGCGTGGTGTCGCAGAAGGAGAAGATCATCTTCCCCATCATCGGCTTCCTTATCACCGCGTTCATCGTGCCCAGCGGCCTGCCTCTGCTTGGAATGCTGTTCTTCGGCAACCTGCTTAAGGAAAGCGGCGTAACCCGCCGTCTGGCGGAAACCGCCCGCGGACCGCTCATCGACGTGGTCACCACCCTTATCGGCCTTACCGTGGGCGCATCCACCCAGGCCGACAAGTTCATCTCCGTGAAATCCCTCCTCATCTTCGGACTCGGCCTTCTGAGCTTCGTGATCGCAACTACCTGCGGCGTCCTGTTCGTGAAACTGATGAACGTATTCATCAAGAACCCCGCAAAGAAGATCAATCCGCTCATCGGCAACGCAGGCGTGTCGGCAGTGCCGGACAGCGCCCGTGTGAGTGAGGTCGTGGGCAGGGAGCAGGATCCTACCAACCACCTTCTCATGCATGCCATGGGACCCAACGTTGCAGGTGTTATCGGCTCGGCCGTTGCTGCCGGTATCCTGCTGAGCTTCCTTGGATAGTTTGAAACAGTATCTGAAAATCATCGGCCTCCTGGCCATTGCAGCCACACTTTTCATTCTCCTTCCCTCCTTCTGCGGGAAGGGGAAGTTCCGTACCCTGGACTATTCCCACTGGTTCAGGGACACTGCGGCCGTGGCGGAAACAGAGGTTTTGGAAGAACCGCCCATGCCGGCGGGGCCGGACACATCGGCCCACAGGATCCTTCTCTTCGGTGATTCGATGATAGAGGGGCTGCGCTACCGTATGTCGCAGTACTGCGTGGCTAACGGGCACGAGCTCCAGTGCGTAATCTGGTACAGCTCTTCGTCGAAATACTGGGCCAGGGGCGACACGGTCACTCATTTCATCCGCAAGTACAACCCCACGTACCTGTTCATCAGTATGGGTGCCAACGAACTTTTCGTTCGCAACCTGGATGAAAGGGAAGCCGCGGTGAAGCGCATCCTTCAGGAAGTCGGCAATATACCTTATATATGGATAGGCCCGCCCAACTGGAAGCCGGACACGGGAATCAACCGCATCCTGGAGGAGCAGTGCGGCCCCAGCCATTATTATCCCTCGCTGAATCTGAGGTACACCCGCTCCCGCGACGGATGCCATCCGGACATGAAGTCCTATAATATGTGGGCCGATTCCATCGCCACGTGGCTGCGCACTTCCAGCGCCCATCCCATCCGCTGGGAAACGCCCGACAAGGACACGCCCAAGACACATCACGTACAAATCCTGCGCTCGCCCAAAGACTGATGAACCCTATCGACTGGAACCTGGCGGCACAGGACCTTGGCCGTTTCTTCACCGAACCCGTATCCGGGGGGCTCCCCTTCCTGAGTATGGGTTTTTGGTTGATATTCATGCTTTTCCTTGCAGTGTACGCGCTGCTGAAGAAGAGCACGAAAACCGGCATGATGCTGTGGGTGCTGGCATTCAGCCTCTTCTTCTTCTACAAGGCCAACGGCTGGCTGATGCTGCTTCTTCCCGCAACGGCTGCCGCAAACTGGTTCCTTGTGGAGCAGATGAGAAAGGCCGATGAAAAATGGAAAAAGCTTTTCCTCTCCGCCACGGTCATCATCGACCTTAGCGCCCTTCTGTATTTCAAGTACACCGGATTCATACTCCACGACGTTATCCGGAGCAACTTCGAGATTGGCGACATCGCACTTCCCATCGGCATAAGTTTCTACACATTCCAGGCGATAAGCTACGC